>JAXDHJ010000093.1:0-48973 GCA_034664565.1 Solirubrobacteraceae bacterium
CCACGCCCAGTGGTACGCCGACTCGGTCATGCTCCGGGCCAAGCTCATCGGTGGCGTCCCCGCCGACCTGGTGACCTCGATCACCGGCCTCACCGACGGGCAGTTCCCCGTCCACGCCGCCACTCGCCACGCCGGCCCGGCGACCCCCGCGGTCGCGGCGACCCCGGCCGCGCCGGCGGTCGCCGGGAGTACCGCCCACCCGGCGATCGACATCTACGCCCCGCCGGGAGCGCCGGTCGTCGCCGTCCACGACGCCACCGTCGCGGCCATCGGCACCTCGCCGAGCCTCGGCCGGTTCGTCACCCTACGCGACCCATACGGCAACATCTACATCTACACCCGCCTGAAGTTCCTGGCCCGGTTCTTCGCCGTGCCGAGGTCGAGCCCGGCGACCATCACCAGCCCGCCGCGACTCCCACTCCGGGATCCGGCGCCCCGCCGCTCGGCCACGGCCGGACACCAGGCCCCGGTCCTCGGAGCCCCGGGCACCCCGCCGGCCGCCACCCCGGCAGTTGCCGCCACCACGCCGCCGGCCCCTGCCCGCGGGGGCCCCGGGGCAACCCCGGCGGCCGCGCGCCGGTTCCTCGCCACCTACGGCGTGCGCCCCGGCAACGTCGATCTCAAGCCGCTGATCCGGGGCGCTCACGTCATCGCCGGGGCGATCCTCGGTCGCATCGGCGTCACCGCCCCGGCTCAGGCCCCGCATCTGAGCTTCCAGATCCGTCCGGCCGGGAACGGCGCCCCGTTGATCGACCCCAAGCCGATCCTCGACGGGTGGAAGCTGCTCGAGGCGACGGCGGTCGACCATCCGGCGGCGGTCGGGCCGGCGGCGCAGAAGCCGACGATCGGGCAGATCCTCCTCGAGGGCGAGGCCCAACTCCAGCAGCAGGTCCTCGCCGACCCGTCGATCGACATCTACCCCTGCGGACGGAGCGATATCGCCGCCGGCCTGATCGACCGGCGGGTGCTGGCCGCCCTCGAGCTCCTCGCCGCCTCCGGGCTGAAGCCCGGCGTGAGCGCCCTGCGTTGCGGCGCCTCGCCGGCCGGGCCGACCGGCGAGCAGTCGGAGAACGCCTCGGGAAACGGCGTCGACATCTCCTCCATCAACGCCATCCCGGTCACCGGCCACCAGGGCGCCGGCTCGATCACCGATCTCATGATCCGCCGGCTCCTCACCCTCCAGGGCAGCTATCGGCCCAGCCAGATCGTCAGCCTCATGCGCTACCCCGGGGCCGATGACACCTTCGCCCTCCCCGATCACGCCGACCGGGTCCACGTCGGCTTCGCCGTCCCCTATGACCCGCAGGCGACACCGGCCCGCCAGGGGGCCACCCTGCTCGAGCCCAAGCAGTGGCTCGCCCTCGTCACCCGCCTCGGCCAGATCGTCAACCCCGCCGTCGATCCCCGGCCATCGACGGCGGCGATCGCCATCGTCGGCCGGCGGGCGTCGGCTCCGGGCCGGGGCGGGGCCGCCGCGACCACGCCGGCCGCCGCACCACCGCAGACCACCCAGTGGCAGCCGCTCGACCGGCTGGCCACCGGCGCCTCGCCGCTGGACTCGATCGTGCCGGTGCGATAGCGCCGCCGGCCATCCCGTCCTCAGCCGGCGGGCACGGTCGGAGCCTGGCGGCGGGCGACCTCCGCCCGGACCACCGGGGCCACCTCGGTGGCGAAAAGCTCCATCGATCGCAGCACGTCCCGGTGGGCGACGGCCCCGACGCTCATCTGGGCGATGTAGCGCTGATGGCCGAAGAGCTCGTGCTCGAAGAGCAGCTTCTCGGCCACCTGCTCCGGCGTACCGGCGGCCAGGGCCCCCCGCGGCGAGCGCAGCGCCAGGTACTCCGCCTTGCCCGACCGCGGCCAGCCCCGCTCCCGGCCGATGCGGTTCATCATCGCCAGGTAGGACGCTCCGAACGCCGCGTCGGCCCGGGCCTCGGTCTCGGCGACGAAGGCGTGGGTGTTGATGGCCACCTTCATCTCCCGCTCGTCGTGGCCCGCCTGCCTGAACGCCTGGCGATAGCTCTCGACCAGGGGGACGAACCGCTCCGGTCGCCCCCCGATGATCGCCACCGTGAGCGGCAGCCCGAGCGCCCCGGCCCGGAGCACCGACCCGGGCGAGCCGCCGACGGCCAGCCACACCGGCAGCCGGTCCTGGACCGGTCGGGGCCAGACCTCGGCGTCCTCGAGCGGCGGTCGCAGCCGCCCCGACCAGGTCACCCGCGCGCTCTCGCGAATCCTCAGGAGGAGGTCGAGCTTCTCGGCGAAGAGCTCGTCGTAGTCGTCGAGGTCGAAGCCGAACAGCGGGAACGACTCCACGAACGAACCCCGCCCGGCCATGATCTCCGCCCGCCCGCCCGAGATCAGGTCGACGTGGGCGAAGTCCTGGAAGACCCGGACCGGGTCATCGGAGCTGAGGACGGTCACCGCGCTCGAGAGGCGGATCCGCTCGGTCCGCGCGGCGATCGCCCCGAGGACCACGGCCGGCGAAGAGACGAGGAAGTCCCGCCGGTGGTGCTCTCCGACGGCGAACAGGTCGAGACCGAGTTGCTCGGCGAGCTCGGCCTCCTCCATGAGGTCGAGCATCCGCTGGCGCGGCGTCGTCCGGGCGGCCAGGTCGGCGAAGGTGGCCACGCCAAGCTCCATGCCCCCAGCATACCGCAGGTGCTTGCGCGCGCAACGATCTCACCGGCCTCCGGTCGGGGAGGACGGCGGGCCCGCCGCCACCGGGGCACGGCGGGCTCCTCAGATGGACGCCGGCCCGGAGGTCCGGGCGTCCGTCGGGCCGGCCCGGCGGGAGTCCATCCCGGCGAGGGTGTCAGGCGGCTGGGGTCCCGGACGTGGCCGGGTGGCCCGACGCCCGGCGCCCGGCATCGAGTCGCCCGCGCCGGGTACGGTAGGTACCCCGGCGAGCCCATCGCGGCGCCATCGACTTGACGCGCCCGAGGAATAACGCAATATTCGCTGTGGTAAGAGACGCTTGGAGGGAGCCATGAACGCGACACCGCCGCCCAGGACCGATCAGCTGCGCGCCTCGCCGCGGATGTTCGAGTCCGATCTGCTCGACCGGCTCTCCCGCGTCCATCCCGGCGTGCCCCCGGCGATCTTCGGGCCCTTCATCCTCGGCTTCATCGCCGTCGCCGTCGACCGCCGCGGCCCAGCCGCGGCGGCCGGGCTCGTCCTCGCCGGCTACGTCCTCTGGACGCTCACCGAGTACTGGATGCACCGCCTCGTCTTTCACTTCGAGCCCGACGCCGGCCTCGGGGCCCGGCTGCACTGGATCATCCACGGCGTCCACCACGAGCACCCCAACGACCCCAAGCGGCTGGTCATGCCCCCGTCGGTCAGCGTCCCCTTGGCCATCGTCTTCTATCTGGCCTTCCTCGCCCTCTTCGGCCGTCGCTACGCCCCCGGCATCGAGGGCGGCTTCATCGGCGGCTACCTGATCTACGACATGACCCACTACTACGTCCACCACCGCCGCCCCACCCGGCGCCTCGGCCGGCTCCTGCGCGAGGCCCACATGCGCCACCACTTCCAGGACGACACCACCGGCTTCGGGGTCAGCGCCCCCTATTGGGACCGCGTGTTCGGCACCGCCCCCCTCCGTGGACCCCGGGCCACCCCCGGACCCGACCAGCCCTGACCGCTCCTCGGGGCCGGGGGCCCGGGGAGCAGCGCGGTCGCCGGGTGAGGCGCGGTCCCGGGCTGGGTGAGGCGCGGGGCGGGACCCGATCAGCGGGTGATCAGCGAGCGTCAGGCGCCGGCGCGGGCGCCTGGGCCGGGACCGGCGGTGCCTCGGTTGCGGCTGGCGCCGGGGGCGGGGGGGCCGGCGCCGGAGCCGGAGCCGGGGCCACGGGGGCGGGTGGCGTCAGCGCCTCGGGCTCGCGGGAGCCGCCGCCCGAGACCGAGTCCTTGAAGCCCCGCATGCCCTCACCCAGCGACCTGCCGAGCTCGGGCAGGCGCTTGGCGCCGAACACGAGCAGCAGGATGACGACGATGATGGCGATGTGGGTCGGATTCTCGAGGCCCATCTCCCTCGGAGGATAGCGCGACCCCTGGTCACGCTCGGGCCCCCCGGGCGAGCTGGGCGGCGGCGAGGAGCATGAGCAGGGCGAAGAGGATGCGCAGCACCCGCCCCGAGAGGACGTTGGCCAGGGCCACCCCGCCGAGCGCCCCGGCCACCGAGAGCAGGCCGATGACCAGGCCGTCGCCGGCCCGGAGGTTCCCGTACCCGTGCTGGCGCCAGGCCCCGAGCAGGGCCACCGGGATGATGGCCAGCAGCGACGTCGCCTCGGCGTCGACCTGGCTGAGCCCGGCGACGAACACCAGCCCCGGGACGAAGAGCACGCCTCCGCCCACCCCGAGCATGCCCGACAGGACCCCGGCGAGGAGGCCGATGGCCGCGAGCTCGATCACCGGACGAGGAGCTCCGCGGCCACGAGGACGAGCACCCCGGCGAAGAGGAGCGACACCGTCCGGCCGCGGACCCGCTGCTGGAGGTAGGTCCCGAGCACGACCCCGCCGAGGGCCGGCACCCCGATGAGGAGGCCGGGGACGACGCGCACGTTTCCGTAGACCGCCTGGGCCGCCATGCCGACGGCCGCGGTCGGGACGATGGCGGCCAGCGAGGTCCCGGTCGCCTCCCGCTCGCCGTAGCCGAGCCAGAGGATGAGCAGCGGCACGATCACCGCCCCGCCCCCCACCCCGAACAAGCCGCTGACCACCCCCGCCGCCGTCCCGATCGCCGCGAGCCGGAGCGATCGGGCGCGGGGCATGGGCGCCATACTAGATGCCGTGCCCACCCTCGCCACCCTGGCTGAAGCGCTCGCCCCGCTGCGGGACGACCCGGCCGGCTCGGCCATCCTCCTCGACGTCGACGGCACCCTCGCCCCGATCGTCCCCAAGGCCTCCGACGCCCAGGTCACCGAGGCGACCCGCGGCATGTTGGTCGAGATCGCCCGGCGCTATCGGATCGTCGCCTGTGTCAGCGGCCGCCCGGCCGCCGTGGCCCGGGAGATCGTCGCCATCGACTCGATCGCCTACGTCGGCAACCACGGCTGCGAGCGCCTCGACCCCGGGGCCGCCGGCGTCGTGCTCGACCCCGAGGTCGCCCCCTGGATCGAGAAGGTCCGGGCCTTCGCCGGGGCGGCCGAGACCGCCGAGCTCGCCCGCCTCGGTGTCCGCGGCGAGGACAAGGGCCCGATCGCCGGCTTCCACTGGCGGGGGGCCCCCGACGACGACGCCGCCCTGGCTGCCGTGCAGGAGATCGAGTCCCGTGCCCTGGCCGACGGCTTCGACGTCCACTGGGGACGCAAGGTCCTCGAGGTCCGGCCACCGCTCCCCATAGACAAGGGCAGGGGGGTCGCCGGGCTCCTGGCGCCGTCAGCCCGAGGCGTCCCTCCCGCCGGGGGCATCGCCCAGGGGCTCTACATGGGCGACGACGAGACCGACGTCGACGCCTTCCGCGGGCTGCGCCAGGCCGTCGGCGGCGGCGCCGTGTGCATCGGCGTCCGCTCCGAGGAGACCCCGGCCCGGCTCGAGCGGGAGGCCGACCTCCTCGTCGACGGCGAGGCCGGCGTCCGCGAAGTGCTCGAGACCCTGCTGCGCTGAGCCGGTGTCGTTCGTGGACTTCCTGCGGACCACGGTCCTCCTCTGCGCCGGCACCGCCACCGTCCTGGCCGCCGTCACCGTGATCGGAGCCGGTGAGACCGGGGGCCCCGACATCGCCCTCCTCGCCTTCGGCTGGTGGGCGGCGGCCACCGTCCTCGGCGCCGTCATCGGTCGGCGCAACCAGACCAGCCCGCCGATCGCCCGGCTGCTCGGCGGCGCCCGCGCCGTGAGCACCATGCCTGAGCAGAAGTCGACCCGGGTCATCCTCAACCGCCTCTGGCCCCTGCTCGCCGTGACCCTCGTCGCCGGTGCCGCCGGCTTCTTCGCCCCCCAGATCCCCGGCATCGCCACCGGCTTCGCCATCATCTGGGCTCTGGCCTGGCGCCGCCAGGACGCCGCCGTCCTGGCCATCGAGCAGCGCGACGGCGCCCGCTTCCACGTCGAGCCCACCTCCCCCTTCAAGCCGATGTCCCTGACCCGGACCCCCGGGTTCAAGGCCTACATCCCGCAGGGCGACGGCCAGGCCGCGTGAACGATGTCCTGCTCGTCTCGCTCGGCTCCACCGTCGGGCTGCGAGCCGCCGACGACGAGCTGGCCCAAGCCCTCCGCCGGGCCGGGGCGAGCGTCGCCGTGGCCGAGGCGGCCCGCCAGCCCGACGTCCGCACCTTCGCCCTGACCGATTTCCTCTGGGCCCGTGCCGCCCGCTCGGCCGCCGTGGCCGCGCTCGGCCGGGAGCCGGCCGCCGCCGTCGTCTACTCGACGGTCACCGCCGCCCTCCTCTGGCCCGTCCCCGGCGCCATCCGCTTCGACGCCCCGGCCGCCGCCAACCGGCCCGGCCGCCACGGCGTCTGGCAGCGACCGCTCGAGCGCCGGCGCCTCGCCCAAACGCCGCTCCTGCTCCCCTCGAGCCACGGCGCCCTGGCCGAGGCCGCCGGGGCCGGGGCCGCCCGGCCCGCCACCGCCCTGGTCGTCCCCGTCCCCGTCGAGCCGTCGGGGCCGCCGGCCCCGGTCCGCGACATCGCCGCCGTCACCTACGGGGCCAACCCCCACAAGAAGGGACTCGACCGAGTCCTCGACGCCTGGGCCCGCGTCCGCCGGCCCGGCGAGGAGCTGGTGGTCGCCGGGGTCGACGTCCCGGCCGCCCCCGGAGTCCGGGTGGTGGGGATGATCGACCGCGCCGCCTATCGCGGCCTTCTGCGCCGGGCCCGGCTCTACCTCAGCGCCCCCCGCCGCGAGGACTACGGGATCGCCCAGCTCGAGGCCCTGGCCGACGGCTGCGCCCTGGTCACCACCATCGCCCCCGGCCCCTACGTCGCCCTCGAGCTCGCCCGCCGGCTCGACCCCCGCCTGGTCACCTCGGACCTCGCCCCGGCCATCCGCCTCGGCCTCGACTCTCCCCGGCCCGACTACGCGGCCGCCGCCGCCGCCGCGCTCCATCCCTTCTCGAGAGCCGGGGTCGACCGCCTGGTCGCCGAGCAGGTCCTCCCCCGCCTCCTCGCCCCGGCCCCCACCCCGACCGGGTCCGGGCCCACCTGAGCCCTCAGCGCCGGCCGCCGGCGGCGGGCGGGGCCGTCCCGAAGCCGACGCCGAACGCGTCGCCGGCGCTGCTCAGCGCCCCTGGGACGGCCCGTGCCACGCGGTCGGCCGGCCGCGCCTGGCCCCGGGGCGGTCCGGCCGGGTCCAGGGTGTAGGCGGTGGCCGACCACCGCGGGTCGGAGACCGGGCCGCTGCGCCCCGAGGCGGTGGCCCGGGCCGCGAAGAAGCCGGTGGCCCCGAAGTCGGCCAACGTCGAGTCCTGGCAGCTCGCGGCCATGGCTCCGAAGCAGAGGACCGGAGCTTCGACGATCCACTCGGCCGAGCTCACATCGACCCGGCCGGCGTCGAGTTGGCGGGTGACGGCGGTGCCCCGGGTGACGTCGGCCAGGTGCAGGCGCACCCGGCGCCCGCCCACCGTGACCGACACGCTGATCACGTCGCCCGGCCCGATGACCAGGGCGGGGGTGGCCGAGACGGTCGGGACGAGCTCGTACCAGACCGAGTAGGAGGCGCTCCCGTCGGCGGCGCAGTCGGCCTCGGTGCCGATCTGCTCGAGCACCGGCGTGCGGTGGCCGCCCAGGCCGACCCAGCTCGAGACGTAGCTCGGGCTCCCCGGCGTGCAGGAAACCGACGGCTGGACCCAGCTCGCGCTGACCCCGGTGAAGTGGACCCCCGGGGCCTGGGCGACGTACCCCGCCCAGTTCGAGTTCTCGCCGGTGGTGGCCAGCGCCGGGTCGGCCCCGGCGCCGATCGAGACGAGGACCGCCGACCCGACGGCGGCGAGCCTCCGCCCCGGCCGCTGGCGCCGAGCCCCCGCCGCCCCCGGTCGCAGGCGGGCGGTGAGGCGCGAGATCGGGCGATGTTGGTGGCGTCGGCGCATCGGTGGTCATCCCTGGCCTGCGGTCGGGTTCCTTCCCTGTCAGGAGCCTCGGCGGCCCCGTGATGGATGCGGGCGCCGGCGGGTAGGAAACCGGTATGACCGCCGGCCGGCGGCGCCTCGCCCTGAGCCTAAGATGGTCAGATGAGCCGGTCGAGAATCCTCGCCGTCGACGACGACGTCCTGATCCGCGAGGTGCTCCGCGAGCTGCTCCAGGGCGCCGGCTACGAGGTGCGCCTGGCCACCGACGGCCGGGCCGGGCTGCGCGCCTTCCACGCCGACCCGCCCGACCTCGTCCTCCTCGACATCAACATGCCCGAGCTCGACGGCTGGCAGACGCTCGAGCGGATCCGCGACCTGAGCGACGTGCCGGTGCTCATGCTCACCGCCCGCACCGCCGAGCTCGAGCGGGTCCGCGGCCTGCGCGCCGGGAGCGACGACTACCTCACCAAGCCCTTCGGCCGCCTCGAGCTCCTGGCCCGGGTCGAGGCCCTGCTGCGCCGCACGCGGGGGACGGTGCAGACGCGCGAGGCCTACGCCGACGCCGGGATCGAGATCGACTTCGCCCAGCGCACGGTCAGGTGCGGCGGCGAAGACGTCGCCCTGACCCCGCTCGAGTTCAAGCTCCTCTCCGCCTTCGTCCGCCACCCCAACCAGGTGCTGAGCGGCGACCAGCTGCTCGACCTGGTCTGGAGCGATCCTCTGCGCACCTCCCCCCACCAGGTGAAGCTATACGTCGGCTACCTCCGGCGCAAGATCGGCTACGAGCTGATCGAGACGGTCCGCGGCTTCGGCTACCGCTACCGCCCACGCGACGGATGACCCCCGGCCCCGGCCCCGGCCCCGGCCCGCCGGCGCCCTACCGCGGCCGCTTGAGCCGGGTGGCGAGCTCCTCCCACGGCAGGGTGTTGAGCACCGCCGCCGGGCCGAGCCGGGCCCGGCGGGCGGTCCACACGCCGTAGCGCAGGACGGCGAAGCCGGCGCTCGAGTGGGCGTCCGAGTTGATCAGGAGTCCGGCGCCGCCGTGGGCGGCGGCCCGGGCGTTGACCTCGCCGAGGTCGCGGCGGTTGGGGTTGGAGTTGATCTCGAGCAGGGTGCCGGTGGTGGCGGCGGCGGCGATCACCGCGTCCATGTCGACCGGGTAGGGCGGCCGGCGCTCGAGCATGCGACCGGTCGGGTGGCCGATGGCGTCGATCAGGGGATGGGCGATCGCGGCGAGGATGCGGGCGGTCATGGCGTCGCTGCCGATCGAGAAGGCGGTGTGGACGCTGGCGATCACCCAGTCGAGCTCGGCCAGGAGGTCGTCGTCGTAGTCGGGCGACCCGTCCGGGAGGATGTTGACCTCGCTCCCGGCGAGCAGGCGGATGTCGGCCATCCGCGCGTCGATCTCCCGGACCCGCTCGATCTGGCGGCGGAGATCGTCGGGGGAGACGTGGTTGCCGAAGCCGTGGCTGGCCGAGTGGTCGGTGATGGCCAGGTACTCGTAGCCGCGGGCCACGGCGGCCCGCGCCATCTCGGCGATGGTCTTGCGCCCGTCGGAGGCCACGGTGTGGCAGTGGAGGTCGCCGCGGATGTCGCCGAGCTCGATCAGCCGCGGCGGCGGACCGTCGAGCTCGCCCCGGCTCTCGCGCAGCTCGGGCTCGATGTAGTCGAGCCCGACCAGGGCGTAGACCTCGGCCTCGGTGGCGCACCGCTCGGTGACCCCGGTCGCCTCGACGAGCACCCCGTACTCCGACACCCGCAGCCCCATCCGGACCGCCCGCTCCCGCAGGGCGGCGTTGTGCTGCTTGGAGCCGGTCAGGTGCTGGAGGAGGTTGCCGAACTGGTCGGGGGCGACGGCCCGGACCTCGACCGGCATGCCGGTGTGGGTGACCCCGCGGGCGGCGCCCGGGCCCGTCCGCCCGGCGGTGTCGATCGCCTCGAGGGCGGGGAGGGCCTCGAGCAGGGGTCCGGGGTCGGCGGCGGCGACGACGACGTCGAGGTCCTTGACGCTCTCGGCCCGCCGGCGCACCGAGCCGGCGAGCTCGATCCGGGCTCCGGGCTCCGGGCAGCGGGCGCGCAGCTCGCCGACGATGAGCTCGCCGATGGCCAGCGCCCGGTCGAGGAGGACGCGGCGAGCCCGCGGGCCTCCCTCGGCCCCATCGGTGGCGTGGTCGGCGGCGGCGGCGGCGAGGGAGGCGAGGACCGACTGCTCGAACTTCTCGCCGAACCCCCGCACCTGGCGCAGACGCTCGCCGCGGGCGGCGTCGGCGAGAGCGTCGAGGGAGGCGATGCCGAGCTCTTCGTAGAGTCTGCGCGCCCGCTTCGGGCCGAGGCCGGGGAGCGCTGTCATCTGCAGCAGGCCGGCAGGGAACCTGAGACGGAGCTTTTCCGCGGCCGGGATGGTGCCCGTCCGGATGAGGTCGAGGATCTTCTGCTCGAGGGTGGCGCCGATCCCGGCGAGCTCGGTGACCCGGCCGGCGAGGGCGAGCTCGGCCACCGAGACCGGGGCGTCGCGGACGACCTTGGCGGCGTTGCGGTAGGCGACCACCCGGTGGATGACGGCGCCGTCGAGCTCGTAGAGGTCGCCGAGCTCGTCGAGGGCGGCGGCGATCATGGTGTTTGAGGTCGCGGCGATTCATCTAGGGTAGGCCGCCATGCCCGGCCCCGCATGGCTGATCCTGCCGACTTTCGACGAGGCCGAGAACATCGAGGCGATCGTTGCCGCTGCCCTCGCCGCCCTCGCCGACGGCGCCCCCGACGGATTTCGCCTGCTCGTGGTGGACGATTCCTCGCCCGACGGGACCGGAGCGATGGCTGACCGCCTGGCCGCGGCCGACGGTCGCGTCGAGGTGCTCCACCGGACCCGGCGCGAGGGCCTCGGACCGGCCTACCTGGCCGGCTTCCGCCACGCCCTGGCCGCCGGGGCCGGGCGGGTGCTGGAGATGGACGCCGACTTCTCCCACGACCCGGCCGACCTGCCCCGCCTCCTGGCCGCCGTCGACGCCGGTGCCGACGTCGCCCTCGGGTCGCGCTACGTGCCCGGGGGGGCGGTGGCCGACTGGGGGCTCCTGCGCCGGGCGCTCAGCCGGGGCGGCTGCGTCTATGCCCGGTCGGTGCTCGGCCTCGGGATCAAGGACCTGACCGGCGGCTTCAAGTGCTTTCGCCGGGAGGTGCTCGAGGCCATCGATCTCGAGACCGTCCGCTCCCACGGCTACGCCTTCCAGGTCGAGCTCACCTACCGAGCCCTGACCCACGGCTTCGCGGTCACCGAGGTGCCGATCGTCTTTCGCGACCGCCGCCTCGGTCGCAGCAAGATGTCGCCGGTCATCGCCATCGAGGCGTGCTGGGTGCTGCCGCGCCTGCGCCTGGCCAACCGCCCCGGCCGGCGCGCGGCCGGCTGAGACCGGCTGAGACCGGCGCAGGCGGGCTGAGGCCGGCCGCCGGGCCGAGCTCTCATGCTCGCGCCCGGGCCGGCCGATGCAATCAGGTGGAGAGCGTTCCTCCGGTTGACAGCCCGTCGGCCTACGCCTTCGTCGAGGGCGTCCGCCACACCCGGGACACCCTCGAGTCCTGGCGCGCTCGCCCGTGGGCGGTGGTCCGCAGCTGGCTCCTCGGGAGCCTCCTCGCCGCCTGCCTCCTGCTCGTCGCCGTCTGGCTGATCGCCGGACTGGCCACCCCCGAGCGGGCGCTGGTCACCCGGCCGCCGTTCGTGGTCGGCCGACCGGGCGACGTGGTCTGGGTGGTGTCCCGGAACCTGCTCGTCCTCGCCCTCCACGCCATGGCCTGCGTGGCCGGCTTCATCGCCGGGAGCTCGCTGCCCCTCCAGGCCGCCGAGCAGCGCGGCGTGCGCCGGTGGCTGCACGAGCACGGCGGGCGCCTGGCCATCGTCTTCGTAATCGGGGCGACCACCTTCTCGCTCTCGGCCCAGGCCCTGGTGATCGGGGTCCAGGCCGCCGGGGTGGCATCCGTCCTGCACACCTCGCCGGGGATCCTCCTGGCCATCCTCCTGCCCCACGCCCTACCCGAGCTGACGGCGCTCTTCCTCCCCCTCGCCGCCTGGATCATCGCCAGCCGCCGGGGCGAGTGGGAGCAGCTCCTGGCGGCGACGGTGGTCACCGTGGCCATCGCCGTGCCCATCCTCGTGGCGGCGGCCGTCTTCGAGGTCTACGTTTCGCCGCACCTCTTCGCCCTCGTCCTCGCCGGCTGACCCCCGCCGCGACCCACTACACTTTGTATAGTAATGAGCCCGAGCCGATCAGAAGGAGAGCACATGGGCACCCTCGCCGCCGTCACCGACGCCAACTTCCAGGCGGAGGTCATCGAATCAGACACCCCCGTACTCGTCGACTTCTGGGCCCCGTGGTGCGGTCCATGCCGGGTCGTCGGACCCGAGCTCGAGAAGATCGCCGCTGAGCGGGAGGACCTGCGCATCGTCAAGCTCAACATCGACGACAACCAGCAGACGGCGGCCAAGTTCGGCGTCCTCTCCATCCCGACGATGATCCTCTTCCGCCACGGCGAGGCCGTCCACACCTTGATCGGCGCCCAGCCGAAGAAGCGGATCGAAGCGGCGCTCGAGCCCGCCCTCGCCTCCTGATCCAGCTCCGGTCGGGCCGGGTCCGGCGGGCGACCTGCCGCGAGGGCGCCGGAGTCGGCGGCGCCCGCCCGCAACCGACGGCCGGCGGTCCAGTCCGGGTACCGGTAGGACGGCAGGCAACACCGCCCTGATCGCAGCTACGCCGCCTGGGCGGTCCGATCGACCGAGAGGAGACAACGTGCAGTTCACCGGGATCGTCAAGAAGTTCGACGAGGACGAGGGCGTCGGCACGATCGTGCGCGACCGCGACCAGCACGAAATCGTCGTGCGGACGATCGGCCTCGCCCTCGGGGTCAGCGCACTGACCCCGGGCGACCGTGTCCAGTTCGACGTCGACATGGGGGTCAACCCGCAGGCCCGCAACGTCATGCTCGCCTGAGCGCGCTCGTCGCTCGGTGCCGGTGGGGCGAACCGCGGCCCGAGAGCGCCTTGGGCACGGCGGCGAGGCGCCTCGCCTGTCTAGCCGAATTGACCCCAGCGGGTGGCGATGATGAGCAGCAGACCAGCGATGGCAAGAGCGATCCCGGCGACGATCGTCCTGGCCCTGCCCAGTTTGAGCCGGGGGATCTGTGCGGCGGCCAGCCAGATGCCGGCGATGAGAATGAGCAGGAAGCCGATCTCGGCCAAGCGTCGGCCCGTCTGGTGTGTCAGCGCCAAGATGAAGTTCATGCCGGACCCATTATTCCGCCTCGCCGCCAACGGTGTCGGCGCGCGGCCGGCGGCAGGCGGCAGGCGCGCCGGCGGCCGGCGGCCGGCCGCGGCTGGCGCGCTCGGGGCCGGGTGGTCGCCCGCGTCAGTCGAGGAGCCGGTGCTCCATGGCGAACATGGCGGCTCCGGCTCGGGTGCGGCGGTCGATCTTGTCGTAGACGTGGGCGAGGTGGTGCTGGACGGTCCGGGCCGAGAGGAAGAGCTCGGCGGCGATCTCCTTGTTGGTCAGGCCGCGGGCGAGGAGGCCGAGCACCTCGACCTCGCGCTCGCTCAGGCCGTAGGGCGGGGCCGGCTTGGGTGGGGGCGGGTGGCCCGCGGCCTCGAGCACCCGGGCCACGGCGCTCGGGCACAGCCACCCCGCCCCGGTCGCCCGGTGAAGCTCGCCCGCCGCGTCCTCGGCGGTCAGGGCCCCCCGGTGGGGCCGGTCGGCCGTCATCGCCGCGTAGGCATCGGCGGCGGCGAGCAGGCGGGCCGGCTCCGAGAGGGAGTCGGCCCCCACTCCGCGGTGGTAGCCGCTGCCGTCGAGGCGCTCGTGGTGGGAGCCGGCCAGCCGGGCGAGATGCTCGAAGGCGGGGGTGCGAGCGAGGATGCGCTCGGTGTAGTAGGCGTGGAGGCGAACCCGCTCCCACTGGGCCGGGCCCAGGGCTCCGGCCCGGTCCCAGATCCCGTTGGGCACGGCGACGCGGCCGAGGTCGTGGAGCAGCCCGGCGAGCAGGACCGTCTCCCGGTCCTCGGGCCGGGCGGCCGCGGCGGCGAGATCGGCGACCGCCGGGGAGTGGCCGAGCGTCCACGGTGACTTGAGGTCGGCGAAGTCGGCGATGGCCCGGGCGAGCTCGGCCAGCGCCGTGCGCTCGCAGCGCGGGTAGGGCGGCGGCTCGGCGTCGAGGGCCTCGTTGAGCATGTCGGCGTCGGCCAGCCCGTCGAGGAGGTCGTCGGCGCAGCCGGCGAAGACGGCGGCGATGGCCGGATCGAAGTGGCTGCCCGTCCGTCGGGCGATCAGCTCATGGACGGCCGGGAGCCCGCCGGCCCGCAGGGCGATCTCGGCCACGTCGACGATGTGGGAGATGCGCGCCGCCAGGCACAGGTCCTCGCCGCCGATCCGCCCCGGGCCCCGGCCGTCCCAGCGCTCGTAGACCTGCTCGAGACCGTCCTGCACGCCGGCGGGGAGGCCGATGCGCCGGGCCAGGGCGGTCGAGACCTCACACGCCGAGTCGCGGGCCCGGCGACCGGCGAGCAGCCCCTCGGTGAGGAACCACTCCTCGGTGCGGGCGCCCGCCAGCGCCGGCGCCGTCCTCGCCACTTGACCAGCGGCGGCCCGGGCCCATTCGTGGGCGTCGCCCCCGCCCAGGGCCTGGACGAGGCCGAGGATGGCGCGGTCGTCGCCACCGAGCAGGACGGCGGTCTCGTGCGAGTTGCTGGTGCAGCCCATCGAGCGCAGGAGGGCGACGTAGTAGACGGCCGAGAGCTCGGGTCCGCGCAGGCCGAGCTCGCCGCCGAGGCGGGCGGCGATGACCGCGTTGCGCAGCGACTTCTCCAGCGGCTGGTCGTGGCCGACGTCGCTGGCCAGGGAGAGGGCGGTGACCACCTCGGCCAGACGGACGGTGGTGGGCAGGCGCTCCGGCACGGGATGACGATAGCCGTGGCGAGGCGCCGGCGGGCAGAAGATGGGCCAGATGGCCGATGCCCGCCGGCACGGACCCTCCTACTGTGTCACCTACATCGACTCACCGATTATAGGTAACCAACACTCACAGATAAGGAGTTCGACATGACCACCTCCAGCTCCCGCACCCGCTCCCGCTCCCGCTCCCGCACCACCCGCGCCTCCGTGGCCGCCACCCTGGCCGCCGGGCTCGCCGCCCTGTTCGTCGCCGCCCCGGCCCAGGCCGACCTCACCATGGGGGGCAAGGGCCTCGGCTGCATCCAGGGCATCCAGGTCGGCCACGTGCACAACCCCGACGGGACCGTGTCACCCATCTGCTACACCGTCAACTGACACATTCACCCGGCGGTCCCGGCCGGGCGACAGCGAGGCCTCGTGCCCATCGGCTCCCGCCGGTGGGCACGACCGGCCGGGACCTCAGGCCCGCGCCACCGAGATGACGAGCTCGCGCCCGTCGACGATGACGCTCTCGCTCCCGCCGCCGTCGCCATCGATGGACAACGCGGTGGCCAGCGTCTCACCGGCGATGTAGTCGTCGTGGACCCGGGCGGCGGCCAGGAGGTCGGCGTCGCCGCCGAGGGCGAGCGAGATCCGGTCCTCGACGTCGAGGCCGGCCGCCTTGCGGGCCGCCTGGACGGCGTGGACGATCTCCCGGGCCAGCCCCTCGCGCACCAGGTCCTCGTCGAGGGCGAGCTCGAGGGCCACGGCATGGGAGCCCTCGCGCTCGAGCCCGTAGCCCTCGAGGGGAGCCAGGGTGAGGATCAGGTCCTCGGCGCCGAGCTCGTGGTCGTGGCCGTCGACCGAGATCGCCACCCGGCCCCCGGCGGCGAGGGTGCTCGCCACGTGGGCGGGATCGACCCCGGCGATGGCCGCCGCCACGCGGGGCATCGACTTGCCGAAGCGGGGCCCGAGGCTCCGGTAGTTGGCCTTCACCTGGTGGCGGCCGAGCTCGTCGGCGGCGGCGACGAAGCGCAGGCGCTTCACGTTGAGCTCCTCGCGCACCAGCTCGGCCAGGCGCTCGATCGCCTCCCGCTCGCGGCTGCTGGCCACGACGATCGCCTCGCGCAGCGGCTGGCGGGTGCGGACCTTGGCCTGGGCGCGGGCGGCCCGGCCGAGGCGGACGGTCTCCCGGGCGGTGGCCATGGCGAACTCGAGCTCGAGGTCGCGGGCCCCGGGCCGGGGAAAGTCCTCGAGGTGGACGCTCGGCTCGCCGCCGTCGAGGTTGTCGTAGATCTCGTCGGCCAGGAAGGGGGTGAACGGGGCGAGCAGCCGGGCCACGGTGACCAGGCATTCCTGCAGGGTGGCGAAGGCGGTCGGGTCGCCGTCCCAGAAGCGCCGGCGCGAGCGGCGCACATACCAGTTGGAGAGCTCGTCGACGAAGGCGCCGATCCCCCGGCCGGCCTGGGTGGCGTCGTAGGCGTCGAGGCGCTCGACGGTCTCGGCCACGGTGGCAGCCAGGCGGGAGAGGATCCACCGGTCGAGGTCGGTGGCCTCGGCGGCGGCCGTCTCGGCGGCGAGGACGGTGCCGGTGGCGTTGGCGAAGAGGACGTAGAAGTAGTAGGTGTTCCACAGCTGGCGCACGAGCAGCTGGCCGGCGTCGCCGACCGCCTCGGTCGAGAAGCGATAGCCGTCCCAGGGCGCCTTGGCGGTGAAGAAGTACCAGCGCAGGGCGTCGGCGCCGAAGCGGTCGAGGATCTCGTCGGGGGCGACGATGTTGCCCCGTGACTTCGACATCTTCTGGCCCTCGCTGTCGAGGATGAGGCCGAGGCACACCACGTTGCGGTAGGGCGCCCGGTCGTGGAGGAGGGTGGAGACGGCGAGCAGGGAGTAGAACCAGCCGCGGGTCTGATCGAGCGCTTCGCAGATGAAGTCGGCCGGGAAGGCCTGCTCGAAGCGGTCCTCGTGCTCGAAGGGGGCGTGGTGCTGAGCGAAGGGCATGGCCCCCGAGTCGAACCATACGTCGATCACCTCGGGCACCCGTCGCATCGCCTCGCCGCAGTCCTCACACGGGAAGCTGAGATCGTCGACGTAGGGCCGGTGAGGGTCGCCGACCGGCGTCCCCGAGCGGCGCTCGAGCTCGGCGAAGGAGCCGATGCAGACGTGATGTCCGGACGGGCAGCGCCAGATCGGCAGCGGGGTGCCCCAGTAGCGCTCGCGGGAGAGCGCCCAGTCGACGTTGTTCTCCAGCCAGTCGCCGAAGCGGCCGTGCTGGATGTGGGACGGGTGCCAGTCGACGCTGTCGTTGGCCGCGAGCAGCCGGTCGCGCACCCGGGTGGTGGCGATGTACCAGGACGGCTTGGCGTAGTAGAGGAGCGGGGTGCCGCAGCGCCAGCAGTGGGGATATGAGTGCTCCCTGAGCTCGGCCCGCAGGAGCCGGCCGGCCCGGCGGAGGTCCTCGGTCAGATCGCCGTCGGCGTCCTTGACGAAGCGCCCGGCGTAGGGGCCGATCGAGTCGTCGTAGGTGCCGTCGAGGCGGACGGGGTTGACCACGTTGAGGCCGTAGGCCGCCCCGAGGCGGAAGTCGTCCTCGCCGAAGGCGATCGCCGTGTGGACGAGCCCGGTGCCGTCGGTGTCGGAGACGAAGTCGGCCATGAGCACGGTGTGGCCGCGCTCGCCCCAAGCCGCCGCCGGGATGTAGTCGAAGGGCGGGAGGTAGGCGGCGCCGTCGAGCTCGCGCCCGGGGAACCGGGCGAGCACCTCGGCGCCGTCGCCGAGCACCCGCTCGCGCAGGGACTCGGCGAGGACGTAGGTCGTCCCGTCCAGGCGGGCCCGCACGTAGGCGAGCTCGGGATCGGCGGCGATGGCGGCGTTGGCCACCAGCGTCCACGGGGTGGTGGTCCAGATCAGGAGCTCGTCCCCGGCCTGGAGGGGGCCGTGGGCGCCGGCCACCGGCATGCGCACGTAGAGCGAGGGGTCCTCGACGTCGCGGTAGCCGAGGGCGACCTCGTGGGAGGAGAGGGCGGTGCCGCAGCGAGGGCAGTAGGGCACCACCTTGTGGCCCTCGTAGAGGAGTCCCTTGGCGTGGATCTGCTCGAGTGCCCACCAGACCGACTCGATGTAGGAGTCATCGAGGGTGCGGTAGGCGTCCTCGAGGTCGATCCAGAAGCCGATCCGCTCGGTCAGGCGGTTCCAGTCCGAGAGGTATTCGAAGACCGACTCGCGGCAGCGGCGGTTGAAGGCGGCGATGCCGTAGGCCTCGATCTCCTCCTTGGACTTCAGGCCGAGCTGCTGCTCGACGGCGATCTCCACCGGCAGGCCGTGGCAGTCCCAGCCGCCCTTGCGCTCGACCCGATAGCCGCGCATCGTCTTGTAGCGGGGGTAGATGTCCTTGAACACCCGGGCCAGGACGTGGTGGACGCCGGGACGGCCGTTGGCCGTCGGGGGCCCCTCGTAGAACACCCAGGGCTCGGCCCCCTCCCGCCGGCGCAGCGACTCGGGGAAGACCTCGCGCGCGCGCCACCGCTCGAGCACCTCGTGCTCGAGATCGGGGAACGACTGCTGAGGATCGACTGTCCGGTAGGCCATGGCGCTTGATTCTAGGTTGGCCGGGTCGCCGCTCGTCGGCGCCCTGACGCTGCTCGGGTTCAGTCGACGTCCCGGGAGACGAGGCGCGCGCCGGCCGCCGCTTTGGCCTCCTCAGGCAGCGAGCTTGCGGCAGATCTGGGCGAGCGAGCGCTTCTCGTCCTCGTCGAGCACGGCGAAGGTGTCGGCGACCCGCCGGGTGTGCTCGGGGAACAGCCGATCGACGGCGCCCCGGCCCGACTCGCTGAGCGCCACGCTCTGGGCCCGGCGGTCGTGGGCGAGGCGCCGGCGCTCGACCAGGCCGGCGGCCTCGAGGGTGGAGACGACCTCGCTGGCGTTGGCCTTCGACATTCGCAGCCGGGCTCGCAGCGCGCGCATCTCGAGCTCGCCGCCCGCGGTGTTGAGCACCACGAGGACCGAGAATCCCGAGGCCGAGAGACCCTCACGCTGGAGCTCGCTCGAGAGGCGCCGCCGGACGCTGGCCTCGGCCCGCAGCAGCGAGTCGAGGGCACGGTGGGCGAGGGGGTCGCCCGGGATCAGGCCCATGGCCGCCAAGTTAGTGCCCGCGGCGGACACGACCGCGCCTGCCCCGGCGAGGGCTCCCGAGTGCCGACTCCTGGCAATACGATGGCCGGTATGAGGAGCCGCCGCGGCCGCCCCGCCGGGATCGCCATCGGCCTGGCGGCGGCTGCCCTCGTCGGCTGCGCTCAGCGGACGGCGCCGCTGCCCCCGGCGTGCGCCGTCACCGCCGGCGCCCTCGAGCGCGCCCTCCTCGCCGCCCCGGGAGCGGTCCGTCTCGATGCCGGGACGCCGATCTCGGTGTGCGTCGAGCGCGCCCGCACGGCCACCGATCTCCAGCAGGTCGGCAGCCTCCTCTCGACCGCCGCCGATGCCCTGGCGCCGGCGGCGCAGACCAGGCCGACCGTCGCCGTCGAGCTCGGTTACCTGGTGGGGGCGACCCGCCGGGGGGCGAAGGCCACCAACGGGGTGGCCAGCCAGCTTCGCCAGCGGATCGAGACGGCGGCGGCGCTGCGCGATGCGGGGCCGGCGGCCCTCGCCGCCCTTCACCGGGGGATCCTCGCCGGGCAGATCACCGGATGAGGCTGCGTCTCTACCACCACACCGACGGAGCCCGCATCGCCTACCGAGAGACCGGCACCGGGCCGACCTTGTGCCTGCTCCATTCGGCCATGCTCTCCCACAAGGAGTGGGAGCCGATCGTCGAGTCGCTGTCTGACCGTTTCCGCCTCGTCCTCCCCGACCTCCCCCTCCACGGCGATTCCGAGGCCGGACGCGGCTATCCGTACACCCGCGAGTGGTTCCTCGACGTCCTGGCCGGGTTCAGCGCCGAGGTCCTCGGGAGCCGCCCGATCCTCGGGGGCCATGATCTCGGCGCCGAGCTCGTCCTCCACGCGGTGCTCGGCGGCCGGATCCAGCCGACCAGGGTCGTCCTCATGCCCAACCGGATGCACGGCCGCGCCAGCCACGACCGCCTGCGCCGGACCTGGCGGATCGCCGTGCGGGCGGCCGCCGTCCCCGGCCTCGACCGCGTCCTCTCCTACGGTGCCCAGGCGGTGTTTCGCCCCGAGCTCGGCCCCAAGCTATCGGCGCGGGCCACGCCCGAGGCCTCGGACCTGGTGCGTCACGCCTTCGCCGACGTCGGCGGCAACGCCCCGCTGGCCCGCTCCTGGGCTCGCTTCGCCGCCCGCTGGCCGTCGGGGCCCCAGGATCAGCTCCTCGGGGCCTACCCCGGCCTGACCCAGCCGGTCCTCCTCCTATGGGCCGACGCCGACGCCCTGCACCCGGTGTCCCTGGCCGAGGAGGCGCTCGAGCTGATTCCGGCCGCCCAGCTGCGGGTCCTGGCCGGAACCGGCTACCTCCTGGCCTACGACGACCCGGTCGGGGTCGCCCGGGAGCTGGCCGCCTTCTGCGTGTAACGTGGCCGGGGATCGGGCCCGCGAAGACGGGCGCCACCACGGGAGAGAACGAGCGATGACGCCAGCGGACAGTCGGGCAGCCTCCAAGCCGGCGGCGGCCGGGAAGACGGCCGAGAGGCTCTACGGCGGCGAGACCCAGAAGGCGATCGACAACTTTCCCATCTCGGGCGAGCCGGTCCCCGCCGGGGTGGTGCACTGGCTGGCCCGGATCAAGGGGGCGTCGGCCAGCGTCAACGGGGAGCTCGGCCTGCTCGAGAAGCGCCTGGCCGCCCGCATCGCCAAGGCGGCGGC
This sequence comes from Solirubrobacteraceae bacterium, assembly GCA_034664565.1. Lineage (GTDB taxonomy): Bacteria > Actinomycetota > Thermoleophilia > Solirubrobacterales > Solirubrobacteraceae > Palsa-513. The sequence goes on from JAXDHJ010000093.1 coordinate 20,724, forward strand.
CGAGGTCGCCGCCGGGCGCCACGACGACCAGTTCCCCATCGACGTGTTCCAGACCGGGTCGGGGACCTCGACCAACATGAACGCCAACGAGGTGATCGCCGCCCTGGCCGGCGGCGGGGCCCATCCCAACGACCACGTCAACATGGGCCAGTCCTCCAACGACGTCTTCCCGTCGGCGGTCCACCTCGCCGCCCTCGAGCAGGTCACTCGCGAGCTGCTGCCCGCCCTCGCCGGGCTCGAGCGGGCCTTGGCGACCAAGGCCCGACGTTTCGAGAACATCGTCAAGGCCGGGCGGACCCACCTGATGGATGCGGTGCCGGTCACCCTCGGGCAGGAGTTCGCCGGGTACGCCGCCCAGATCCGCCTGGCCCGGGAGCGCATCGGCGACACCCTGCCCCGGGTGGCCCAGGTCCCGCTGGGAGGGACGGCCACCGGCACCGGGCTGAACACCCATCCGAAGTTCGCGGCCAAGGTCCGCCAGAAGCTGCGGGCCGAGACCCGCCTCAAGGTGGCGGCGCCGGCCGACCCGTTCGAGGCCCAGGCCAACCGCGATGCCCTGGTCGAGCTCTCGGGCGCCCTGAAGGTGCTCGCCGTCTCCCTGACCAAGATCGCCCAGGATTTGGCCCTGATGGGATCGGGGCCGCGGGCGGGGATCGCCGAGCTCCTCCTCCCCGAGCTTCAGAAGGGCTCGTCGATCATGCCGGGCAAGGTCAACCCGGTCATCCCCGAGGTGGTGCTCCAGGTCGCCGCGCAGGTGATCGGCAACGACACGGCGATCACCATCGGCGGGATGCAGGGCAACTTCGAGCTCAACGTCCGGATCCCCCTGATCGCCCGCAACCTGTTGGGGTCGATCGCCCTGCTGACCAGTGCGGTCACCGTGCTCGACAAGAAGTGCGTGGCCGGGCTCCAGGCCAACCGCGAGGGCTGCGAGCGCAGCGCCGAGTCGACCCTGGCGGTGGCCACCGCCCTGAACCCGCACATCGGCTACGACCGGGCGAGCGCCATCGTCAAGGACGCCACCGCCTCGGGGCGGACCCTGCGCGAGGTGGCGCGGGAGCATGGTGTCGAGGACGACGTCCTCGACACCGCCCTCGACCTGCGCAAGATCGCCCGCGGCAACCAGGCCTGACCGACCCCACCCTCCCAAACCCGCCCGGCTCGGACCGGGCGCGGGCTTGCCATGATCGAAGCATGAAATCCTCGAGGCAACGTCGCGGCCGCCGGGGACTGCTCGAGCTCGTCCTCACCGTGGCGGTGGCGGTCGGGCTCGCCTTCTGCGTGCAGGCCTACGCGGTCAAGCCCTACCGGATTCCGAGTCCGTCGATGGAGCCGACCCTGAAGGTCGGCGACCGTGTCCTCGTCAACCGCTTCTCCCACCGCCTGGGAGCCTCGCCGCAGGTGGGCCAGGTCATCGTCTTCAACCCACCGAGCGGGGCCGACGACCGTCCGGCGCGGTGCGGGGTCCCCGTGCCCGACCAGGCCCCGTGTCCGGTGCCCACCGCCCGACCTTCGAGCCAGACCTTCATCAAGCGCGTGGTCGGGTTGGGTGGCGACCGGATCGCCGTCCGGGCCGGCCACGTCGTGCGCAACGGCGTCCGGGAGACCGACCCCTACATCGCTCCGTGCTCCGACGGCCAGGGCTGCGACCTGCCGCGCCCGGTGACCGTCCCGGCCGGCTACGTGTTCCTCATGGGCGACAACCGCGGCAACTCCGACGACAGCCGCTTCTGGGGGCCGGTGCCGCTGGCCTGGGTGATCGGCCAGGCGGTCTCGATCTACTGGCCCCTGGGCCGAGTCGACACCCTCTAGCTAGAGGCGAGACGGGGGAGCGCGGCCGGCGCCCTAGCCGCCGGCGGCCAGGGCGGCGAAGGCGTTCTTGACCGCGGTGAAGCTGTCCTTCTTGACGCCCTCGTAGCTGATGAGGCCCTTCTGGTTGAGGCCGCGGACCAGGGAGATGTGGGCCACCGCGTGGCGGATGGAGCCGCCGGCGAAGGCCGGGGAGACGGCGAAGTCACGCAGGTCCCAGACGAGCATCCCGCTGAGGTAGGGCAGCGTCCGGTAGGTCGAGATGTGGGTGGTGAGGAGCTTCGACTGGAAGGAGTAGCTCCCGGGAACCGGGTTGGGATTGAGGTAGTTGGCCTCGGCGCCGAACTCGCTGACGATGAGCACCTTCTCGGGGAAGGTCTGGTGGAGGGCGTCGAGTCGCTGGCGGATCTTCTCGACGAGGACGGGCTGGGGGACGAGGGGCGACTCGTACCAGCCGAGGTAGTTGGTCTCCCCGATGGCGTCGATGTCGTCATAGGTGGGGCCGGCGATCTTGGGGGGATGGGGTCCCCAGATGTCGAGGGCGACCAGGCGGCCGGGATCGTTGGTGTGGATCCACTGGGCCATGTGCTGGATGTAGGGGATCTGGCCGCCGGTGTGGCCGTTGCCGGCGACCTCGTTGGCCAGGTTCCAGGCGATGATGGACGGATGGGTCTGGGCCTGGCGCACGGTGATCCGCGCCCGCTTCTCGGCCCGTCGCTCGAGGGTGGGCGTGTTCGAGCTCCAGTAGCCGGGTGAGTCGACCGGTCCGATCCCCTGCCAGACGAGGATCCCGGCCTGGTCGAGGCGCTCGAGCAGCCCGACGTCGAGCGGGTGCTGGGAGCGGGTGGCGTTGGCTCCGAGGTCCTTGAGCTCGGTGATCAGGGTGTCCTGCTCGGTGGGCGTCAGGGCGTCGCCGCTGCCGCGGATGTCCTCCTGGATCGAGGCGCCGCGCAGGGCGACGGGGGCGCCGTTGAGCATCAGGCGGCCGTTCTCGCTGCGGATCTCGCGCAGTCCGACCTTGGCCCGGTACTCGGTCTCGTCGCCGACCTTGAGGTCGAGGTCGTAGAGCTTGGGGTGCTGGGGCGACCAGAGGGAGGGGTTGTCGATGGTCACCCGGGTCTGTACCACCGCCATCTTCCCGGGGTCGACGGTCACCGGGTCGAAATTGAGGTCGACCGATCCGTCGCCGTTGCCGAGGGTCCCGGTGGCGGTGATGGTGCGGGCGGAGGAGTAGTTGTGGACCTCGACGCCGACGGTGACCACGGCGGAGGCCGAGCCGTCTGAGGCCGGGGCGAGCGTGGTGGCGAGCGTCGGGTTGACGAGGTCGCTGAGGCCGAGCGGGCGCAGGGTGACCTCGCCGTTGATCCCGCCGAAGTTGAACCACGTCCGGTGGTATCCGGCCACGCTCTGGCCGTTGGGGTCGCGCCAGTCGGCGCGCAGGACCAGGTTGTGGGGGCCGGCGGTGGTACGGAAGTGGTACTCGAAGGGGAGGTAGGTGCCGACGTGGGGGATGCCGAGCGGCTTTCCGTCGAGCCAGACCGCGGCCCGGTGGTTGACCGACTCGAAGCGCAGGGAGTAGAGGCCGTCGGCGGGGACGGTGAACTTGGTCCGGTACCAGGCGATCGAGCCGTAGAAGTTGCGGATCCCGGCCGGCCCGGTGATCGGTGTGGCGTTGGCCACGTGGGGCACGGAGATGGTCCCGCCGGCGAAGGTGCCGCGCGGGTAGCCGAGGCGGACGCCCTGGTCGGTGGGGTCGCGGACGAGCACCCAGCCGTCGCGGAGGGCCATGCGGTTGGTTGCGCCCTCGGTGATCGACGGCTGGTGGGCGGCGTCGATCGGGTCGGTGTGGGCGCTGCTGGCCGAGACGATGAGGACGACGAGGGCGGCGGCGGCGGCCAGCGCCAGCGCCACCCCCGGCACCGCCCACAACAGAGAAATGCGCCTCTCCCGTGCCGGCGTGCCGAGCACGCGCTCGAGCACGCGGCTGGGCCGCATGGCTTCTTGTGCACCCACGCTAGGCGGTAATGGTACGGGGTTCGTCTACGCCGTCAGCCGGTGGCTCGATCACCGCATCCTCCCGAGGACCTCGAGCGCCCCCCGCTTGGAGAGCGGCTCGTTGAGGTTGCCGCACTTCGGCGACTGGATGCATGACGGGCAGCCGCGTTGGCAGCGGCATTCGGCGATCAGACGCCGGGCGTCGTCGACCAGGGTCTCGAACTCGCGGAAGGCCTGGCGGGAGATGCCGACGCCGCCGGGATGGCCGTCGTGGATGAAGATGGTCGGACCGCCGGTCTGGGGATGGGCGTTGGTGGAGAGGCCGCCGATGTCCCAGCGATCGCACATGGCGATCAGGGGCAGGACGGCGATCTGGGCGTGCTCGGTGGCGTGGAGGGCGCCGAGGAGGAGCTCGGAGGGGAAGTCGATCCCGAGCAGCTCGTCGAGCTCGAACCACAGGGCCTGGGTGGCGAAGGTGCTGGGCGGGAGGTCGAGGGCGGTCAGGTCGATCGGCTCGTGGTCGGCGCTGCGGCGCCGCTGGTAGGCGAGCACGGTGTCGGTGACGGTCACCCGCCCGAAGGACAGGGTCACGCCGAGGGTCTCGCGGCGGTCGAGGAGCCGCTCGATCAGGGTCTCGGTGTCGCTGCGAGGCTGGGTGTAGTAGTCGCCGTCGAAGGGCTCGACCCAGGCGTCGCCGGCCTCGAGGTCGAGGGCGCGGACGATGTAGCGCTGCCCGAGATGGAGGTAGACGGCGCCCTCGTGCAGGGTGGAGTAGGCCCGGGTGGCGTCGTCTGAGCCGATCACCTCGCCGGTGCGGGCCTCGATGATGGCGAAGCGAGCGGCCGAGGCCGACCGGAGGGAGACCTCGCCGGCCGGGTAGCGCTCCCGCCGGCGCACGACGAAGGTCGCCCCCTTGCGGCGCAGGTCGCCGGTCCCGACCAGGCGCTCGGCGTAGGCCTCGAGCCGGGGCCCGAAGAACTCGGCGTCGCCGGCCACGTCAAGCGGCCCCTCGTGGGCGGCGCAGACCAGATGCTGGAGGTGGATCTGCTCGGATTCGTGGTCGAGGATGGCCGCCTCGACCGGCCGCTCGAGGAACTCCTCGGGGTGGCGGGCGAAGAACTGGTCGAGGGCGTCGTCGCCGGCGATGTACACCGCCAGCCCGCGGCTGCGGCGGCCGGCCCGGCCCCACATCTGGCGCAGGCTGGCCACGGTGCCGGGGAAGGAGATGACGATCGCCGCGTCGAGACCGCCGACGTCGATGCCGAGCTCGAGGGCGTCGGTGGTGATCACCGCGGCGAGCTCGCCGCCGGCGAGCCGGGCCTCGATCGTCCGCCGCTGCTCGGCGGTGTAGCCGGCCCGGTAGGGGGTGATGCGCTCGGCCAGCTCGGGTGAGCCGATCCGCTCGAGCTCGGCCTGGGTCATCCGGTGGACCATCTCGACGCCCTTGCGCGAGCGCACGAAGCAGATCGTCCGGGCGCCGGCGGCCACCAGCCGAGCCAGGAGCTCGGCCCCCTCGGCCAGGGCCGAGCGGCGCAGGCCGAGGGCCGGGTCGATGACGGGCGGGTTCCACACGGCGATCCGCCGCCGGGCCGACGGCGAGCCGTCGCGGTCGATGAGGGCCGGCGACTCGAACCCGGTGAGCCGCTCGGCGAGCTCGACCGGATTGGCGATGGTGGCCGAGGCGAGCAGGAAGCGGGGCTCGGTGCCGTAGGCGGCGGCGATGCGGCGCAGACGGCGCAGGACGTTGGCCACGTGGGAGCCGAACACCCCCCGGTAGACGTGGGCCTCGTCGACCACCACCACCGCGAGGTTGGCGAACAGCTCGCCCCAGGCGCCGTGGTTGGGGAGGATCCCGAGATGGAGCATGTCGGGGTTGGTGAGGATGAGGTTCGCCGAGCGGCGAATCTGGGCCCGGGCACCGGGCGGGGTGTCGCCGTCGTAGATGGCGGGGCGGACCTCGCGGGTCAGGCCGAGGGTGGCCAGCGCCCGCGCCTGGTCCTGGGCCAGGGCCTTGGTCGGATAGAGGTACAGGGCCCGGGCTCGGCGGTCGCGGCAGAGGGTGTCGAGGGTCGGGAGGTTGAAGCACAGCGACTTGCCCGAGGCGGTGCCGGTGGTGACGATCACCGGGCCGGCGCTCGCGGCGCGGAGGGCCTGCGCCTGGTGGGAGTAGAGGCGGTCGATGCCGGCGCGGGTCAGGGCGTCGCGCAGGAGGGGATGAAGTTCGGCGGGCAGCTCGCCGGTGCTGGGCGCCCGCGGGTACTCGAAGGCCTCGTGGACGACCCGGTCGTCGTCGAGCAGATCGGCCCAGACCTCGGTCTCGCGGGTGAGGCCGGCCGCGGTCGTCGGTTCTCGGGCCACGGCTTGGGATAGTAGGCAGGCATGCCGGTCCGCTGTGTGTACCTCGATCTCGACGGCACCCTCCTCGGCCGGGGGGCGTCGATGCTCCACGATGGCGAGGGGCGGGTCTCGCTGCTCGGGGTCCGCGCGGTGGAGGCGTGCCTGCGCGCCGAGGTCGAGGTCGTCCTCATGTCGGGTCGCCGCCAGTCCCAGGTCGGCGAGGATGCGCGGTTGATCGGGTCGACCTCCTACATCTACGAGGCGGGCTGCGTCCTCGTCTTCGACGGCGAGGAGCATTGGCTGACCGGCGACCTGGTGCCGGGGGAGCGCACCGTCCATGCCCAGATCGAGGCCTCGGGGGCCCCAGCGCTCCTGCTTGAGCGCTACGCCGGGCGCCTCGAGTACCACGAGCCGTGGCACACCGGCCGCCAGATCTCCCACCTCTTCCGCGGCCGGGTCGAGGCCGACGAGGTGGACGCCCTGCTCGCCGAGCACGGGCACGCCGACCTGCGCCTGGTCGACAACGGGGTGGTCCACCGGCGCTCGGCCGCCCTGGCAGGACTCGACCACGTCCGTGGCTATCACCTGATTCCGGCCGGTGCTTCCAAGGCGGCGGCGGTGGGGGCCCACATGCGGGCCCGGGGACTCGGGCGGGCCGACACCTTGGGGGTGGGCGACTCGCGCGAGGACCTGGCCACCTGCGCCCACCTCGGCGAGTTCTGGCTGGTGGCCAACGCGCTGGATCGCGACCCGACGCTGCGGGCGACGATCGCCGGCCGGCCCAACGTACGGGTGGCCGAGGAGTCCTACGGGGCCGGCGTCTACGAGGCGGTGATCACCACGCTCGCGCTCGGGCGCCGAGCCGTCGGCGAGCTTCGGGGCTGAGGACTGGCGCCGGTGCGTGTCCTACGCCATCACGACTTCCGCTGCCTGTGGTTCGCCCAGGCGGCGAGCGTCCTCGGCGACCGGGTGGTGACCATCGCTCTGGCGCTCTTCGTCATCGACCTGACGGGGAGCGCCAGCGATCTCGGCCTGGTCCTAGCCGCCGGAGCGGTGCCGCTGATCGCCTTCCTGCTCATCGGTGGGGTCTGGGCCGACCGCCTGCCCCGCCATCGGGTGATCATCACCACCGACCTGGCCCGCTTCGCCCTCCACGCCGTGCTCGCCGGGCTGATCCTCGCCGGGGTGGTGCGGATCTGGGAGATCGTCGTCGTCGAGGCACTGTTCGGCACCGCCGAGGCCTTCTTTCGCCCGGCGGCCTCCGGCCTGCTGCCTCAGACCGTGCCCGAGGCGGAGATCCAGGAGGCCAAGGCGGTGACCTCGCTGCTCGAGAACACGGCCGAGTTCCTCGGTCCGGCCCTGGGAACGGTGTTGGTGCTCGGCATCGGCGCCGGCCCGGCCTTTGCCCTCGACGCGGCGAGCTTCCTGCTCAGCGCGGCCCTCCTCACCCGGGTGCGCCCTCGCGAGCGCGAGACGGTGGTCGCGCCGGCGGCGGCGGGAAGGATGTGGACGGAGGTGCGTGAGGGATTTAGGGAGGTGCGCTCCCGAACCTGGGTGTGGGCCACGCTGGGCGCATTCTGCGTGGGGCTGTTCTCCGGTCTCGCCCCGTGGTTCGTGCTCGGGCCGGTGGTCGCCCGCCAGCAGTACGGGAGCCTCGGAGTCTTCGGGGTGGTGGCCAGCGCCCTGGGGGCTGGCACCGTCATCGGCTCGCTGATGGGGACGCGCTGGCGTCCGCGCTATCCGATGCGCCTGGCCATGCTCGCCGTCCTCCTCTGGCCGATCTCCGGCGCCCTGTTCGCGGTCGGCGCCACCCTGATCGCCGTAATCCCGGTGACGGTGGTGGCCGGCGCCGGCATCGGTCTGTTCGACGTCTGGTGGGAGACCGCCCTGGCCGAGCGCATCCCCGCCCACCTGCTCTCCCGGGTGAGCTCCTACGACTGGATGATCTCCCTCGGCCTGCTGCCGCTCGGGTTCCTGGCCGCCGGCCCCCTGGCCGGAGTCTTCGGGTCGGTCACCGTGCTGCTGGCCGGGTCGATCGTTGCCGTGCTCGCCTATCTCGCCGGACTCATCCCCCGGGCCACGCGGATGCTCGAGCGCCCGGCGGCCGACCCGGGCGACCCGCTGATCCCCGAGCCCCGCCTCGGGCGCACGCGGGGCTGAGGCCGCCGCCGCGCAACATTCGTCGAGCCCCGGCGTGTGACCATTCGGATTTTCGAGCCGAGGCATAGACTGTGAGTAGTTGGGGAATGGACTTCGGGCCGACCTGAGGGGCAGCGCTCCGGTAGAGGCAGTGAGATGAACCCGCCGGGCACATCTACTCCGCGGGTCGCGGACGTCCGCCTCGCCGGCCGCTACACGGTGTGGCGGGAGCTCAAGCGGGCGCACGGAGTCACGGCATCCCTGGGCGAGGACGGTGAGACCGGCCGCGCGGTGGTGATCAAGACCACGGCGGCGGGCGACGTCCCGGCGGGAACACGGCTGCGCCTCGAGCGCGAGGCGCAGGCGCTGCGGGGGATCGAAAGCCCGTTCCTGGCCTCGGTGGGGGACATCGGCCAGGAGGGCGGCGACCTCTACATGGTCAGGCCCTACGTCCCGGGGGTGACCCTGGCCGAGCGGCTGCGGCGGGGACGGCTCTCCACCCGCGAGACCCTGGCGGTGGCCACGGGGATCCTCGGCGGCCTGGAGGCGGCCCATGAGCGGGGCGTGCTCCATCGGGACCTCAAGCCCACCAACGTCATGGTCGGCGATCCCGACCCGTGCGAGCGGGTGACGCTGATCGACTTCGGCCTGGCCCGGACCGAACGCCTCGACACCGCGCTGCGCGAGGTCCCGGTGGCCAGCGCCCACTACGTCTCACCCGAGCAGGCCGGGCTGCTCCACCGGGACCTCGACGAGCGCTCGGACCTCTACGGCGCCGGTGCGCTCCTCTTCGCCTGCCTCGCCGGGCGGCCGCCCTTCGTCGGCGGGTCGGTGGGTGACGTGCTGCGCCAGCACGCGACGGCGCGGCCGCCTTCGCTGCGCGCCCTGGGCGTCGAGGTTCCGGCCGCGCTCGACGACCTGGTGGCACGGCTGCTGCGCAAGGATCCGCGCGACCGCTACCAGTCGGCTGACGCCGCGGGCCGCGACCTGGCGGAGATCGAGGCCGGCCTCGACCGCGGCGACCCCGACCCGCCGCTGGTCCTCGGCCTGCACGAGCGCCGCCGGCGCACCCTGACCGCACCGGCGCTGGTTGCCCGCTCGGTCGAGCTCGCCCAGCTCGAGGCCGAGCTGCGGCGGGTGGCGGCCGGAGGGCACGGACTGGTGCTCGTGGAGTCGCCGTCGGGTGGCGGGAAGAGCCGGCTGCTCGAGGAGCTCGAGCGCCTGTCCGGCGATCGGCAGGTCTGGGCGCTGCGCGGCCAGGGCCGCGACCAGGGGGCCCAGCGGCCGCTGGAGATGCTCGACGGGGTGGTGCGGGGGATCGCCGAGCGATCGCGGCGCGACCCCGGGCTCCTCGAGCGGCTTCGGTGGCGGCTCGCGGGCCGGGAGGACGCCCTGGTCGAGGCCATCCCCGAGCTCCTCCCCGTCCTCGGCCGGTCCTCCTCGCCGCGGTCGGCGGGAGCTGAGGCGCACGGCGAGGTGCGGACCATCCGGGCGCTGGCCGAGCTCATCGACGCGCTCGGCTCGCCCGAGCGCCCGGCGGTGGTCATGCTCGACGACTGCCAGTGGGCGGACGAGCTCACGGTCAAGCTGCTCGGCCACTGGCAGGACGGGCAGCGGGCCCGGGACTCCTCGGCGCGGGTCCTGGTGGTGGCGGCGTTTCGCAGCGAGGAGGTACCCGAGGGCCACGCCCTGCGGCGCCTGGAGGCGAACCGGCACGTCGTCCTCGCTCCCCTGGAGGCGCCGGCGGTGCGCCACCTGGTGGAGTCGATGGCCGGCGTCCTGCCCGAGGAGGCGCTCGAGCTCGTCGTCCGCCTCTCCGAGGGCAGCCCGTTTATGGCCAGCGAGGTCCTGCGCGGTCTGATCGAGACCGGGGCCCTGGTCCCCGGGGAGGCCGGTTGGGAGGTGGTCCCGCGCCTGATCGCCGACGTGCAGGCGTCGAGCCGCTCGGCGGTGGTCTTCCGCCGCCGGCTCGAGCAGGCACCGGCCGCGGTCCTCGAGCTGCTCTCGGTGGGAGCGGTGCTCGGCAAGCAGTTCCCCCTCGCCCTGGCCGGGCGGCTGGCCGGCCAGAGCCCGACCGAGGCGGCGGCGGCGGTGGCCGACGCCCGGCGCCGGCACATCGTCTGGGCCGACGACGGGGGCGAGCGGTGCGCCTTCGTCCACGACAAGCTGCGCGAGGCGCTGCTCGAGCGCCTGCCCCCGGCGCGCCGCCAGGACCTGCACCGGGCGGCGGCGACGAGCCTCGAGGAGCGGGACGCCAGCCTCGACTTCGAGCTCGCCTTCCACTTCGACGCCGCCGGCGAGCCGGGGCGGGCGCTGCCCTACGCGCTGCGGGCGGCGGCGACGGCGCGGTCGCGCTACGCCCTGGAGATCGCCCAGCTCCAGTACGAGATCGCCGCCCGGGGGGCGAGCGACTCGTCGCTCGAGCGGGAGATCGCCGAGGGCCGGGGCGAGGTGGCCATGCTGCGGGGCCACTACGACGAGGCGAGCCGCCACTTCGGCGCGGCCCGCCGGCTGTGCGACAGCGATCTGGTGGCCGCCCGCATCGACGGCAAGCGGGGCGAGCTGGCGTTCAAGCGGGGCGACGTGCGCAGCTCCCGCGACCTGCTGGTCGGGGCGCTGCGCCTGCTCGGCCAGCGGGTGCCCCGCACCACCCCCGGGTTCCTGGTCGTGCTGGTGGGCCAGGTCATCGTCCAGGCCGCCCACAGTGTGGGGCCGCGGATCTTCCTGGCCCGGCGCTCGCTCGACGGGGCGGAGCCCGAGCTGCTGGCCATCCGTCTGCACAGCGCCCTGGCCCACGCCTTCTGGTTCGGCTCGGGGCTGGTTCCGTGCGCCTGGACCCACCTGCGGGGGCTGAACCTGGCGGAGCGCTACCCGGCGACGCCCGAGCTGGCCAAGGCCTACTCCGAGCACGCCCCGGTGACCACCATGGTGCCGTGGTGCCGGCGGGGGATGGCCTACGCCGAGCGGTCGCTGGCCATCCGCCGCAGCCTGGGAGACACGTGGGGGGAGGGGCAGTCGTTGAGCTTCTACGGGGTGGTGCTCTACGCCGCCGGACGCTACGAGGAGGCGCTTGAGAAGTGCCGGGCGGCGGTGGAGATCTTCGAGCGGACCGGCGATCAGTGGGAGGTCAACACCGCCAACTGGAACATCGCGCTGGCCCTCTATCGCCTGGGGCGGATGGAGGAGGCGGTGGCCGTCGCCCGCCGCGTCCACGGCGCCGGCGTCGCCCTCGGCGACGACCAGGCCTCGGGCATCAGCCTCGGGGCGTGGGCCAAGGCGTCGGGCGGCGCCGTCCCGTGGGAGATCATCGAGACCGAGCTCGAGCACCCGGCGGACGACGTCCACACGCGGGTCGAGGTCCTCCAGGCCCAGGGGCTGCGCCTGATCGGCGAGGAGCGGATCGACGAGGCGGTGGAGGTCCTCGCCGGCGCCGAGGTCTACCTGCGCCGGTCGGGCCTGCGCCAGGAGTACGTCGCTCCGGTGCGGCCGTGGCTGGCGACGGCGCTGCGCCTCCAGCTCGAGCACAGCAGCTGCTTGGCCCCGTCGGCGCGTAGAGACCTCGCCCGCCGGGCCGGCCGGGCCGGCCGCCGGGCGAGCCGGCTGGCTGCGAGCTACCGCAACAACCTGCCCCACGCCCTGCGCGAGCGGGCGCTGCTCGCCGCCATGGCCGGCCGGCGGCGACGGTCCCGCCGCCTGCTGGCCCGGAGCCTGGCGGTGGCCGCCGAGCAGGGCGCGCGTCACGAGTACGCCGAGAGCGTGCTCGCCGGGGCCCGGATCGACGCGGCCCTCGGTCTCCCGGGGGCGGCGACGGCGCTCACCGAGGCGCAACGGGAGCTGGCCGCCTTCGGCCCGAGCGCCGGGGCCGAGGGCGGAGGGGGGGAGGGACCGGGAGCGGCGGAGGCGGTGCCCGAGGTGACCCTGTCGCTGGCCGATCGCTTCGCCACCGTGCTCGACGCGGGGCGGCGGATCGCCGGGGGGCTGAGCGTGGAGGCGGTGTTCGCGGCGGTCGGGGAGGCGGGGGCGACGCTGCTGCGCGGGGAGCGGACCCTGGTCATCGCCCTCGACGCGAGCGGTCGACCGAAGGTGTCGCCGGGGGGCGGCGAGCCGCCGGTCGAGGTCAGCCGGGCGGTGATCGAGCGGGCGGTCCGGACCGGGGCGCCGGTCGTCGCGGCCGAAGGCGATCCGGCGCCCGACCCGCCCGGGGGCTCCGGCCTGGGCCGGACGGGCTCGGTGCTCTGTGCGCCGATCTTCGTGCGCGGCGAGGCCAGTGCCTGCCTCTACGTGACCCACGACCAGCTCGGCGGCCTGTTCGCCGACGAGGAGAGCCGCCTGGCGGCGTTCATCGCCATCCTCGCCGGGGCGGCGCTCGAGAACGCCGAGGGCTTCTCCGCCATCCAGGCGCTGTCGGCGTCGCTCGAGGAGCGGGTGGCCGAGCGGACGGCCGAGCTCACGGCTTCCAAGGAGCGGGTCGAGGTCGCCCTGTCGGTCCTGGGGGCGACGCTCGACTCGACGGCGGACGGCATCCTCGTGGTCGACTCCGAGGGGGCGATCGTCAACCACAACCGCCGCTTCGCGGAGATGTGGTCCATTCCCGAGGAGGTGCTCGAGGCACGCGGCGACGACCGTGCCATGGCATACGTGCTGCGCCAGCTGCGCGAGCCGGAGCGGTTCCTGGCCAAGGTTCGCGAGCTCTACGCCCACCCCGACGCCGAGAGCGACGACGAGTTCGAGTTGAAGGACGGGCGGGTGTTCGAACGCCACTCCAAGCCGCACCGGCTGGGCGGACGGAGCGTCGGGCGGGTGTGGAGCTTCCGCGACGTGACCGCCCAGAAGGGCATCCAGGCCGATCTGCGCCGGCTGGCCGACCACGACGGGCTCACCGGCCTGTTCAACCGCCGCCGCTTCGAGGAGGAGCTGGGCCGGGCCACGGCCGGGGCGGCGCGCTACGGCGGCGGTCTGGCTGCCCTCATGGTCGATGTCGACAACTTCAAGTACGTCAACGACACCCTCGGCCACAAGGCGGGGGACGAGCTGATCCAGAGCATCGCCCGGCTGCTGGCGGCCCGGCTGCGGGAGACCGACGTCCTGGCCCGGCTCGGGGGCGACGAGTTCGCGGTGCTGCTGCCGCGGACCGATGCCGCCGGCGCCCGAACGGTGGCGGAGACGCTGCTCGAGGCGGTGCGCCACGACGACATCCTCATCGGCGGGCGCCGGGCGTCGGTGACGGCGTCGATCGGCGTGGCCATGCTCGGGGGGGCCGATCCGGGCGGCGCGCAGCTGATGGTCGACGCCGACCTCGCCATGTACCAGGCGAAGATGGGCGGGCGGGACCGGATGGCGGTGTTCACCGCCGCCGGAGCCCAGCGGACGCGGTTGGAGACCCGCTTCACCTGGGTCGAGCGGATCCGCCGGGCGCTCGAGCAGGACGAGTTCGTCCTCCACAGCCAGCCGATCCTCGACCTGCGCAGCGGCGAGGTCCTCCAGCACGAGCTGCTGCTGAGGATGCGGGGGAGCGACGACACCCTGATCGGTCCGGACGCCTTCCTGCCGAGTGCCGAGCGGCTCGACTACATCCAGGCCATCGATCGCTGGGTGGTCCACCACGCGATCGAGCTGATCGCCGCCCATGAGCGCGGCGGGGGCAAGTTGCGCCTCGAGGTCAACCTGTCGGGCAAGTCGATCGGCGACGACCAGCTCACGGCGCTGATCGAGCACGATCTCAAGGCGACGGGCATCGACCCGGCGAGCCTCATCTTCGAGATCACCGAGACATCGGCGATCGCCAACATGGAGGCCGCCCGGGAGTTCGCCCGGCGCATCGTCGGGGTCGGCTGCCAGTTCGCCCTCGACGACTTCGGCACCGGCTTCGGCTCCTTCTACTACCTCAAGAACCTGCCGGTGAGCTACCTGAAGATCGCCGGCGACTTCGTGACCTCGCTGGTGGACAACGAGACCGACCGGCTGATGGTCACGGCCATCGTCGCGGTGGCGCGGGGCATGGGGATCAGGACGATCGCCGAGTTCGTCGGCGACCGCCCGACCCAGGATCTGCTCGCCGAGTACGGGGTCGACATGGCCCAGGGCTACTTCATCGGGCGCCCGGTCGACGTCTCCAAACTCGGCGGCCCGCGGCTGGTGGCGCCAGCGGGTGGATGGCGGGCGCCGCGAGCGGCCCGCGCGGGTCAGTAGCCGAGCGTCGTGTAACTGATCCGGCAGCCGGACACGTGGTAGAGCGCTCGGCCGGCGTGGCTCAGGTAGGCGATGCTGCGGCGGGAGGCGCAGCGGATCGTGCCGCGCCCGAAGTGGGCGTGGACGACGTCGGCTCCGCCGCCGGTGGAGATGTAGTTGGTGCCGTGGCTGGCGTAGATGAAGTCGTTGCCGGGGCCACCGTGGAGGGTGTCGACCTGTGTCGTCGGCTGGCCGCTCGGCTTGTAGTCGCCCCAGATGACGTCGCCGGCCGGCCCGGCATGGATGGTGTCGTCGCCATGCCCGCCGAGCAGCTCGTTGTGGCCGATGCTCGCCGGGACGAGGGCGGCGCTGGCCAGCGTCCGGGTGCAGCTCGACGCGCGCTGGGTGATCCCGAGCCTCTTGGCGAGTCGTCCCTCGGCGGCGGCGAGCGCGGCGCAGGTGACGCCGTTGTGACGGGCGACCCGAACGCCGTGGGGAATGCAGTGGGAGTGGAGCTGACCTCTGGGGCAGCTGTTGCTGTAATCGGTCCCGTCGAACGGGTCGCCGCCGGGGCGGCCGTCGAGCGGTCGGGGTTGGTCGAGCTTGTTGATGAGGAGCATGCCGGTGATCGCCGGCCAGCCGGCGTGGCTCGTGTTGGCGGGCGACGGGCCGGCCGTGACCAGGGCGAGACCGACGGCGAGCGCCAGGAGACTTCTCCGCATGCCCACTCCATCGCCCGATCGGGCCGCCGGCTTTAACGCGGACGGGGCCGGCGGCTGACCGACGCTCGACCGCCAGCCCCACCGGGCCTGCCATCCCGGCGGCTCCGCGATCCTGCCCCGCGGCGATGACGGCGGGGCGCCCGACGTGGACGCGGTCGGGCTCAGCGCCGGGGGCGAAAGCGCCAGCGCATCCGCTCGGGCATGCTGAAGCGCTCGGTCCGGGGGAGCGGGTTCGCCGGGGCGGGGCGCGCCGCCTCGGGCGGGCGGCGGCGAAAGGGGCGCCCGAGCCAGTCGCGCAGGCGCAGCCAGAATCCCGGCGAGGACGGGCGACCCCAGCCGGCACGGGGGGGGACGGTGGCCCGGACGAGGGCGACCCAGTCCTCGAGCGGCAGCTCACCGGCGATGAGCTTGGCCAGGGCGTCGGTGACCGGAGCCTCGAACCCGGCGCGCTCGAGGGCCCGGGCCATGAGGGGCACCGACTCGAGCGCCTCCACTGCCTGGCCGACCCGGCTGTGGATCTCCGAGGCGGGGACGCCCTCGGCGAGGAGCTCGCCGGCGCGGCGGTTGCGGCTCTGCGGGGCCAGCGCGGTGGCGACGAGATCGCCGGTTCCGGCCAGGCCGATCATCGACTCCGGCCGGGCCCCGTTGGCCTCGGCGAAGCGCCAGATCTCGGCGAAGATGTGGCCGGCGGCCGCGCCGGCGGCGTTGAGGCCCTGGGCCTCGGTGGCGCCCGAGGCGAGGGCGGCGGCGTTTTTTGCCGCCCCGGCGAGCTCAACTCCGATCGGGTCGTTGGAGAGCTCGCAGACCACCCCGGCCCGGGTGAAGACGTTGGCCAGCGCCTCGGCCAGAGCCTCGTCGGTCGAGGCGGCGACCAGGCCGGCCCCGGCGGTGACCATCTCGTCGGCGTGGGCCGGTCCGCCGAGGCAGGCGACCCGATCGGTGCCGAAGCGCTCGCGCAGGGCGACGGTGGGCGGGGTCCCGTCAGGCGGGACCAGTCCCTTGGAGAGCGAGACCACCGCCGTGCGGCGGCCGAGGCCGGCCTCGGGGAGGGCGGCGATGACGTCGGCCAGGTCGATGGACGGGACCCCGAGGAAGACGTAGTCGGCCCGCTGGAGCCCGGCGCTGACCGGCTCGATGCGCAGGTCGCGGGTCAGCTCGACCCCTGGGAGGTAGACGAGGTTCTCGCGGCCGGCGAGCAGGACCGCCGCCTGCTCCTCGGTGCGGGTCTGGAGGGTGGTGCGCAGCCCGCCGCGGGCGAGGAGCACGGCGATGGCTGTCCCGAACGAGCCCGCCCCGATGACCACCGCCCGCTTGGGCCCCGGGAGGTGGGGCCGTGACATCTGGGGGCGGGCCGCGCCCCGCGAGGGCTCCGGCGGCGCGAGCGGGCCGTCTGCCATCGACCGAGACTAGTGGTTCTCGCCCGCTGCCTCGGTGCGGCGGCGCCGGGCCGGCGCCTACAGCCGGGCCGCCAGCGCGCGTCCCGCGGCCACGATCTCCTCCCGGGTCGACCCGGTGAGGATCTCCTGGAGGTCGAGGATCCTCGCGTCGAAGCGGTCGAGGGCGTCGACGCCGACGATGGCGTGGGCGGGAACCCCGGCCTGGCGGGCCCGGATGGCCAGCTCGGCCACGATCCGCCCGTCGAGGGTCGATCGGTCGAGCCGGCGCTCGCCGACCACCAGCGCCCGGGCCGCCCGCATCCGGGTGTCGAACTCGAGCGCCTCGAGGACGAACCCGGCGCCCGCGCGCAGCTCGGCGCGGAAGGCGCGGGCCAGCCCGGCGGCGAGACCGTCCCGGCCGTCGGCCGGGCGCTGGTCGCCGAGCACGATCAGGCGCGTCCCCCGCAGGCCGCCGGCGGCCTCGATGGCGGCGATCGCCCCGGCCCCGCGGTCCTCGCCGGCACTCCGGCCGCCGGCGGCGACGATCACCACCTCGGCGCCGGCCTCGACCCCGGCCAGGATCAGCTCCCCCGCCCCCCACGTGCCGGCCCCGGGCCGAGGGTCGGCGGTCGCCGCCCCGGCGCCGACCCGTCCCGGGTGGAACCCGAGCCCGGCCTCGACCTGGACGCCGGCCCCGGCCCCGACCCCGAGCCCGGCCGCGGCCTCGACCAGGGCCGTCGAGCCGCCGTCGAGCAGGGCGAACCCGACGTCGACCGGCCGGCCGTCGGGCCTGGTCACCCGGGCGGCGGCGGTCTCGCCGCCGAGGCGGGTGAGGAGAACCTCGATGGTGCCGGCGCCGCCGTCGGCCACCGGGCACAGGTCGGGCGGTTCGAGGCCGGCGGACTCGAGTCCCTGGCCGATGGCCGCCGCCACCTGGCTGGCCCGGAGCGCTCCGTCGAAGGCGGCCGGGGCGACGAGCACTTGCACGGTGCTCCATCCTGCCAGGGATGGAGCCGGTGACGGCGGCTCAGTCGAGGGCGCCGGCGGGGAGGATGTAGCGGGAGGGTGACGGTGACGCGGCGGCGCTGCTGGCTCGCCGATCGGCTCCGTGGATGCCGTGGCGCTCGGTGGTCGGGACGATCGCCTCGGGCTGGGCGCCGTGGTCGAGCAGCCACTGGAGGACGGTCTCCGACCCGCTGCCCTCGGCGAGGACGGCGGCGCGCTCGATCACCGTGCCGCCTGACGGATGGGGTCGGGCGAGTCGCTTGAGCAGGAGGCGTATGGCGTCGTCGTCCACGACGGCCACGGTACCGCGTCTGGCCCCGGCGCCACCGCCTGGGCCGCCGGCTAGGAGTCGTCCGGCCGCCGGTAGCGCAGTCCGTCGAGGGCCATGTCGAGGATGCGCTCGACCTGCCCAGGGTCGGTGGAGGGGATCTTGGCGATCCCGCCGACCATCTGGATGACCTCGGCGAAGTCGGCGTCGGCGCGCACGACACCCGCGTCCTGGGCGCGGGCGAGGAGCGGCTCTCCGGCGGTGTAGAGCTCGGTCCGGCAGCTCTGGAAGAGGCTGGCGTCGCGGTCGACGTAGGCGAGCAGCTCCTGGGCCAGGGCCTGCTTGGTGGCCATGTAGGCGACGAAGCGATGCAGCCAGTCGACCAGCGCGTCCCACGGCGGGCGCTCGGCGAGGTCGGCGGCCGACCGGCACAGCCCCTGGACCTCCTCGACGTAGACCGCCTCGAGCAGGGCCTGGCGGTTGGGGAAGTTGCGGTAGAGGGTGCCGATCCCGACCTGCGCCCGTCGGGCGATCTCCTCGAGCGAGGTCGCGGTTCCGCCCTCGGCGAACGCCTCCCGGGCGGCGGCGATCAGCTTCTGGCGGTTGCGCTCGGCGTCGGCCCGTCTGGGCGGCGGGGGCGCAGGGGGAGGCGGGGGGGCGGTCTCGGTGCTGGTCATCGGAACGGGCGCGTCGCTCTGCTTGACAAACCGGAGGGACCCTCCGTATAGTTCCGGAGGCAACCTCCGGTTAGTCCGGAGGACACCTCCACTTTAGCACCGGCTCTTATACGTCTCAACAGTTGGGAATCGCCGTGAACAACCTCACATCGTCCTCACCGACCAGCAGCGACCGCCGCCGCTGGCTGGCCCTCGGCGTCGTCTGCCTGGCGCAGCTGATGATCGTCCTCGACACGACGATCGTCAACGTCGCCCTCCCGGCCATCCAGCGGGATCTCCATTTCTCCCAGGGCAGCCTGACCTGGGTGGTCAACGCCTTCCTCATCACCTTCGGCAGCTTCCTGCTGCTCGCCGGCCGCCTCGGCGACCTCCTCGGGCGCAAGCGGGTGTTCCTGGCCGGGGTTGGCGTGTTCACCGCCGCCTCGCTGCTCTGCGGTGTGGCGTCGAGCCAGGGCTTCCTCATCGCCGCCCGCTTCCTCCAGGGGGTGGGGGGCGCGCTGTCGGCGTCGGTGATCCTCGCCATCGTGGTCACCGAGTTCCCCGAGCCGGGGGAGCGGGCCCGGGCGATGAGCGCCTACGTCTTCGTCGCCGTGGCCGGCGGCTCGCTCGGCCTCCTGGCCGGCGGCGCGCTGACCGCGGCTTTGAGCTGGCACTGGATCTTCTTCGTCAACCTCCCGATCGGCGTGGTCACCTTCTGCCTGGGCCGGACCCTGATCCCGGCGGGCAGCGCCATCGGACTGGCCGACGGGGTGGACTGGCTCGGGTCGCTGCTGGTCACGGCGTCGCTGATGACCGCGGTCTACGCCATCGTCCAGGCCACCGGCCACGGCTGGGCCTCGCCGCCGGTCCTCGGCTTCGGCGCCCTGGCCATCGGCCTGATGGCTGCCTTCCTGACCGTCGAGTCGCGGGTGGGCAACCCGATCATGCCGCTGCGCATCCTGCGCCTGCGGGGTCTGGTCGGGTCGAGCGTGGTCCGGGGGTTCCTGGTCACCGGGATGTACTCGACCTTCTTCCTCGGGACGCTCTACCTCGAGCACGTCCTCCACTACAGCGCCCTCCAGACCGGCCTGGCCTTCCTGCCGTGGACGGTGACGGTCGGCGTGCTCTCCCTCGGCGTCACCGCCCGGCTGGTCGCCCGCTTCGGGACCATGCGGGTGCTCCTGTGCGGTCTGGCCACGGTGATCGTCGGCCTCGTCCTCCTGGCCACGGCGGGGCTCCAGACCGGGTTCTTCCCCACCATATTCACCGCCTATCTGGCTATCGGCCTGGGAGTCGGCAGCTCGTTCATGCCCCTCCTGACCATCGCCATGGCCGACGTGCCGGCCGGGGACGCCGGGCTCGGGTCGGGCATCACCAACGTCTCCCAGCAGGTCGCCGGAGCCCTCGGACTCGCCGTCCTCGGGACCATCGCCACCAACCGCTCGCGGGCGCTCGAGGCCGACGGGCACTCGCTGGCCGGCTCGCTCGTCGGCGGCTACCACCTGGCGTTCGCGGTCGGGGCCGGGAGCATCGTCCTGGCCATGGTGACCGCGGTCATCCTCCTGCGGCCCGAGGCCCGGGCGCCGGCAAGGACCACGCCGGAGCGCGACCTGACCCCGGAGATGTTCGCGGAGGGGGTCGCCGAGCCGGTCGGGGAGCTCGAGCCCCAGCCCGCCTGAGTTCGGGCCGTAGCATCGGAGGATGGCCCAGTTCCACGACGCTCCGAGCGAGTACCTCGAGATGATGCGGGCTGCCCTGCCCCTGTACGACGAGCTGCAGGGGCAGGTGGTCGGGGCGACGGCAGGCCTCGAGGTGTCGCGGATCCTCGACCTCGGCTGCGGCACGGGCGAGACGTCGCGGCGCTGCCTGGAGGCTCATTTGGGAGCGGTGGTGGTGGCAGTCGACGCCAGCGAGCAGATGGCGCAGTTGGCGTCGGCCGGGCTTGGGGGTCGGTGCCGGGCGCTGACCCGCCGCCTCGAGGATGCGCTTCCGCCGGGAGCATTCGAGCTCGTCGTCTCGGCCCTCGCCGTCCATCATCTCGACGGCCCGGGCAAGGCGGACCTGTTCCGGCGGATTCGCGCCAGCCTGGCCCCGGGCGGACGGTTCGTGTTGGGCGACGTGATCGAGCCCGAGGCGCCGGTTTCCCGGCCGACGCCGCTCGACCGGAGCATCGACCTCCCCGACCGCCTCCCGGACCTCGTGGCCTGGCTCGCCCAGGCGGACTTCCGCCCGGAGGTTCGCTGGGCCCGCGAGGATCTGGTGGTCATCGTGGCGAGCCCGGTGTAGCCGGCCGCCGGGAGCCTGCGGCCTCTGCGAGGCTGAGCCGCGATCCTGGCCGCGGCGGCGCTGGTTGGCGCCCGGGCAGCCTCGCGCACCTATGTCGCTTGACCCTGACCCGGGGGGAGGGCGTACGGTGGGTGTGGGGTGTCGGCGACAGAGAAACAGCACTGGTGGGTCGGCGAGTTGGCCGGGGCGACGGGGCTGACCGTCCGTGCCCTGCACCACTACGAGAAGGTCGGCCTGCTCGTACCGTCTGAGCGCAGCCCGGCCGGCTACCGCCTCTACGGCAGCGCCGACGTCCGGCGGCTCTACCGGATCGTCGCCCTGCGGCGCCTCGGGCTGCGCCTCGACGCCATCGCCGCGCTCCTGGACGGCCGCGGCCTTGACCTGGCGGATCTCCTGGGGCGACAGCTCGAGGCGGTCGAGGATCAGATGGCCGAGGCCCAAGCCCTGCGGAGCCGGCTCACCGCCCTTCGCGACGGACTCGCCAGCGAGGTCGAGCCGTCGATCGATCAGCTCATCGACACCATGGAGGCCATCACCATGTACGAGAGGTACTACACCCCCGACCAGCTCGAGCGGCTCGAGCGCCGCCGGGAGGACGTCGGCGAGGAGGCGATCGCCACCGCCGAGCGGGAGTGGGCCGAGATCTTCGCCACCGTGCGCGGCGAGATGCAGGCGGGCACCGATCCTCGCGACCCGCGGCTGGACTCCTGCCGCCGGCGTGTGCGCGAGCTCCTCGACGCGATGACCGGTGGCGAAGCCGACCTGCGGGCCTCGATGAACGAGATGTGGGCCAACGAGGACCCCGAGACGCTGACCCGGGGGATGGTCGACCGGGAGCTGCGCGACTACTACATGCGGATGTTCAAGGCACCTGAGGGCATGAGCGCGGGATAGGGCCGGTGTCACCGTCCGCCGACCGTGACCGGCTGGAGTCACTGGCCCCCATCGCCATCTTCGACGTGGTCGGCCCGCTCGTCGCCTACTTCGCACTGCGCTCGGCCGGCCTGGCCGCCGTGACGGCGTTGATCATCAGCGGCGTGCTTCCCGCCCTGGGCATTGCTCTCAGCGTGGTGCGCCGCCGGCGTCTGGACGCCATCGGAGCCCTCGTCCTGATCGGGATCGTGGTGGGGAGCGCCGCCGGCCTGGCGGGTGGGAGTGCCCGCTTGGTGCTCCTGGATGGGACGGTGCCCGGCGCCGTGTGGGGGCTCGGCTGCCTGGGGTCGTTGTGGACGCGGCGGCCGATGATCTACCGCTTCGCCCTGGAGGCCAGGGGGGCCGACACCCCGCAGGGACGCGAGTTCGCCGACCGGTGGCGCCATCCCGCCTTCCGGCACGCCTTCCGGGTGGCCACCGCGGTGTGGGGCGGCGCCTTCGTCATCGAGACCGCCGCCCAGGTGGTGATCGTCCAGACGGCCGCCACGGCGACCGCCAAGGCCACCTCGAACGTGCTGCCCTTGGCGGTGGCCGGCCTGGTGGCGGTGTGGAACGTCTCCTATGCCCGGCGTGGCCGGCGCAGGGGCGAGCTGGGAGTGGAGGCGGGGCGGGTCGGGGGCGATCCGCGCCCGGCCAGGCCGACCTGAGGATCCCCGCCGGACGGCAAGGGGGCTGGCGGTGACTAGGCTTGGGGGCTGGCGGCCGCGCTCGCGGCCAGCCGCTCTGGGTGGCCGGGAACGAGGACGGTGGCCGGTGTACCGGCTGAGACGGTGAACCGCTCGTTGTCGCTGATGAGCGAAAGGGGCTCGCCGTCGAGGAGTCGGTAGGTGGTGGCGTCGGGGGTCATCTGGACCTCGAGGCGGCTGCCCCGCACGATCAGGCGGAAGCTCATGCTCCGCCAGTCGGCGGGGAGTCGGGGCGCGAAGCGCAGGTCGTGGCCTTCGATGTCGCGCAGTCCGGCGAAGCCGTTGACCAGCGCCATCCAGACGCCGCCGCAGGCGGCGACGTGGATGCCGTCGCCGAGGTTCCCGCTCAGGTTGGCGAGGTCGATGGCGGTGCTGATGAGGAAGTACTCGTAGGCGGCTTGGGTGTCGCCGACTTCGGAGGCCATGATGCTCTGCACGCAGGAAGAGAGCGAGGAGTCGGCTGTGGTCAGGGGGTCGTAGTACTCGAAGACGCGGCGCTTTTCCTCGAGGGTGAAGCGATCACCGGCGAGGAACGTCGCCAGGACGACGTCGGGCTGCTTGATCACCTGGTGGCGGTAGATGTTGAGCGGGTGGTAGTGGAGCAGAAGCGGGTACTTGTCGAGCGGGGTGGCGTCGAAGTCCCACGGCTTGCGGTTGAGGAAGTGTTCGTCCTGTAGCAGCACGCCGACTCGCTCGTCGTAGGGCACGAACATTCGCTCCGCGGCCCGGCCCCACGCGGCGGGTTCCTCGGGCTTGATCTTCAGGCGCGCGACGAGTTGGGTGTGAGCGGCGGCATCCGTGGCCTGGAGGAGCGCCAAGCACTCGGCGGCGGCGGCGAGGTTCTCGCCGGCCATGAGGTTGGTGTAGGCGTTGTTGTCGACGACCGCCGAGTACTCGTCTGGCCCGGTCACGCCCTGGATGCAGAATTGGCCGTCGCGACGGGTGGAGAAGAAGCCGAGGTCTACCCACAGGCGCGCCGTTTCCACCAGGAGCTCGACGCCCTCACGGGCGAGGAACTCCTGGTCGCCGGTGACGCGGACGAACTGGCGCACGGCATAGGAGATCGCCGCGTTGATGTGGTACTGCGCGGTACCGGCGGCGTAGTAGGCCGACGCCTCCTCGCCGTTGATCGTCCGCCACGGGAAGAGCGCCCCGCGGTGGCCGAGCTGTTGTGCCCGGCGCCGCGCCGCGTCGAGCATCTCGTAGCGGAAGTTCAGCAGGCGCCTGGCCACGTGCGGCTGCGTGTAGGTCAGGCAGGGCAGGACGTAGATCTCGGTGTCCCAGAAGTATTGGCCCTCGTAGCCCCGGCCGGTGAGGCCCTTCGCGGCGATGCCGTGGCCTTCCACTCGCGCTGAGGCCTGGCGCACCTGGAAGAGGTTGAAGCGCACCGCCTGCTGGATGTTCAGGCGGACGGCGTGCTGGACGTCGTTGCCGCCTTCGATCACGATG
The DNA here is from genome assembly GCA_034664565.1 of Solirubrobacteraceae bacterium. Taxonomy (GTDB): domain Bacteria; phylum Actinomycetota; class Thermoleophilia; order Solirubrobacterales; family Solirubrobacteraceae; genus Palsa-513. The sequence continues at coordinate 44,553 of JAXDHJ010000093.1, forward strand.
TCGCTTTGCTCCCAGAACGCGTCGAGGCGCTCCCGCTGGATTTCTGCGATGCGACCGAAGCCGTCGCCGACCGCGCGGTCGAGCGTTCGGTTGACGCGGCGGGTGAGGTCGCCGGGGGCGGCTTGCGGGGCGTGGTGGTAGCCCAGCAGCTTGGTCACGCGCGTGGGGACGCCGGGCTCGGCGTCGAGGAAGAAGACGACGCGGCCTTCGTCCTCGCCGCCGCTGGACTCGACGGTGTGACGCAACTCGGTCTCGATCTCGTGCTCCATCCCGCAGGCCAGGCCGATCGTGCTCGAGCGGGTGCGCAACTCGAGCACGACGCGCGCGCCGTCGAAGGTCTGCGATACCGGCTCGAGCGCGGAATCGGTCATGCGCGCCCCGACGCGGGGATCGTCATGGCCCTTGGGGCGTGGCAGGTGCGTCACCAGCTCCGATGCGATCCAGAGCTCCGCCTGGCCGGAGACGAGTGTCACCTCGTAGGAGATCGCGGCCAGGTGGCGCCAGTGCAGGGAGACCAGCCGGTGGGACCTCAGCGAGACGATCGCGCCGCGGGCGGTGCGAAAGGTGACCGCGCGCTCGAGCACGCCGGCGCGCATGTCGAGCACCCGCTCGTAGGAGAGCAGCTTGGACTCCGAGAGCACGAGGGGCTCCTCGTCGACGATCAGCCGGATGACCGACCCGTCGGGGGCGCTGACGATCGTCTGGCCGGTAGTGGCGAACCCGAATGCGCTCTCGCCGTAGGGGATCGGCCACGTCTCGTACAGACCGTTGACGAACCAGGCGGGGTCGTGTGACGGCGCCCCCTCGTCGTGTGTCCCGCGGATACCCATGTAGCCGTTGGCCATAGCGAACATGGCCTCCTCTTCGCCGACTCCCTCGGCGGAGAAGCGCCGCGAGACGATCCGCCACGGGTCGAGGGACGGCGCGCGGTGCGTCCCACGGCGCTCGTGCATCTTCACCAGCGCCGCCAGCCTCGCCGCTCTGACCGTCATCGCGCCACCGCCGTAATCCCAAGCCTCGCAAGGAACGGCTTCTCGATCACGGCATACGCCCGTCGGAAGCGGCCCGCGCAGGGCTGGTCCCCGCGTTTCGCGCGAGACGGCCGCCCCGGCCCCTCGGGGAGACCGGCCACAACCACCGCGAGGAAGCCCCGGCTGCGCGGCTGCACTGGCAGGGTCGCGCGGCGCGAATCACGCTGGCGGTCAATCCACTCAACCGCGACAGGATCGCCGACCGGAAATGAATAACAACTAAGCCTTCGGCGCCCTTCCTTAGAGGAACGACTATGAGTCGCCGCCGCGGCGGCTCTTGGCCGGTGCCCGGACCGTGCTGAGCTGGCCGGATCTCGAGACGGTCCAGAACGAGATCCCCCGACTCACTGGTGCCCGACCGCGTGAGGAGGCGGTGTCCGCGACCCGAGCCTCGCGTCGTAGGGGCGCTGACCTGGGTGCGTCCATCGGGTGCGAACGCCACCCCGGCCACCACTCATCAGATTCTCATCTTGCCGTGGAAGACTGGGCTGATGAGGGTCTTGGTCGTCGAGGACAGCGTGAAGCTGGCGGGCCTCTTACGGCGCGGGCTCCAGGGGGAGGGCGTCGTCGCGGATGTGGCGATCAGGGGGGAGGACGCGTTGTGGATGGCCGGGTCGACGGAATACGACGCGATCGTGCTCGACGTCATGCTCCCCGGTATCGACGGGTTCGAGACGTGCCGGCGGTTGCGCGCCGACGGCGGCTGGGCGCCGGTGCTCATGCTGACCGCCCGGGACGCCATCAGCGACCGCGTGGCCGGGCTCGACGGTGGGGCCGACGATTACCTCACCAAGCCGTTCTCGTTCGTCGAGCTTCTCGCCCGGCTGCGAGCGCTCGTCCGGCGCGGCCCGGTCGAGCGTCCGTCGGTGCTGGAGGTCGGCTCCCTGCGGCTTGACCCTGCATCACGCCGAGCGTGGCGAAGGGAGACCGAGTTGGAGCTTTCCACCAAGGAGTTCGCGCTGCTCGAGACGTTCATGCGCCGTTGTGGCGATGTCTTGAGCCGGTTTCAGTTGCTCGAGGCGGCGTGGGACTACGAATATGAGAACCGCTCCAACATCGTCGATGTCTACGTGCGCTATCTGCGCGAGAAGATCGACAAGCCGTTTCGGGTTCAGAGCATCGAGACGGTGCGTGGAGCCGGATACCGCCTGCGGCGCGATGGCGGGGTCCGCGGGTAGAGGTGCTGCGCGGGGGCGTCATCGGCCGGCTGCCGATCCGGTTGCGGGCCAGTCTCGCCTTCACCGTCGTGCTCGCCGTGGTCCTCGTCGGGACGGGGCTGTTCTTGGATCTGCGCTTCGCCGCGGAGATGAACCGCGCCATCGACCAGAGCCTGCGCTCCCGAGCCGGGGACGTGATCGCCCTGGTAAGTCAAGCCGACTCGGGGCTGCGGGCCGCCGGCCGTAGCGGCCCGATCAACAATGGCGGGGGTTTCGCCCAGGTCCTCAGACTCGACGGCACGATCTTCGACTCCTCGCCGCAGACCAGCCGCCGGGCGGTGCTCAACCGTCAGGAGCTGGCCACGGCGCGGGCCTCCGGCGTGTTCATCGACCGTTCCGCGGTGGCCGATCTCGAGGGCCCCGTCCGGATCCTGGCGGTCCGCACCCGCGCTCAGGGCAGCGACCTCGTCGTCGCCGTCGGCGCGACGCTCAGCGAACGCGAGCAGGCCCTTGGAAGCCTTCGCGCGCTGCTGTTGACCGGTGGGGCGGGTGCTCTCGTTCTCTGCGCGCTTGCCGGGTATCTCGCCGTGGCCAGCGCGCTTCGCCCGATCGAGTTGATGCGCCGCCGCGCGGAGGAGATCACCGCCACCGAGCCTGGCCCGAGGCTCCCGGTACCGCTCGGCGACGACGAGGTCGCCCGGCTCGGCGGCACTCTGAACTCGATGCTCGATCGACTCGAGGATGCCCTGCGTCACGAGCGCACCTTCGTGAGTGACGCGAGCCATGAGCTCCGGGGCCCGCTCGCCATCCTCAAGGGCGAGCTCGAACTGGCGCAGCGCGAGGGTCAGACCCCCAAGGCCCTGGAGCTCACCATCCGCTCCGCGGCCGAGGAGACCGACCGCCTCACGCAGCTGACGGAGGACCTCCTCGTCATCGCCCGTGGGGAACAAGGCCAGCTGGCGGTCAACATCTCACGCGTGGAAACCGGCGAGCTCCTTCGGGACATCCGCGATCGGCTGGCCAAACACCCGCGTGCCGGCGAACGCAAGATCCTCGTTTCGAGCGTGGAGCACGCCCATCTCCATGCCGACCCGGCAAGAATCGAGCAGGCTCTCTCCAACCTCGTCGAGAACGCGCTCCGTTACGGCGACGGCGACGTCGCCCTGTCGGCGATCTCACGGGACGGCCACGTCGAATTGCACGTGGTCGACGGCGGTCGAGGTTTCGACCCCGAGTTCCTGCGAGACGCTTTCAGGCGGTTCGCCCGGGCCGACTCCGGGCGCTCGACCGACGGCGCCGGCCTCGGTCTCGCCATCGTCGCCACGATTGCCGCGAGCCACGGGGGCGCCGCGCACGCGGCCAACCGGGCGGCGGGCGGCGCCGACGTCTGGATCTCCCTACCGGCGATCCAATAGGACCGACCGCCGCCGCGACCCTCCGTCACCGCGAGTCTGGCCAGAGGTCACCCGTCGTCGGCCGGCAGCAGGCCCGCTCTCATGTCTGTCTCATCGCCTCCGCCTACGTTGCTCCCGGCATGGTCCATCACCACCTCAAGGAGCACACCGTGTTCAAGCGACTCAAGTACACCGCGGGCGTCGTCGGCGCGCTGGCCGCGCTCGGTCTCGGCGGCGCCGCCATCGCCGGCGCCACCGGCAGCTCACCGACCAAGGCCGCCACCACCGTCGCCGCCCCCGAAGTGACGGGGCAGCCGGACGGCGACAACATCCAGAGCGGCGACCAGACCACGCCCGACACCGTGTCCGCCGGCCGCGCCGACACGCCGACGGCGGGCGATAAGACCAACGCCGCGGCAGCCGGGCACGCGGCCGCCGCCGCCACCGCCCCGACCGCCGCCACGACCGAGACCGCAGCCGAGAGCCCGGCCACCGAGTCGGGCACGACGAGACGGCCGACGCCAACGACGGCCCCGGCGGTCACGCCGACGAGCCGGGCAACCCCAACGCCAACACCCAGCAGCAAGGGCAGAACTGAGCCACGCCCGGGGACGGGCACTCGGTTGGCAGGGCCAACGCTGCCGCGCGCGGCTCGCGCCGCGTGCGGCAGCCGTTGTCCGCACCCCAGTGGGCGGGACTCACCCAGGCACCGCGTTCCGCCGACGAGTCGGTGGGTTCGGGCGCTCTACGGAGGCGCGATGATCGGAAGCCCGTCTGCGCGCCAGGCGACGAACCCTCCGACGACGTCCGTGGCGTCGCGGCCGAGGCGCCGGAGCGTT
>JAXDHJ010000094.1:0-7565 GCA_034664565.1 Solirubrobacteraceae bacterium
GCGTCCCCCGGGTCGCCCCGTCGTCCGGGGCGTCGATGGCTCGGGTCCCCTGCGGTGTCGGTCCGTGAACCAGGTCAGGTCCGGAAGGAAGCAGCCTTAAGCGGTAATCGGCAGGCGCAGCGGGAGCCCCGCGCCGGAGCTGTCGGGCGACGTAAGGCACACGGGGTACGCCCTCGACAGAGGGTGCACGGTCCATATTTTCATGGGGGCCCTCCGGGCCCAAGCAGGCGGCCCGGCCCGGGCGAGGCGCCCGGCGGCCTCAGGGGCAGCGCGCGAAGACCCGCCACGACGCGTCGGCCCCGGCCGGGGCGAAGCCGGCCGGCACGGCGTGGACGACCTGGACCGGGTCGCGCTTATCGAGGATGTAGTCGGCGGCGACCCCGGCGTTGGCCGGGGTCACGTAGGTCCCCCGGCTCGGCTGCCCCACCTCGGCGCTGACCACCGCCCGCGGCTCGACGTCGAGCCACAGGGCGAGGAGGGGCACCGGGCGGTGGTTGGGCACCGAGACCGGGGTGCACCGGGCCCCGATCGTCCCCCTGGTGATCAGGCGGCCGAGGTCGGCCTGGATCGTCTCCTGGCGGCGCAGGGTCTCGCGCAAGGTGCGGATCCGCCCGACCTGGGAGGGGACGAAGACGACGAGGCCGAGGCCGACCACGCACGCCGCCGCCCGCCACCACCGACGGCGAGGATCCCCGGCCTCGAGCTCGAGCCAGCCGAAGGCCCCGGCCCCGGCGAAGATGGCAAGGATGCAGGCGGGGAGGAGGAGGTAGCGGGTGATGATCGGCAGGCCGGCCGCTGCCAGGACGCAGAAGCCGGCGAAGGCCACCAGCCCGGTCGCCGCCCCCAGCTCGACCCGCCCACCCCGCCGGCGCAGCCACAGCACGGAGAGGACGCCGCCGACCGCGGCGGCGAAGAGCACCGGCTCGCGGAGGATCTCCCCGAGGCGCCGCGGCGCCGTCGCCGGGACGTTGCCCAGGCCGGTCACCCGCCCGAGTACCTTCGCCGTGTCACGGGTCCCGGTCAGCGAGTGCAACGGATCACCGGTCACAAGAAGATCGGAGGCGAACCACAGCAGCGGTCCCGTCGCAGCGATCGACCCCAGGCGCAGCAGGCGGCCGAGGTCGCGGTCCGACCACCAGATCCAGGCCAGGTAGGCCGCGGACAGGAGCCAGGCCTCGGGGCGCAGGAGGCCGGCCACCGCCAGCAGGGCGAGAACCGGGGCCCCGGCCCGCGGCCGGCGGGTCTCGACGAGCAGGGCGCCGAGGACGAGCACCAGGTAGGGGATGTCGACGTAGACCCGCGCCCCGAAGTCGAGCACCGGCTCCCGGGTGAGGATGACGGCCGCCGCCACGGCCCCGGCCCACGGGTTGAACCATTCGGCCCCGAGCCGGAAGACCACCCACCCGAGCAGGGCCAGGCCGACGAAGGCTCCGGCCACCGCCACCGCCGCCGCCGGCTCGCCGTGGATGCCGTGGCGCTCGAGCGAGCTCAGCGGGGCGAGGATCACGCTCAGGCCGGTGGCCAGGGGGTGGGGGGTCGGGGCGATGGACACGCCGTAGTCGGGCAGCCGACCACCGGCGATGTCCCGGCCCCAGACCAGGGCGTAGAGGGTGTCGTAGTTGACCAGTCCGTGACCGACCACCGCCCGGATCGCCACCGCGAGCCCGGCGATGAGAGCCGCGAGGCGGGCGCGTGCCATCGCGGCAAGCTATCGCTCGCGCCCCGGCCGGGGGACGACCGACCCCGGGGTACACTGGCCCTTCGTGTCGACCAGCCCCTCGCTCTACCGTCGCCACCGCCCCCGCAGCTTCGCCGAGGTCGTCGGCCAGGAGCACGTCGTGCGCACCCTGAGCAACGCCGTCAACCGCGGCCAGGTCCATCACGCCTACCTGTTCGTCGGCTCCCGCGGCACCGGCAAGACCTCGATGGCCAAGATCCTCGCCGCCTGCCTCAACTGCGAGTCCGGTCCGACCACCGAGCCGTGCGGGACCTGCGACTCGTGCCGGTCGATCGCCCAGGCCTCGTCGCTCGACGTCATCGAGATGGACGCCGCCTCCTCGAACTCGGTCGACGACATCCGCGCCCTGCGCGAGTCGGTCGCCTTCGCCCCGGTCTCCGGCGGCCAGAAGGTCTACATCCTCGACGAGGCCCACATGCTCTCGCCGGCGGCCTGGAACGCCTTCCTCAAGACGCTCGAGGAGCCGCCCCCCAACACCGTCTTCGTCCTCGCCACCACCGAGGCCCAGAAGGTCCTCCCCACCGTCGTCGACCGCTGCCACCGCTTCGACTTCCAGCGCCCGACCGCCGACCAGATCGCCACCGTCCTGCGCCGGACCGCCGAGGCCGAGGGGATCGCCGTGCCCCCCGCCGCCGTCGCCCTCCTTGCCCGCCACGCCGCCGGCAGCTTCCGTGACGCCCTCGGCACCCTCGAGCAGCTGCGCACCTACAGCGGCGACGAGATCCTCCTCGGCGACGTCCTCGCCGTCCTCGGGGTCGCCGACGCCGAGCTCCTCTTCGCCACCGTCGACGCCATCGCCGCCGGCGACGCCCGGGCCGCCCTCCTCGCCGTCGCCGGCTGCGTCGACGCCGGCCGCGACCCGGCCGGCTTCATCCGCGAGCTCGAGATCCACGCCCGCGAGGCCCTGGTCATCCGCACCCTCGGCGGCGCCGTCCCCGCCGAGATCGCCGTCACCCCCGAGCGCGACCAGCAGCTCGCCGACCAGGCCGCCCGCATCCCCCCCACCACCCTGGTCCGCCTCCTCGACCTCCTCGCCGACGCCCTCGCCGCCCTCCGGGCCGGCGCCGACGGCCGCACCCAGCTCGAGCTCGCCGTGGTCAAGGCGGCCACCCCGGCCGTCGACGCCTCGACCGACGCCCTGCTCGAGCGGATCGCCCGCCTCGAGGCCACCCTCGCCGTCGCCGTCGCCGTCCCTCGGCCGGGGCCCCCGGCGGCAGGAGGCCCCCCGGCAGGCTCTTCGCTCGGCGGGGCTCCGCCTCCGGGGGCGGAGCCGGCCGGAGCCCCGCCGGCGGGGGTGCCTGAACCCGCGGCGTCCGCCCCGCCCACCCCCGCCCCGCCCACCGCCGAATCCGTCGCCCCGGCCCCGGCCCCGGCGGCGCCGGCCCCGGTCCTCCGGGCCTCGCCCCCGGTGCCGGGAGCGGCCCTCGCCGAGGAGGAGCTGACGCTCGAGCGGCTCATCACCCTCTGGCCGGCGGTGCTCGAGGCGGTCGGGGTGGGCAACAAGATGCTGGCCGCGGTGATCGCCGACGCCCTCCCGGTCGAGCTCAGCGACCGGCGCCTGGTCCTCGCCTTTCCCGAGGACTCGGCCTTCCTGCGGCGCAAGGCCGACGACCAGGCCAACCGCCGGGCGGTGGCCGAGGCGGTCCAGGCGGTGACCGGGCGCCCGCTCGCCCTCGCCTACGATCTGCGCGAGCTCTCCACTCCCGACGAAGGTCCGCCCCCGCCGCTCAGCGAAGAGGAGTGGGTGGCCCGGCTGAAGGCGGAGTTCGACGCCGAGGAGCTCGACGGCTGATCGCCCGAACCGGAGAGCCCAACCGAGAACAGGAGCCCGACCGATGCCCCAGCCCAACATGCAGAAGATGCTCAAGCAGGTCCAGAAGATGCAGGAGGACATGGCCCGCGCCCAGGAGGAGCTGACCACCGCCGAGGTGTCGGCCTCGGCCGGCGGCGGCATGGTCACCGTCAAGGTGACCGGGGCCCTCGTGGTCAAGGAGATCACCATCGACCCGGCGGCGATCGATCCCGACGACCCCGAGCTGCTCGCCGACATGGTCCTGGCCGCCGTCAACGAGGCGCTCCGCGCCGCTCAGGAGCTGGCCAACGAGAAGATGGGGGGCGCCACCGGCGGCCTCGACCTCGGTTCCCTCGGTGGGCTCGGGCTCCCCGGCCTGTGAGGTCGATGGCGGCCGCGGGCGGGCGCTGAGCGGTGCACGCCGCCCCGATCCAGCGCCTGGTCTCCGAGCTCTCGAAGCTGCCGGGGATCGGCAACCGCACCGCCCAGCGCCTGGCCTTCTTCATCCTGCGCTCGAGCCCCGAGGACGCCGCCGCCCTGGCCGAGGCCATCCGCGAGGTCAAGGAGCGGATCGGGCTCTGCCAGGTCTGCTTCAACCTCGCCGAGGGCCCCCGCTGCCGGATCTGCGAGGACGAGCGGCGCGACCCGGCGGTGATCTGCGTGGTCGAGGAGCCCTCCGACGTGATCCCCATCGAGCGGACCCACGAGTACCGGGGGCGCTACCACGTGCTCGGCGGCGCCCTCTCCCCGATCGACGGCGTCGACCCCGACGACCTGCGCATCACCGAGCTCTTCGCCCGCATCGGGGAGGCCGACTCACCGGTCCGCGAGGTCGTCCTCGCCACCAACCCGACCACCACCGGCGAGGCCACCGCCCTCCACGTGGCCGCCGGCCTGCGCGAGCGCGCCCCCGAGCTCGTGGTGACCCGCCTGGCCAGCGGCCTCCCCGTCGGCTCCGATCTCGAGTACGCCGACGAGGTCACCCTCGGCCGGGCGTTCTCCGGGCGCCGGACGGTCTAGCCGATGCCGTAGGCCTTCTTCAGGCCGGCGACCCGACCGAGCGACCGGGCCACCGCCTGGGGATCGAGCTGCCCCTGGCGGATGGCGGCCAGCACCGCGTTGTAGGCCGCCTCGGCGTCGGTCGCCCCCCCGGGGAGGAAGAGGAGGTCGCAGCCGGCCTTGAGCGCCGCCACCGCGGCGTCGGCCGCGCTGCCCCCGGTGGCCGCGGTGACCGCCAGCAGGTCGCCGCTCATCACCACCCCGCCGAAGCCGAGCCGGTCGCGGAGCACGGTCACCGCGTCGGCCAGGAGGGTCGCCGGGGTGACGCCGTCGAAGGCGGCGTAGACCGCGTCGGAGAGCTGGACCACCGGTGCCGTGGCCGCCGCCGCGGCGAACGGCTTGACGTCGCGGCCCATCAGGTCCGTCAAGCGCCCGCCCACGGTGGCGGCGCCCTGCGTCGGGTCCTGGTTGGCCGCCCCCTCGCCCGGGAAGTGGCCGACCATGGAGATCAGCTTCCCGCTGCGGTAGCCGCTCACCGCGGCGCGGACGAGGTTGGCCACCACGGTGGCGTCGGTCCCGAAGCCCCGGTCCTCGGCCGGGCCGCCGTTGATGGCCAGGTCGGCGATCGGGGCGAGGGTGGCATTCACCCCCAGGACACGGAGCCTCCGGGCCGCCAACCCGGACTGGGCGGTGACCAGATCGGTCCGCCCGGTGGCCCCGAGGTCGGGCTCGCCCTGGGGTGGGAGGCCCGGGAAGCCGTTGCTGCGCCCGCCGGCCTGGCGGGCCACGATCAGCGGCGGGGTGGTGAGCGCCGCCCGGATGGCGGCGGTCAGGCCGGTCAGCTGGCCCGGGGCCGCGTAGTTGGGGCGCCCGAGCACCACCCCGCCCCAGTCGTGGGCGTGCAGCCGCTCGAGGGTGGTGGTGGTGACCGACGTCCCGTCGATGCCGATCACGAAGAGCTGGCCGAGCCCCCGGGCGACGGTGGCCAGCGCCCGCGCCCCCACCGCCTGCCCGGGATCGGCGGCCAGGACGGGGGCCAGGGCGTCCATCAGGGTCTCGCCCGGGTGGACGGTCGAAGGCGTGCCGAAGCGCGAGCCGCCCTGCGGCAGCGCCCGGTGGCGGGACGGTCCCTGGATCAGGGCGAGCAGCACCCCGGCCAGGGCGGCCGCCACCACGGCGACCCCGACCAGGCGCCGGGACGGGCCGCGGCGCATCACCCCGTATCCTCCGACGCCGACATGGAGATCATCGTCATGAAGTTCGGGGGCACCTCGGTGGCCGACGCCGACCGGCTCAAGCGGGCCGCCCGGCGGATCGTCGAGAAGCGGGCGGCCGGCCACCGGGTCGTGGCCGTCCTCTCGGCCCGGGGCAAGACCACCGACGAGCTCATCGCCATGGCCGCCGAGGTCTCCGAGGCGCCCCATCCCCGGGAGATGGACATGCTGCTCTCGACCGGCGAGCGGATCTCCTGCGCCCTATGCGCGATGGCCATCAACGATCTCGGGCACAACGTCATCTCCCTGACCGGTTCACAGGCGGGGATCGTGACAGACACGTCGCATACCAAGGCGAAGATCCTCGACGTCCGCGCCGATCGGATCACCCGTGCCCTCGACGAGGACAAGATCGTCCTCGTCGCCGGATTCCAGGGCGTCTCCACCGCCCACGATGTGACCACCCTCGGCCGCGGTGGCTCCGACACCACGGCGGTGGCGGTGGCGGCCGCCCTCGGGGCCCACGAGTGCGAGATCTACACCGACGTGGCCGGCGTGTTCAGCGCCGACCCCCGCATCGTGCCCCAGGCCCGCAAGCTGCCCGTGGTCTCCTTCGAGGAGATGCTCGAGATGTCGGCCTCCGGGGCCGGTGTCCTCCAGCTCCGCTCGGTCGAGTACGCCCGCACCCACGGGGTCCAGATCCACTGTCGATCGAGCTTTGACGACGGTCCGGGTACCGTTGTGCTCGGAGAGGCTGACACCATCGAACGACCACTGGTAACCGCAGTCACCCACTCGACCGGCGAGTCCCGCGTCACGCTGCTCGGCGTCCCCGACCGGCCGGGCATCGCCGGGCGCATCTTCACCATCCTCGCCGAGGCCAACGTCAACGTCGACATGATCATCCAGAACGAGCCGGTCGGCGCCGACCGCCGGGCCGACATGTCGTTCACCGTCCCGTCCGAGGACCTCCGCGACGCCCGCCGCACCCTCGAGGCGCTGGTCGGCGAGCTCGGGATCGAGGACGTGGCCACCGACGAGGCGATGGGCAAGGTGTCGATCGTCGGTGCCGGGATGCGCAGCCATCCCGGGGTGGCGGCCAAGGTGTTCAGCGTCCTCGGGGAGGCCGGGATCAACATCGAGATGATCGCCACCTCGCCGATCAAGATCTCCTGCGTGATCCAGCTCGACCGGGTCACCGAGGCCGTCCAGGCCCTCCACCACGCCTTCGGCCTCGGCGGCGAGGCCGACGAGGTCGAGGATCCCTTCGCCCCCGACGGGGGGTCGCGATGACCGGGTCCTACCGGGTCGCCGTGGTCGGCGCCACCGGGGCGGTCGGCGGCGTCATGCTCGACGTCCTCGCCGCCCGGGCCTTCCCGGCCGCCGAGGTCGTCCCCTTTGCCTCGGCCCGCTCGGCCGGACGCGAGCTTCCCCAGGGGGTGGTGCGCCCGCTCGAGGAGGACACCATCCAGGGCTTCGACGTCGCCCTCTTCTCCGCCGGCTCCGGCGTCTCGGCCGAGTGGGCGCCGCGCTTCGCGGCCACCGGCTGCCTGGTCATCGACAACTCCTCCCAGTGGCGGATGTCCCCGGAGATCCCGCTCGTCGTCGCCGAGGTCAACCCCGAGGCGATCGACGCCCACCGGGGGATCGTGGCCAACCCCAACTGCTCGACCATGCAGATGGTCGTCGCCCTCAAGCCGCTCCACGATGTCGCCGGGATCGAGCGCCTGGTCATCTCCACCTACCAGTCGACCTCGGGCACCGGGGTCCGCGCCGTGGCCGAGATGATGGAGCAGGCCGGCGAGATCCTCGGCGGCGGCGT
>JAXDHJ010000095.1:0-9007 GCA_034664565.1 Solirubrobacteraceae bacterium
CGTCGCCCCCGATGGGTACGCCGCCGACCATGATCTGTCGCGTGGAGGCCATGTCGGAGCATTCTACGGGCGGTCTGTCCCCCGCCGATCACCGTCCCGTGAACGCGGCGTCCACACGCGAGCCCCAGTTCGTGTTCGGCACGTTCGTCGACTTGATGGAGACCTTGAAGTCATAGAAGTCCAAGCGGTGCATGAGCTCGACGAACTCCGTTGCCGCTGTCGTGAGCGCCTCGACGGAGTTCTCGCGCTCCAGCGCGTGCAGGTGCTTGGGCAGCGAGCCCGAGTTCACGCCGATCCGCATCGGCGTGCCCGCGGCGCGCGCGCGGTCGGCGACCTCGGCGACCTTCTCCGGCCCGCCGATGTTGCCCGGGTTCAGGCGGATGCAGTGCGCGCCGGCGTCGATCGCCTTGAGCGCCAGCGTGTGGTTGAAGTGGATGTCCGCGATGATCGGGATCGGGGACTCGACCACGATCGTCTTGAGCGCCTCGATGTCCTTGTCGCGCGGGACCGCGACGCGGACGAGGTCGGCCCCCGCCTCCGCCACCTTGTGGATCTGATCCATCGTCGCGGCGAGGTTCGCGGTCTCCGTCTTCGTCATCGTCTGGACGACGACGGGAGCGCCCCCGCCGATCTGGACCCCGCCCACGTTCACGTGTCGCTGGGAAGCCATGCGGCCTCCCAGTCTAGAAGCGGCCCTGCTGGTACATCGCGTCGATCGCGCCGGCGTACTTCTCCGCGATCGGCTTGCGCTTGAGCTTCATGGTCGGGGTCAGCTCGTCGCCTCCCGGGAGCCAGTCCCCGGCCACGATGGTGAACTTCTTGACCTGCTCGACCCGGGCCAGGCCGGCGTTGGCCCGATCGACGGCGTCCGCCACCGCCGCCACCAGGCTCGGCTCCTCGGCCAGCCCCGCGAGGGTCGCCGCCTCGAGGCCGTGCTGGGCCGCCCAGGCCGGGGCGAAGTCGGCGTCGAGGACGACCAGCGCCGTGTTGTAGCGACGCCCGTCCCCGATGACGCAGGCCCAGCCGATCAGCGGGCTCGACGACTTGACCGCCGCCTCGATGTTCGCCGGCGACATGTTCTTGCCGGCCGCGTTGATGATCAGCTCCTTCTTGCGGTCGACGATGGTCAGGTAGCCGTCGGCGTCGATCGTCCCCACGTCGCCGGTGTGCAGCCAGCCGTCGGCGTCGATCGCCTCCGCCGTCTCCCGCGGGCGGTGGCGGTACCCGGCCATGACCACCGCCCCGCGCATCAGCACCTCGCCGTCGTCGGCGGCCAGGGTGAGCTCGACGCCGTCGAGCGGCGGCCCGACCGTGCCGATCCGCACCGCATCGATGGGGTTGACCGTGCCCACGCCGCAGGTCTCCGACATGCCCCAGAGCTCGGCCACCGGGAGGCCGATGGCGTGAAAGAACTCGAGCACGGCGACCGGGGTGGGCGCCGCGCCGACGTGGATGGCGGCGACCTGGTCGAGGCCGAGCATTCCCCGCCACCCGGCGAAGGTCTCGGCGTCGGCCGCCGCGACCTCGGCCTCGAGCTCGGCCGGCACCGGCTCGCCCCGCTGCTGGAGGCGCACCCGCTCCACGGCCGCCGTCACTGCCGCCTCGGTCGCCGTCCGCTGCTCCGGGGAAAGGCCGGAGATCATCGTCTCGAGCCCGGACTTGAGCTTCTCCCAGATCCGGGGCACGGCGAAGAACCAGTAGGGGCGGACCTCGGGCAGGTAGGAGAGCACCTGGCGGGGATCGGGGCAGCAGGTGACCTCGAGGCCCCGCACCAGCGGCAGGTAGTGATGGGCCACCCGCTCGGCCACGTGGGCGGCGGGCAGCCAGGAGATGACCCGCGAGCCCTCGGGGAACGCGAGCACCCGGTGGGCGGCGTTGGCGGCGGCGATGAGGTTGCGGTGGGTGAGCTCGACCCCCTTGGGCGGTCCCGTCGTCCCCGAGGTGTAGATCAGGGTGGCCACGTCCTCGGCCCCGACCGCCGCCGAGCTGGCCGCCGCCTCGAAGCCGGGGTTCGAGCCCTCGACCTCGGCCAGGTCGAGCACGCCGGCCTCGGCCGGGGGGCCGGCATCCTCGGGCGGGGGATGGTCGATGACGATCACGTGGTCGAGGTCGGCGAGCTCGCGCCGGGCCTCGAGCAGCCGTTCGAGGTACTGCTGCTCGACGATGGCCACCCGGGCCCCGGCGTCGCCGATCACGTAGGCGATCTGGGCCGGGGCGTAGGTCTGGTAGATGGAGAACGGCGTCGCCCCGAGGGTCATCGCCGCCAGGTCGGCCAGGTGGAACTCGGGGCGGTTGGAGAGCATCAGGGCCACCGCGTCGCCCCGGCCCACGCCGAGCGCGGCCAGGCCGCCGGCCAGGGCGTCCGAGCGCTCGAGCAGCGCGCCCCAGGTCAAGCAGAGCTCGTCGCCCTTGGTTCGGACGGCCACCCGATCGGCGTAGCGCCGCGCCGTGGCGCGGAACGCCTCGGTCAGCGTCGCCGCCTCGGTGCCCAGCGAGCTTCCGTTGGTCTGCATGCTCCTTGTTCCCCTCGCCGCCCGCCCGTCGGGCTAACGCTAGCGCAGCCGGCGCCTGGCGCCACCGCCTCGGCCGAAGGCCCTCCTAGTGGAAGCCGGAGCCGGTGAGCTTGCCGATGTCGTTGCTGATCGCGCTGAACACGAGGAACACCAGCAGCAGGCAGCCGACCGAGCTGTAGCGCGCCATCGCCATCAGCGAGATCCGCCGCCCGCGGACCTTCTCGGCCACCGACCACAGGATGTGGCCGCCGTCGAGGGGCAGGAACGGAAACAGGTTGACGATGGCCAGCGCCAGGGAGATGAAGCCGAGCAGGACGATCGCCTGGGCGGTGTCGAAGGCGAAGGCCTGGTGGGTCACCGTGGTCAGACCGACGACGCTGGTCAGCTGGTGGCGGACCGCCGGGGTGTACACGGCGCTGACCTCACGGCTGAGCGTCCCGGTGACGATGCTCCACATCCGATCGAGGCTGATCCCGGCGGCGTCGATGGGGCCGATCGAGGGGACCCGGCCGCCGAAGCCGAAGCCGAGCCGCATCCGCTTGGCGTGGGCGTCGTAGCGGGGCGCCAGGGCGAAGGTCTGCTCGCCTCCGGCCCGGGCCACGGTGATCCGAGCCGGGGTCGCCGCCCGGCAGGCGGCCTTCGGCGCCCCGGCGCAGGCGTGGCCGGCGATCTGGTCGGAGAGGCGGGTGAGCGAGCCGCGGACCCCGTCGACGGCGAGGATGGTGTCTCCGGCCCGCAGGACGCCGGTCGCCGCCTGGCCGGCCTCGACCTCGGCGATCTTGGCCGTGGGGACCACGGTGCCCAGCGACTCGGCGGCGCCGCTGCTGCCCGAGAGGATGAGGACCCAGAAGATGAGGAAGGCGATGATGACGTTGGCCAGGGGGCCGGCGAGGATCACCGCCACCCGCTTCCACGGCGCCTGGAGGTAGTAGGCCCGGTGACGGATGGTCGGGTCCATCGCGTCGAGCTCCTGGGGGTTCATCCCGCTGATCTTCACGTAGCCGCCGAGGGGGATGGCCCCGATGCCGTACTCGGTCTCTCCCCGGCGCACCTTGAACAGCAGAGGCGGGAAGAAGAGGGCGAAGCGCTCGACCCGCATGCCGACCGCCTTGGCCACCGTGAAGTGTCCGAGCTCGTGCAGGACGATCAGGGCGGCGAAGCCGGCCAGCGCGAGGACCCAGGACACCCCTTCAGTCTGGCAGGCCGGGATTAAGCGGCGGTCAGCACGGCGGCTCAGCCCGCCGGCTGGGAGACGGCGCGTACGACGATCTCCTCGCGCGCGAGCTCGCGGGCCTCCCGGTCGACCTCGAACAGGGTCTCGAAGGCGCGCACCGGCTCCGAGCCGAGGTCCTCGAGGCAGGCGTCGATCACCTCGGGGATGGCGGTGAAGGCCAGGCGGCCGCCGAGGAAGGCGTGGACGGCGATCTCGTTGGCCGCGTTCAGGACGCACGGCGCCGTCCCGCCCGCGGCCGCCGCCTCCCGAGCGAGCCGCAGGCAGGGGAACGCCTCGACGTCGACCGCCTCGAAGGTCAGGCTGCCCACCGCCGCCAGGTCGAGACGGGCCACCGGGACCGGCGCCCGGTCGGGGTAGTGGAGGGCGTAGGAGATGGGCACCCGCATGTCCGGGTAGCCGAGATGGGCAAGCGAGGCCCCGTCGCACAGGGCGATCAGGCTGTGGACGATCGACTGGGGGTGGACGACGACGTCGATCCGCTCGTAGGGCGTCCCGAAGAGGTGGTGGGCCTCGATCAGCTCGAGGCCCTTGTTCATCAGCGTGGCCGAGTCGATGGTGATCTTGCCGCCCATCTCCCACGTCGGGTGGCGCAGGGCCTGCTCGACGGTGACGGTGGCCAGCCGGGCAGCGCTCCAGCCGCGAAAGGGACCGCCGGAGGCGGTCAGGGTCAGGCGCTCGACGACGCCCGGCGGCTCGCCGGCGATCAATTGGTGCAGGGCCGAGTGCTCGGAGTCGACCGGGATGATCCGAGCCCCGGTGGCCTCGGCCAGGGCCATGACCAGCTCGCCGCCGACCACCAGCGACTCCTTGTTGGCCAGCGCGAGGTCGATGCCCTCCCCGAGGGCGGCCACCGTCGGCCCGAGGCCGGCCGACCCGACCAGGGCGTTGAGCACGAGGTCGGCGTCGGACTCGACGATCAGGCGGACCAGGCCCTCGGCGCCGGCCAGGATCTCGCCCTGCGGCCATTGCCCCTCGGCTGCCGCTGCCGCCGCCGGGTCGGTCAGGGCCACCCGCGCGACGCCGTGGCGGCGGGCCTGGGCGATGAGCGTCGCCGCCGAGGACTGGGCGGAGAGACCGACCAGCTCGAGCTCGTCGGAGCGCTCGAGCACGTCGAGGGCCTGGAGGCCGATGGAGCCGGTGGAGCCCAGGATGAGGAGGCGGCGCGAGATCGGGCAAGCCTGCCACAAACGCGTGGGCGGCAACCGGTGTAGCTTTTGCGGGGATGCGCCCCGCCGTCATCCTCGCTCTCCTCGCCGCGGTCGTCCTCGCCGCCTGCGGCGGGAGCTCGAGCCACAGCAAGTCGACGTCGGCGGCCGCCGGCCCGACCAAGGCGCAGTTCGTCGCCCAAGCCGACCCGATCTGCGCCGCCGCCAAGCGGCGGGCGCCGACCAAGCGCCTGCTCGCCCTGATCGGCCAGTTCCCGACGCCGACCCAGGAGATCGTCCGCCTGCTGCGCAGGACGACCCCGGTGGTCAAGGACGCGGTCCGCCAGCTCTCCGCCGTCCCACCCCCGGCGGCCGACCGGGCGGCGATCGCGCGGTGGATCTCGCAGATCGCGGCGATCGGCGTTCTCACCGGCAAGGCGGCCGACCAGTTGGCCGGCGGCGACCTGGCCGCCGCGGTCAAGACCTACACCGACATCACCGCCAACGCCATCGACCCGGTCGACTTCGCCAAGGGCTACGGGCTCCACGCCTGCTCGAGCATCGTCGGCTAGCGAGCCGGTTCACCCCACGCCGTGCAGCACCGGCAAGCCCCCGCGGAGCCGATCTCGCCCGCCTACCGGGCGGTGATGGCCATCCTCTCGCCGGTGATCCGCCGCTGGGGCCGCCTCGAGGTCTCGGGACTCGAGCACCTCCCGGAGCATGGCCCCCTGCTCGTGGTGGCCAACCACGACAGCTACTGGGATCCGGTGGTCGGCGGGGAAGCCGCCATCGGGCGCCGCCAGATCCGGGCCCTGGCCAAGGCATCGCTGTGGAAGGTGCGGGGCCTCGACCGCATCCTCGACGGCATGGGCCAGATCCCGGTGGCCCGGGGGGCGGCCGACGCCGGCGCCTTCGAGCGGGCGATCACCGAGCTGCGCGGCGGCGCCTGCGTCGGCGTGTTCCCCGAGGGCACGCGGAGCCTCGGACGCGAGCTGCGAGCCCGCAGCGGCCTCGGTCGCCTGGCCGCGGCGGTGCCGCAGGCCCGGCTGGTGTGCTGCGCCATCCGGGGGACCACCGACATCCCCCGCTTCCCCCGCCGCCCCCGCCTGCGGGTCGACTTCTTCGCCCCCGCCGGCGGCGGCCTGCGGGAGGGCGAGCCCCCGGCCGAGCTGGGGACGCGCCTGCTCGGCGAGATCCGCGCCGTCGCGCCGGTCGCCGCGGCCGGGCGGCGGCGGTAGCGATGCTGGCCTACGACCACGGCGTCGAGCCGGTGCCCCTGCTCGGCCAGACGATCGGCTCCAACCTGCGCTCGACGGCGGCGCGCCACCCGGGCCGGGAGGCCCTGGTCAGTCCGCCGGAGGGCGTGCGGATGACCTACGCGGAGCTCGACGCGGCGGTCGATGCCCTGGCCAGCGGCCTCCTCGGTCGCGGGGTGGGGATCGGCGACCGGGTCGGGGTGTGGTCGCCGAGCTGCGCCGGCTGGACCCTCCTCCAGTACGCCAGCGCCCGGGTGGGGGCGATCCTCGTCAACCTGAACCCGGCCTACCGCACCCACGAGCTCGCCTTCGCCGTCGCCCACTCGGGCGCCCGCCTGCTGGTGGCCATGGACGCCTTCAAGACCAGCGACTACCGGGCGATGATCGGCGCGGTCCGGGCCGAGCTGCCCGGCCTCGAGGAGGTCGTGTTCTTCGGGGACGCCGGCTGGGACGAGCTCGCCGGGAGCAGGGTCGACGCCGGGGCCCTGGCCGCCCGCGAGGCCGAGCTGTCCTTCGATGACCCGATCAACATCCAGTACACCAGCGGGACCACCGGCCAGCCCAAGGGCGCCACCCTCACCCATCACAACCTGCTCAACAACGGCTACTTCGTCGGGCGGCTGTGCGGGTACACCGAGGTCGACCGCATCTGCATCCCGGTGCCGTTCTACCACTGCTTCGGCATGGTCATGGGCAACCTCGCCGCCACCTCCCACGGCGCGTGCATGGTGATACCGGCGCCGGCGTTCGACCCGGGGGCCACCCTGCGGGCGGTGGAGAGCGAGCGCTGCACCTCGCTCTACGGGGTCCCCACCATGTTCATCGCCATGCTCGAGCACCCCGAGTTCGGCGGCTTCGAGCTGTCGTGCCTGCGCACCGGGATCATGGCCGGCTCGCCGTGTCCGGTCGAGGTGATGAAGCGGGTGGTGAGCGAGATGCACATGGGCGAGGTGTCGATCTGCTACGGCATGACCGAGACCTCACCGGTCTCCACCCAGACCCGCCGCGAGGACCCGATCGAGCGGCGGGTGGCCAGCGTAGGACGGGTGGGGCCCCACATCGAGGTCAAGATCGTCGACCCGGCGACCGGCATGACCGCCGCCCGGGGAGAGACCGGTGAGCTGTGCACCCGCGGCTACAGCGTCATGCTCGGCTACTGGGAGGAGCCGGAGCGCACCGCCGAGGCCATCGACCGGGCCGGCTGGATGCACACCGGCGACCTGGCCACGATGGACGAGGCCGGATACTGCAACATCGTCGGGCGAATCAAGGACATGGTCATTCGCGGCGGGGAGAACCTCTACCCACGGGAGATCGAGGAGTTCCTCTACCGCCACCCGGACATCGCCGACGTCCAGGTGGTCGGCGTGCCCGACCGCCGCCAGGGCGAGGAGCTCTGCGCCTGGGTGCGCCCGCGCCCCGGCGCCGGTCTCGACGAGGCGGCGGTGCGGGAGTTCTGCCGGGGGCAGATCGCCCACCACAAGATTCCGCGCTACGTGGTCCTGGTCGAGGAGTTCCCGATGACGGTGACCGGGAAGGTCCAGAAGTTCAAGATGCGGGCTGCGTCGATCGAGCGCTTTGGGCTCGAGGACGACGACCGGGTCACTACCGCCTGAGCCGGGCGTCCCGTCGATCGGCGCCGCTCGGGGACGGCGGGGTCGGCGAGCCGGGCAACCCTCGCCCGGGCGGCGCCCTAGCCGCCGATGGCCGACATCGAGCGGGCGGGCTGGATGAAGCCGGGCTCGCCGACGTGGTGCTTGAGCTCCTTGCGCCAGACCGCGCGCCGCACCGTCTCCTCGAGCTCCTCGTCGCTGGCCCCGGCCCGCATGGGACCGCGCAGGTCGGTCTCGTTGAGGGAGAACAGGCAGGTCCGGAGCTTCCCGTCGGCGGTCAGGCGGATGCGGTTGCAGTCGGCGCAGAACGGCTCGGAGACCGGGTTGATGAAGCCGACGCGCCCGCGACCGTCGGCGAAGCGATAGGTGCGCGCGGTGGCGCTGCGCTCGCGCGGTTCGGCCTCGAGGGGGTGGACGGCGGCGATGGCGTCGCGGATCTCCCGGCCGGTGAGGACGTCGTCGGCCTTCCAGCTGCGGTCGCCGTCGAGGGGCATGAACTCGATGAAGCGGATCTCGTAGGGCGTCTCCCGGGCGAAGCGGGCGAAGGGGAGGATCTCCTGCTCGGTGAAGCCGCGGATGGCCACCGCGTTGACCTTGATCGGGTGGGCCTCGGGGAAGCCGGCGAGCACCTCCAGCCCGCGGAGCACCTGGGGCAGCGAGTCGCGCCGGGTCTGCTCGAAGAAGCGGTCGCGCTGGAGCGAGTCGATGGAGACGTTGAAGCGGTCGACCCCGGCTCGGACGAGTGCCTCGGCCTGGCGCTCGAGGAGGTAGCCGTTGGTGGTCAGCGAGATCTCCTCGATGCCGTCGAGCGCCTTGAGCATCCCCACCAGCCGGGCGAGGTCGCGCCGGACGAGCGGCTCGCCGCCGGTCAGGCGGACGTCGCCGACGCCCATCGCCGCCAGGACGCCGACGATGCGCTCGATCTCCTCGAAGCTCAGGAGGTCGGCCCGGTCGAGCCAGGGCAGGCCCTCGGCCGGCATGCAGTACTGGCAGCGAAAGTTGCAGCGGTCGATGACCGAGATGCGGACGTCGCTGACCCCCATCGAGGCCAGCAGCCCCACCAGGCGCTCGATCTCCTCGAAGCTCAGCACGGCCTCGCGCTCGAGCCACGGCAGCCCTTCGGCCGGCATGCAGTACTGGCAGCGGAAGTTGCAGCGGTCGGTGACCGAGATGCGCACGTCGCCGATCGGGCGGCCGTGCCCGTCGATGAGCGGGTCACGCGTGGTAGGCACCGGATTTCCCACCC
>JAXDHJ010000096.1:0-13939 GCA_034664565.1 Solirubrobacteraceae bacterium
CGCGGGATCGCTGCCGGCTCAGGCTGCCGCACTCGGGCGGGCGAACTCGGTCCGCCCGGGGCCGACCATGTGGCGCTGGTCCTGGGCGCGGGTCATCCACCGCATGAGCATCACCGCCACGTGCTTCTCGCCCTCCACCACCGGCACCCCATCGGCGGGGAGGGTCCGGTTGCACAGGAAGCGCAGGAACACCTCCTCCTTGAGGGTCAGGCGGCAGGTGGCACGGGCGCCCGGGTCGGCGCTCACCCGGACCGGTGCTCCGTCGGCCACCGTCACCACCCAGCTCCCGCCATGGGGGCCGAGGACGTCGAAGCCGACGGTGAAGCCGTAGCCCAGGGTCCACTCGGCGCGGATCGAGGCGGCCACCGCCAGCAGGGCGAGATCGGCGTCGAGGGGGATCGCCAGCCGGGCGGCGTCGACCAGGGTCAGGGCGCGGGCCCCGCGCAGAAGCCGGTGGAAGCGGCGGCGGTTGCCGCCGACGATCATCCCCGCTCCCCGGCGGCGCCCAGCCCCGCAGGCGAAGTCGAGGAACGCAGCCAGCGACGCCTCGATGCTGAACTCGCCCAGGCCGGGGACCGGCGCGCCGAACTCCTCCACCGTGGTCGCGCCCTGGTCGATGGTCACCCGGAAGCAGGCGAGCTCCGGCACGGTGATGCTGAACACCAGGCGACCCTTGACCCGCGGGGCCATCGCCGGCAGCAGGGCGACGGCCAGGTCGGTGGCCGCCGAGGCGTCGGTCTCCGCCAGCTCGTGGAGCGCCCGGGCCAGCCAGCTCTCCGTCCGGGCCTGGGGCCAGTCGAGACGAAGCCCACGCCGCGGCCGCGCCGCCTGCCCGGCCTCTGCGGCGGCGGCGCCCGACGGGCCGTGGAGATGGTCGGTCGGGGCGGGCGAGGACGAGGGGGCCGCCGGCGGTGCGACGGGCAGGCGCGTCTGGGCGGGCCGCCGTTCGGGCGCCGTGTGCGCCTCGAGCGCCCGTACCGCGACCGCATGCTCCCGGCCCAGGTTCTCGAGCAGCTCGCGCAGCGCCCGCGCCTCCTCGACCGTGGCGGCGTGAACCGGGACGGGGACGCTCGAGCGGCGCACGTCCTCGATCTCCGCTCGCAGGCGCTCGACGATCGTCGCCATCTCCCCGAGCACGCCGGCCTCGGCGGCGGCGGCCAGCCCCGTGGCGGGCTCGGCTCGATCCGGCTCGACGGAGCGGGCCGCCAGCTCGGCGCTCGCGGCGGCCACCGTCTCCCGGATGTCGGCGAGGGCGGCCGGCCGCCGAGCCGGGTTCCCGCCGCGGCGGGGGAGCGCTTCGAGCTCGCGGGTCAGCAGCTGGGCCCGCCAGAGGCGGACTCCGAGGCCGGCGAGCCCGACGCGTGACTCGTGGGCCGCCTGCTCGCGGGCCGCCTCGGCCCGCTCGAGCTCGTTGACCCGGGCGAGAACGTCGGCGATCGTCCGACCGAGGCCGGAGGTGCCCGGCAGGGGGCCGACCTCAGGGGTGGGGGGTGGAGTCGGTGCGACTGGGGTGGGGCAGATCTGTTCGGGACGCATCACTTGGTGGTGGTCGTGGTCGCCGTGCCCTGGGCGTTCAGCGTGTTGGCGGCTCCGACCGAGGCCGGAGCGACGCCGGGGACGGCGCCCGGGGCGGCGGCGGGGGCGGTGCTGGTGGTGGTGGTCGGCTGGGCGGCGGTGGTCGAGGTGGCCCGGCCGGCGGGGGCGGGCGCCTTGGTCGGTGCGCGCCCGGTGACCGCGGTGATCCCGGCGTCCCGCTGCTGGTCGGTGATGGGGACGAGGGCGTTCGCCGTGGCCGCTGCCTGGGCCTGGAGCAGGAAGTAGCGCAGGAAGGTCTGGACCTCGGGACGCCGGAGGGAGCGGGTGGTGGTGTAGAGGACGAGGCGGCGGGCCAGCGGGTAGCTGGCGTTGGTGATGGTGGTGCGCGACGGGAAGACGCAGTCGGTCCCCACCCTCTGCGTTCCCCCGCCGGCGGCACCGCCGGCGCGGACCGCGGAGCCATTGGTCGAGGTCACCGGGGTCCCGCCGGGCTGGATCTCCAGCGGGCGCAGCTGATCCTCGTACTGCTCGTAGTAGGTGAAGCGGAAGTAGCCGACCGCCCCCGGGCGCTGCGCCCGGGCCAGGAGGGGGTTGGCGGCGGTGGCCTGGGCGTTGGTGGCCACCAGGAGATCGAACTGGCGGGCGGCGGCGGCGGCGCCGTCCCGCTTGGCGCGCTGGTCCTTGAGCCGGTTGGCCCGAATCAGCTGGGCCGCGTTGACGTGGATCTTCCGGCGGGCGTTATCGCGATTGACCTGGGTGATCTCGGCCAGAACCCGGCGGTCGGCGGCCTGGATGGCCCGCGCGATGAAGGCGCGCCGCTGAGCCAGGGTACGTCGGTCGATCAGGTGCTGCTGGATGCGCTGGCGGAACAGGGCCTCGGCGAGGAGGCTGTTGCCGGTGACCGCCGCCCGGACCGCGTCGTCGGTGGGCTCCGACAGGTAGTCGCCACGCACCTCCGAGAGGGTGGCGCCGTTCTCGACGCCGAGGACCTGGAAGGCGAAGAAGTCGAAGATGTCGGTACCCGGGGCGCGTCCGCTTGCCCGGACGTTGAGGTCGTCGAAGCTCAGCTGGTTCCAGTTGGTGATCGGCGAGCCGGCCCGGTAGATGTCACGGACCTGGGCCACGGTGACGCAGTCGCCGCCGACGTCGGACTCGTTCTTGGTGGCCACCACCAGGGCGTCGGAGCCGACGACGATCGGGTTGGTCAAGGTCAGGCCGTTCGCCCTGCAGGTCGCGGCCTCGGCGCCCGAGACCGAGCGCGTGGCGTCGACGACGTCGACCCGTCCGGCGCACAGGTCCTGGAACCCCTGGGTCTCGCCGCCCGAGTCGCGGACGCTGGCCCGGGTGGCGAACCGGCCGCTGAAGGCGCTCACCACCGACTTGGTGAGGACGTCCTCCCGCCCGCCGTCGATCTCCACCGCGCCGGGCGGTCGCGCCGGCAGGGCCGGCTGCGACGCCGACCGCGTCGCGGTCACCGTGGTGGCGTTGCTGCTCGTCGTCCCCTCCTTGGCGAGGTCGACCCCGCACCCGGTGATCGGCGCCACCACGAGGAAGGCGGCGAGGACGAGACCGGGGCGCCTCATCCGGTGAGGAGGTCGTTGACCTGGATCAGATCGAGCGGCGGATCCTGGAGGGCGGCCGGGAGCTGGATGACGTCGAAGTCGCCGATCGTCACGCCCTGGAGCTCGTTGCCCTGGAGCAGCGGGATCGCCCGCCGCGCCGTCCGTCGCGGGGCCAGCCGCGAGGGCGAGTTGCTCGCGGTGGCGCTGACGCCCAGGCCGGTCGGCGAGGAGGCGTCGGCGGTCACGGTGGGGTCGGTGGCCGTCGTGCCCAAGCCCGTGGTATCGGTTGTCGCCGGGGTGTCAGTCGTCGTCGGCGTGGTGGCGCTCGTCGCGTCGGTGGTCGTCGAGGTGGTTACCGGCGCGGTGCTCAGGGCGCCGGCCGTGGTGCCGTCGGCCGGGGCCGACCAGTCGAAGTTCTGCTGGGCGTAGAGGGTCGGGACCCGTGCGCGGTCGACGACGATCGCCCCGTAGCGCTTGAGGGCGAGGACGATCGCCGCCGCCGCCCGCGGGTTGGCCCCGGCGGGCAGCCGGCCGGGGTTGAAGTCGGAGCGCAGGCGGACGCGGGCGCCCTCGGGCAGCGAGGTCAGGGCGCCGTCGCCGTCGGTGCGCGACGCCGGCTGCACGTAGTTGCGCCGAGCCGGGCCCGGCAGGGCGATGGACAGGGCGTGGTCGATCTCGCCGGCCCGGATCTCCTGGGGGACGATCACCCCGGCGAAGAGGGGCAGTCCCGAGCCGCGGGCGCCGACCACCGCCGGACGCAGGAAGCCCGGCCCGTTGAGGTCCCAGCGGCGGGTGAACTGGTAGGAGATGGTGGCGCCGTCGTGCGAGCGCCGGGCCCGCCAGAAGTCGTAGGCGACACCCCGGCCGCGATCGGTCACCGTGAACCAGCCGTCGTACTGGGGGAGCGGGCTGACAGCGGCGGGCACCTGGAGCGAGGTCACCTTGTCCCCGCAGTTCGCCGGCAACTGGCGGCACACGAAGCGGGTGTCGGTCCCCCCGCTGACGTCGACGATCGGCGGGGCCCAGCGGTTGGTGTTGATGAAGAGGCGCCCCGGCAGGGTGGTCGTCTGCTGGCGGACCACGCGTGCCCCGATCTCCACCGTGCCGATCCGCTGGGTCACCAGGCGGAGGTAGCGGGCCGAGTTGGGGTCGATGTTGCCGGTCTGCACCGGGGTGTTCCACGGACTCGACGCCGAGAACGGGCGCAGGGCGAGCAGGGAGGCATCACGGGTCGGCGCCGGCGTCGAGGCCCCGGATGCCTGGCTGGCGGCGGTGGCGCTCGTGGTGGTGGTCCTCGTCGAGGTCCGGGCGGTCGAGGTCGAGGTGGTCTTCCTCCCGCCGCTCGAGCCGCAGCCGGCGAGGACGGCGACCGCGACGCCGAGGCCGAGCGCCCGAAGCCTCGCCATCCCCATCACGAGTCCTCGGGCTGGCTGACCGGCGTGGCAACCGGGTCGGCTTCCGGCGCCTCGGGGGCGGTGAGCGGGGGCGCGGCGCGCAGGCGGCCGCGCTGCTCGCCGGAGAACTGGGCCAACGTGGGCAGGGTGATGCCGGGCCGCTTGACCTCGCGCGCCGTCTGCTCGGCCGCGTGGCCGAGGGCCTCGATCAGGGCCCGGAGCTGGCGCTCGACCTCGAGCGCCTCCTCGAAGCGTCCGGTCAGGGCGCTGGTCCGCTCGATGAGGACGTCGGCGAGCTCGCGCAGCCGCTTGACCCTCGAGTCGGCGAAGGCGTCGACCCGGCGGTGGCACTCGGCGAGGTACTGGGCAGCCCGGGCCTCGACGTCGCGCCGGATCCGCTCGGCATCGCGATCGACCGCGGCCTGGGCCTCGGCGATCAGGCTCGAGGTGGCCGCCGCCGACTGCTCGCGGATGGCCTCGGCCGCCTCCTGCGCCGAGGCGAGGATGCCCTGGATGCGCTCGGCCACCGAGTCGGTGAGCTCGGACGCTCCCAGGGCCGTCCCGCCGCCCTGGTCGGGTTCGGCCTCCGTCATTGTGCTCCCACCTTCGGAGCGCTCGAGCCCGGGGCCGACGGCGGGACCACCGGCGAGGTGCGCCTGGTGGTGGCGCGGCCGGCCGCCGGAGTCGGGTTCTTGGCCGGAACCTTGACCAGCAGGTAGCGGTCGTCCCTGAACACGACCGAGAGCCCGCCTGGGCGACGGTTGCCGGTCAGCGACGGGTAGTGGGCCCGGATCAGATCGCCGCTGCCGGCGTAGTTGACCAGCAGGTAGCTGACCACCCCATACGGCTTGGCGAGAACCTCCTGCCAGATGCCGTCGCCCCGGATGATCCGGTCGAAGAACAGGCGGGGCCGCCCGCTGAGGAGGATCACCCCGAAGGTCTGGGCGTTGTCGGTCAGGACCTGATGGCGCCCCTTCACCGCCTGGTTGATGTAGCGGGCCATCTGCGCCTCGTTGCGGATGCCGACCTTGAAGCCGCCGATCGAGTTGGTGCCCTCCTGGTCGTGCCCGGTGCGGATGGCGCGGACGAAGGCCTGCTCCTGGGACTGGAACGGATAGGCCTTCATCGCGCCGTAGGCGGTGAACAGGCCGATCATGAGCACCACCAGGGTCGCGCCCCAGGCGAGGAGACGCAGCCCGTTGGCACTGCGGTAGAACCAGGCGGCGGCGACCACCGAGGTCAGGGCCATGGGCATGGCGTCGCGCAGGGTGAGCAGGCCCTCGCGGTGGGCGGTGGCGGCGTGGATGCCCATGATGGCCAGCCCGAGGATGACCAGGGCGCCCAACCACAAGCCCATCGCATCGCGGCGCATGACGAAGATGGCCAGCGCCGCCGGCACGGCGATGATCCCGAGGGGGAACACGGCGAGCGTGACCTGGACGAGGCGGCTGAGGATGTGCAGGAACCCGAGGTTGCCGCCGCTGGCCATGCCGGTGACGTTGACCGCCTGGCTGGTGTTGGTGGTCAGCCAGCCGAAGGGGTCGCCGACGATCAGGGTGTTGAACAGGATCCACAGGACGAGGGCGTAGACGGCGGGGGCGGCGAAGGCGACGATCGAGCCTTCGACCTCTTCTCGCTGGGCGTTTCGCCGCAGCAGCGCCGCTCCGATCAGCACCATGAGCAGGGCGGCCCACAGGATGAAGCCGTAGCGGGTGAGCAGCAGCAGCGAGACGCCGAAGCCGGCGGCGAAGAGGAAGCGCGGCTGCGTCGTCTCATACCAGGACACCGCCGAGTAGAGGGTGATCGACAGAAGCGCCAGGTACACCGCCTCGCTCATCCCGTTGCCGGAGTAGAAGACCGTCATCGGGTTGAGGGCGAAGCCGAGGACGATCGGGATGCGCAGGAAGGCCGGCATCTCGCACCGGGCGAGCGTCCGGTCGAGGAAGAGGATGGTCAGCCCCGAGAACAGCGCCGTGGTCAGGGGGAGGGCGACCAGGCCGGTGGCCAGCGGCTTGATCAGGGCCAGCGGGAGAAAGACCAGCGTGGTCAGGGGTGGGAAGCTGAAGCCGATGGCGGCGAGCTTGGGCGGATCGTTGTACCAGACCTGGTAGGCCCGGGTCAGGCGGTCCAGGGCATCGAAGACCACCACGTGCTGGTCGACGGTCACGTGGTAGCCGACGACGGCGTAGACGACGACGGCGATGGCGAAGATCCCCAGGCTGATCCAGCGCCCGGGGGGCCTGACCGCCGGTTCGTGGACCGCCGCGCCGAGGTGGGTGGCCTCGATGCGGCGGGGGTCGAAACGGCCCCCGGGGGGCCGGCGGGGGAGGGTGGTGGTGGCCACGGTCAGCTCGCTGCGCTGACCACGGAGATGGCCGGCGCCGACATCAGGAGGAGCCCTCGGGCGGCCTGTCGAGTCCGTGCACCGTCTTCTCCCAGTAGAACGGACGGAAGAACAGCTGGAGGAAGCCCTTCCAGGCCGCCACCGACATCAGCCCCCAGTAGATCGGCGAGAACAGGGCGTACTTGGCCAGGCCGAAGTAGCCGCGCTGGATGCAGCCGGCGACCGAGAAGTACATGAAGAGGAAATTGGCCAGGAACAGCTGGAAGGCGGCGGCGTAGAAGACGAAGCTCGGGAAGAGGTCGCGGACGAAGTTGGCCTGGGTGAAGAAGAACAGGGTGGTCAGCGCCCAGAAGATCGGGTTGAGCAGGAAGATGAAGGTGCCGCCGATCAAGAGCTGGAAGCTGATGAAGTTGCGCACGCCGATCTGGCGCATCAGCTGCCCGGGGTGGCGCATGTGTACGAGCCAGGTCTGGATGTAGCCCTTGATCCACCGTGAGCGCTGGCGGATCCAGTTGTTGAGGTCGGAGTTGGCCTCCTCGAAGGTGGTCGAGTCGATCATCGCCGTCTGGAACCCGTATTTGTGCAGGCGGATGCCGAGGTCGGCGTCCTCGGTCACGTTGTAGGGATCCCAGGCGCCGAGCTCGATCAGCGAGGCGGTGACGAAATGGCACGAGGTGCCCCCGAGGGGGATGGGGGCGTTGGTGTGAGCCAGGCCGGGCAGGAGAAGGTCGAACCACATCGAGTACTCGGTGCAGAACCACCGGGTGAGGAGGTTCTGCTCGGCGTTGAAGTAGTTGAGCTTGGCCTGGATGCAGACCACGCTGGCCTCGGCGTTGCCGTAGGCGATGACCACCTTCTTGAGCTGGTCGGGGTCGGGCCGGTCCTCGGCGTCGAAGATCACCAGGTATTCGCCCCGGGCCTGGATCAGCCCGTAGTTGCAGGCCTTGGGCTTGGTCTTGGGCTGGGCATCGGGTACCACCACGAGCTTGAACTGCGGCGGGAGGTGCAGGGCCCGGACCGCCTCGACCGTCTCCTCGTCGTCCTCCTCGCACAGCAGCCGGATGTCGAGCTTGGCCTGGGGGTAGTCGAGGCTGTGGATGCCCTCGACGAGGGCGCCGAGGACGGCGGCCTCGCGGTAGAGGGGCACGAGGACGGTGAACACCGGTAGGTCGCGCTCGTCGAGCGCCGCCACCATCTCGTCGCTGATGGCGATCTCGTAGCCGTAGCCCAACGAGTCGTATGTGAGCTTGAACTTGTAGAAGGTGGTGAGGGTGTAGAAGGCGCCGGCCACGCTGACGAGGACGATCAGGGTGACCAGCGGGGCGATGATCAGGCCGGCCAGGAGGATGACCACGAAGATGGAGAGAAACGCCTTCTGGCCGTCGGAGACCACGCGGTTGGCCGCCTCCTCCGGGAAGTTGGTCACCAGCTCGTTGACCGCGATGTCGCTGTAGCGCGCGCGGAAGGTGAGGCGCAGGAGGTCCTCGATCTGGTTGGCGCTGGCCAGGAACGGGGTGAGCTCGAGGTCGGTGTACTGGAGGATCTCGGCCGTAGTCGCCTCGTCGAGGCGGTCGGCCACCGCGAGGTAGAGCTTCTCCGAGTCGATGGCGATCGGCACGCACGGCGCCCGCCGCATCAGCGGCTCGGGGAGGACCTCGAGGGCGGCGGGATCGGGCTCGTAGCCGGTGAGATCGATGACCGGCATGCCGAACTGCTCGGCGAGGACGGGGAGGAGCTCCTCCTCGCTGACCACGCCGGCGGCGACGAGAATCTCGCTGAGGCGGCAGGCGGTGCGCAGCTGCTCCTCGAGGGCGGCCTCGATCTGATCCTGGGTGGCCAGCTCGTACTCGAGCAGCAGTCCACCGAGGCGGGGCGGGAAGTGCTGGCCCGGCCAGTCGACCTTGGTGAGGACCGACGCCTCGTCGCGCTCGCCGTCGCCGTCGTCGGTCCCGAAGATCTCCTCGATGGCGATCTCGATGTCGCGCTCGGGGGCGACCACGAAGCGGACGGTGCTGGTGGCGGCGATGGCCGGTGACACCGCCGCCAGGCCGGTGGCGATCTGGCGGGCGACGCGGTCAGACGGCTGGGCCACGGCCACGGTGAGGGTGTTCTCCACGTAGGAGACGGGGATCATCCGCCGGTAGCGGCAGTCCTCGCCTTCGAAGAGGCGGGCCGCCAGCGGGCTGACCGAGACGAAGTCCGGGTCGTCGTGGAGCTCGGGGTCGAGGACGACGTAGTCGAGCCCGGCGTGCTCGGCCAGGCGGCGGTAGAAGTCGCGGCTGAGGGGGGCGACGGTGGCCGGGGTCACGAGGTGCCCGGTCCGCCGTGGCCGGCGCCGAGGCCGTCGGCGCCGATCGCCCGGCCCCCGCGCGCGGCCACCAGCCCGCCGACCGGCACCCCGGCGCGGGGCGTGCGGTCCTGCCGGCAGCTGCGCCCGAGCGGTTCGCCCGCCGTCCTGCTCACGCGGCTTCGCGCCGGACGTGGTCGAGGATGGTCTGGATCTCGTTGCCGGGGGCCACGACCACACGCAGGGGCAGCGCCGGGAAGGTGGCCCGGATCTCGCTCAGGTCGGGGGTGCCGGTGGCGGCGGCCAGGGTCAGCGTGTCGTCCTCCAGGCTGAGGGGGACCACCGCCTCGCGCTGGGCAACGTCGAAGGGGACGTAGCTGAACAGGCGGTAGTCGATCGGCCGGTGGCGCAGCCCCGCGAAGGGGAGGCCGGACTTCATGGCGATGCGCAGCGCGGCCTCGACCCCGGTGTCGATCGCTTGGCCGGGCTGGGACTGATCGATAGCGGGCAAGGCTAGGCTCCGTCGGTGTCGCGGGTTCGGGGGATCTCGGAGGTGACCACCGGGGGCACCCGATGCCGGCGTCCGGGCTGGCGGGCGATCGCTTCGCGCCGGGCGAGCGCCTCGGCGGCGAGGCCGTCCTGCGGGCCGTCGTCGCCGGCCGGCCTCGCCTCGGGGCCCGAGGACCGATTGCGGGCGGCAAAGGCCAGGGAGAAGATGAGGAGGAGGAGCAGTGGCGCCAGGAGGAAGCCGACGAAGAAGGCGGCGAATCCCAGGAGGGCGAGGATGACCACGCCGACCGCGCCGGCTCGGCGGCGGCGATCGGGCTGCTGGTTCCCCGTGGTGGCGACGGGCGGCGGGGTCATCTCAAAGTTGCCTGATGAGCGGTGCGGTGGGCGTCGACGTTGATGGCCAGGCGTCCCCGTCCGGCCTCGAAGATGGCGAAGTTGAAGGGCAGCACGGCCCGGATCTCACGACCGAGGGCGACCGGCTCGTCGAGCTCGAGCTCGACGAGGGCGCGGTTGAAGTCGAATCCGGTCACGTAGACGTCGCGGGCGCCGGTGACGTGCTCGAGAGCCTGATGGAAGGTGGTGACCGCGGCGATGTCCACGAACGGCCCGGCGTCGACGAGGACCCGGCCCTCGAAGATGCGGTCGTGCGGGGTGGGGACCGGCGGCGCCGACGCGGTCGCCGCCGGGATCGCCACCGCCGGCACGGGGTCGGCGGCGGCGGGGTGCGACGACGTCTCGAGGCGGGCGATGGCGGCGTCGAGCTCGACCCCGAGGCCGGTGAGCTCGCCGAGACCGCGTCGCAGATGCTGGCGCCAGAGCGTCAGGTCGGACAGGCTCACCGGCCGCCGCTCAGGGGCGGGCCGCGCGGCGGCCGGGGCTGGGGGTACCGAGCCGGCGGTTGCGCCGGGCACCGAGGCGGCGAGGGGCGAGGGGTCCGCCGCCGAGTATTGCCCGCCAGCCGCCGGGGGCTCGATGTCGGCCACCGACAGCTCGTCGGGGCCGTCGTGGACCCCGTGCATCTCCCGCTGCAGCGCCGCGAGCTTCTCGTCAAGCTCGGCGAGGGTCGCCATTACGTCGCCTGTCATCCGTGCGGCCCCCCCAAGGCTTCCGCCTATTGCCCCCGTGAATTCACTCCTCCGGGCTCCCTAAAAAGTGTACAACGTATCGACGTTATGTCAAGCAGTCATCTCCACTTCCGGTGAGGCCCGACCCTTGCTTGTCAGCTAGCTAAAGGTAGTCGGGGAAGGAGACCGCGCGCGGTGGTGGGGGTAGCCCAGCGCCCGGAGACCGGCGCGTCGAATCGACGTGGTCGACGCCGAGCCTGTCTTGCCGTTGTCGCCGTGCGCGTGGACTTTAGTGAACAGGCCGTTGGTCACCTGGAAGGCTTGAGCATTATGACACATGCACAGAAATCCTCACCACGGATGAGGACGAAAATCGTCGTGGCAGGGGCCCGGGTCTAGACTCAGGCGCCGTGAGCCTCGCCGAGCACCTCGACCGTCCGCTGGGCCGCGGTAGGACGCCGGCCGGGTCCCATACCGGGGCCGCCGGGGGGGCGGCATGCGGCGACCTCGTGCGCGTCTCCCTGGCCCTCGACGGGTCCACGGTCGCCGCGGCGGGCTTCGACGCCGCCGGCTGCGCGGCGGCGGTCGCCGCCGGGAGCGCCGTGGTCGGGCTGGTGGGCGGGCGCCCCCTGCTCGACGCCGCCCGGGTCGGGACGGCGGAGATCGCGGCCGAGCTCGGCGGCCTCTCGCCGGCCGGGCTCCACGCCGCCGAGCTCGCCGCCGACGCCCTCCACCGGGCCCTGGGGGCCGCCGCCCGGGCCGGGGCCGAGCTCGAGCCCGACGCCGGGCGGACCCTGGTGGCGATGAGCGGCGGCGTCGACAGCGCCGTCGCCGCCCTGCTGGTGGGACCGGGCGCGGTCGCAGTGACCCTCGAGCTGTGGTCGGACCCGGCCAACGACGGCGACCGGAGCTGCTGCTCGCCGCAGGCGGTCCGCGGCGCCCGGGCGCTGGCCCACGGCATGGGGCTACCCCACCTGTCGGTCGATCTCCGGGCCGAGTTCCGCGCCGGGGTGGTCGAGCCCTGGCTGGCCGACCACGCCGCCGGTCTGACTCCGAACCCGTGTGTGCGCTGCAACGGCGAGGTCCGGCTCGACGAGATGCTCGCCCTCGCCGCCCGGCTGGGGGCGGGCGCCCTGGCCACCGGCCATTACGCCCGGGTCGAGGACGGCCTCCTGCGGGTGGCGGCCGACCCGGCCAAGGACCAGAGCTACATGCTGGCCGGTCTCGACCCGGCCTCGATCGCCCGCCTGCGCTTCCCGCTCGGCGAGCTGCGCAAGGAGGCGGTGCGCGAGCTGGCCGCCGGCGCCGGGCTGGCGGTGGCCGGGAAGCCCGACTCCCAGGACCTGTGCTTTCTCGCCGGTACCGGGCGCGCCGCCTTCCTCGCCCGTCACGGCGGCCAGGAGGCCCACCCGGGGCCGATCGTCGATCGGGCCGGACGGCGCCTCGGGCGCCACCGCGGCCAGCACGACTACACGGTGGGCCAGCGCCGGGGGCTCGGCGTCGGTGGAGGGGAGCCGCTCTACGTACTCGAGAAGGCGGGCGACACCGTGGTCGTCGGCCCCCGGTCCGAGCTCGCGGGCCGGCGGGTGACCCTCCGCGACGCCGTCGTCCACCGGCCGGGCGCCGACGCGGTCAGGCTCCGCTACCGCCAGCGGCCGCTCGCCTGCCGGGTGGTGGCCGGCCCCGGCGAGGGGCGCCTCGAGCTCGAGCTCCTCGATCCGGTGGGCGGCGGCATCGCCCCGGGGCAGCTCGGCTGCCTGATGGCCGGGGAGATCGTCGTCGGCCACGGGACGATCGTCTGAGCCGGGCGGGTCAGGCCGCCCTACCCGAGGGCGGCCTGGAGGACCTGCCGGGCGATGGGGGCGGCCGCCGTCCCGCCGAACCCGGCGCCCACGAGCATCACGGCCACGGCGACCGTCGGGCGCCCGGCCGGCGCGAAGGCGACGAACCAGGCGTCGGCGTCCCTGGGGTCGGTCGAGTGGGGCCGGAGCTCCGCCGTGCCCGTCTTCCCGGCCACGGCGACCCCGGGGATGGCGGCCGCCGTCCCGGTACCCGAGCCGACCACGCTCAGCATCATGGCCCGGACCTGGTCGGCCACCGCCACGGGCACGACGCGCCGCCGCCGGACCGGCTCCATGGCCGCGATGCGGGGCGCGGCCCGGCGCCCGCCGGCGGCGATCGTGGCGCCGATGCTGGCCATCTCGAGCGGCGTGGCCAGGTCCCGGTCCTGGCCGATGGCGGCGGCGCCGACGGCGAGGTCGTCGCGCAGGTCGCCGGGCGCCGAGATCGTGCTCGGCCGGGCCGCCGGGATCGCCGGCTGCTCGCCGAAGCCGAAGGCCCGGGCCGCGGCCACCAGGCGGGCGGCGCCGAGCCGGGCCCCGAGCGGTGCGAAGACCGAGTTGCAGGACTTGCTGAACGCCTCGGTCAGCGAGCCGCCGCACGCTTCGCCGGAGGCGTTGGTGAGCTTGACGCCGGAGAGGGTCGCGTAGGTCGCCACCGGGTAGGTGCTGGACGGCTGGGCCAGGCCGTGCTCGAGGGCGGCCGCGAGGGTGACGATCTTGAACGTCGAGCCCGGCGGCTGCGGGGCGGAGACGGCGAGGCCGGCGAGGGCGAGGACGGCGCCGTCGCTCGGGCGCAGGACGGCCACGCCGCCCAGCCGACCGCCGAGCGCCGTCGCGGCCGCGGCCATCAGCCGCGGGCTGATGGTGGTCCGCAGCGAACGGCCGCGGACGAGCGGCGTGCGGGCGACGATCCGCCCGCCGAACAGCAGCCGCTCCGAAGGATGGCCGGCGAGCCGCCGGTCGTAGAGTCGTTGCAGGCCGGTGGGCGGCGGCCCGGCCTGCCCGGCCAGCCCGGAGCCCGCGGCCGTGGCGTCCAGGAGCGTCCCGTCGGCGGCCAGGATCGGCGCCCGCGGCGGCGGCCGGCCGGCGCCGCGGGCGACGGCCTCGGCGGGCCGCAGGCCGGGCAGCCGCAGCGACGGGTCCCAGTCGACGCCGGCGGCGGCTCCGCTCCCCGACACCGGCAGCCCCACCGTCCCGGCCAGGGTGCCGAAGTCCGCGGTGCGCGCGGCGACGGCCAGCGGGATACGCCCGCTCCGCTCGGGGCCGGGGCGCCCCACGACCAGGCCCCGGACGCCGGCGATCCGGTCGGCGGCGCCGTACTGCCGGGCGAAGGCGGGCTCGGGGTGGGCCGCCCGGGCCCGGGGAGTGAGCGCCCGCCACATGGCCGGGCGATCGCCGGCC
>JAXDHJ010000097.1:0-2536 GCA_034664565.1 Solirubrobacteraceae bacterium
CGGGCGCTGGCCGCCCGGCCGCGCCTCCGCGCGCTGCTCGGCCTGGCCGGCGAGCTGGGAGCCCACCTCCAGATCGACGCCGAGTCCTACGACACCCACGAGGCCGGCCTGGAGCTGGCCCTGAGCACCCTGGCCGAGCCGGCGTTCCGCGACGGGCCGTCGGCCGGCGTGGTCATCCAGGCCTACCTGCGCGAGAGCGGCGGGATCCTCGAGCGGGTGATCGCCCGGGCCGGCGCCATGGACCGCACGCCGCCGCTGGCCGTCCGCCTGGTCAAGGGCGCCTACTGGGACGCCGAGGCCGCCCAGGCCGCCCAGCACGGCTGGCGCCCGCCGGTGTTCGCCGACAAGGCGGAGACCGACCGCAACTTCGAGGCGCTGACCGTCCGGCTGATCGCCGCCCGGCCGGTCGTCCGCCCGCTCATCGGCTCGCACAACCTGCGGTCGATCGCCCACGCCATCGTCGCCGCCCGGCGGGCCGGAGCCGAGGAGGAGGTCGAGTTCCAGGTCCTCCGGGGCCTGGGCGACGACCTGGCCGCGGCGCTGGCGGCCACGGGGCGGCGGGTCCGGGTGTACAGCCCGGTCGGCGACCTGGTCGCCGGGATGGCCTACCTCGTACGGCGGCTGCTTGAGAACACCAGCAACGACAGCTTCCTCCACCAGGCGGCGGCCGGCGGGCCGCTCGAGGAGCTCCTGCGCGCGCCGTGACCATCCCGCCCTTCGTCAACGAGCCGCTCGCCGAGCTCCGCCGTCCCGCCGTCCGCGCCGCCCACCTCGCCGCCCTCGACGAGCTCGACACCCGGGGCCCCCAGGCGCTGTCCTCGCTGATCGACGGGGACCCGGTGGCCGGTGACGGGCGCACCCACTCCACCGATCCCGGCGATCCCCAGCGGGTGGTCGCCGAGCATGGCCAGGCTGTCGCCGCCGACGTCCACCGAGCCCTGACCGCCGCCCGCGCCGCCTGCCCGGCCTGGGCCCGGCGGCCGGCGCTCGAGCGGGCCGAGATCCTCCTCGGCGCCGCCGCCCGCATGCGCGCGGAGCGGACCGACCTCTGCGCCCTGATCCTCCGCGAGTGCGCCAAGCCGTGGAGCGACGCCGACGCCGAGGTGGCCGAGGCGATCGACTTCCTCGAGTACTACGCCCGCGGCGCCGTCGAGCTCGACCAGGGCCGGGAGCTGATCTCCCCGCCCGGCGAGCGCAACTCCCTGACCTACGCCGCCCGCGGCGTGGCCGCGGTGATCGCCCCCTGGAACTTCCCCCTCGCCATACCCACCGGCATGACCTCGGCCGCCCTGGCCACCGGCAACGCCGTCGTCCTCAAGCCGGCCGAGCAGGCCCCGGCCTGCGGGGCGCGGCTGGTCGACATCCTCCACCGGGCCGGTGTCCCCGCCGGCGTGCTCGGCCTCCTGCTCGGCGGCGGGGAGATCGGCCGGGAGCTGGCCGGCGGCGACGTCGAGACCATCGCCTTCACCGGGTCCCAGGCGGTCGGCCTGGAGATCCTCGCCGGGGCCGCCGCCGTGGCTCCCGGCCGCCGCCGGCTCAAGCGGGTGGTGGCCGAGCTCGGCGGCAAGAACTGTGTCATCGTCGACCGCGACGCCGACCTCGACGAGGTGGTCCCGGCCGTCCTCGAGTCGGCCTTCGCCTATGCCGGACAGAAGTGCTCGGCCGCCGCCCGGGTCCTCGTCGCCGCCACCCGCGCTCCCGACGGGAGCTCGCTGGCCGAGGAGCTCGGGCGCCGCCTGGCCGGGGCGATTGACCTGCTCGTCGTCGGTCGGGCCGACGACTTCGCCACCGAGGTCCCTCCGCTGATCGAGGCCGCCGCCCGCGAGCGGGTCGAGCGCTACCTCGAGCTCGCCCACGCCGGCGGCCGGATCCTCACCGCGCCGCGGCGCCTGCCCGCCCCCGGACATTTCGTCACCCCCACCCTGGTCGCCGACCTCCGCCCCGACTCGCCGATCCTCGCCGAGGAGATCTTCGGACCCCTGCTCACCCTGGAGACCGTCGCCTCCCTCGACGAGGCGTTCGCCGCCGTCGAGGACAGCCCCTTCGGCCTCACCGCCGGGTTCTTCTCCCGCCACCCCGACCACGTCCGCCGGGCGATGGCCGAGCTGCCGGTCGGCAACCTCTACGTCAACCGCCACATCACCGGCGCCGTGGTCGGCCGCCAGCCCTTCGGTGGCAACCACCTCTCGGGCAACGGCACCAAGGCCGGCGGCCCCGACTACCTCCTCCAGTTCGTCGAGCCCCGGGTGGCCAGCGAGAACACCATCCGCCACGGTCTGGTGGTCTAGCCACCGCGGGATGGCTAGTTGGCGACGAAGGCCGCTCGACGTAGAGGTCCCGACGCTCGAGTGAGCGGCGCATGTCCTCGTAGCAGGCGAACAGCCGCTCGAGCACCGGCATCACCACCCGCCGCTCGAGGAACGGCTGCTCGCCGCGGGGGCCGACCGGGGCCGCCGAGATGACGGCGAGCCGGCCGATCCCGTGGGAGCGCATGGCCTCGAGGACGTTGGCGATGCCCTCCGAGTAGACGCGGGTC
>JAXDHJ010000098.1:0-8214 GCA_034664565.1 Solirubrobacteraceae bacterium
AGATCTCGTGGGTCCTCGTCCGCCACGCCCCGGCGGCGAAGGCGGCGCCCGCCCAGGCCAGGAGCACGACGATCGCCGTGACCAGCGCCATCGGGATGTCCGGGTGGGATCCGCCGGCGATGCGGTAGAGCGCGTTGTAGGGAATCGCCTGGCGGATGTCGCCGAGGAAGCCGATGCTCGAGAGCAGCGGCGAGATCGCCAGCTCGAACCCCAGCAGCATGGCGATCACCGGTCCCCGCGACCCGACCAGCGCCGCCAGTCCGACGGCGACGGCGCAGCCGAGGGCGCCCGAGGCCGCCAGGGCCAGCGTCCCGCTGGTGATCGCCCCGACGCCGGGTGCGGCCAGCGATCCGGCGAGGGCGATCGAGACCCCGGCGGTCAGTGCTGCGGTCAGGGCGACGATGGGCAGGACGATGACCAGGGCGCCGGAGACGCGCGCTCCGAACAGCGCCACCCGGCTGCGGCCGGTGGCCGCCAGGTCGCGGAAGACGCCGGTCTCGAGGTCCTGGGCCCCGGCCGTCGAGCCGACGATGGCGGCGACGACGAACACCATCACCGAGAGGAAGGTGATCGAGCCCTGATAGTTGTGCAGTCCCCCGGCCGGGCCGTACCTCCCCGGGTTACCGGCGTGCTGGACCGCGGTGACAGCGAAGACGATGGCGGCGATGCCGACGGTGAGCAGCAGGGAGACGGCGAGCATGCCGTAGCGGCGGCCGAGCTTCAGCGCGTCGGCGTGGATCAATCTCAGATCGAACATCAGCTTCGGTCCTCCAGACGGGTGGTCATGGTCAGGAAGCGCTCTTCCAGCGAGTGGGTCACCGGCGTCACCCGGCCGACGGCGATGCCCTCGCCGAGCAGGCGGCGCAACAGCTCGGTGACGATCTCCCGGTCGACCGGGGCCTCGGGGGTGAGGGTCACCCGCAGGAGGTCCTCGTAGTCGGTGGCGCCCCCCACCCCCCGTACGGCGGCGAGGAGCCCGGCCGCCCGCGAGTGGCTCTCGCAGTCGATGTCGATCGCCCGCCCGCCGCCGCCGCCGTTGCGCAGCTCGCTGATCGAGCCCTGGGCGATGATCCGCCCGTCGTCGACGATGGCCGCGGCGTCGCACGTCTTCTCCACCTCGTCGAGCAGGTGGGAGGAGAGCATCACCGTCCGCCCCTCGTCGACGAGCTCGCGAATCAGCTGGCGGAGCTCGAGGATGCCCGCCGGGTCGAGTCCGTTCATCGGCTCGTCGAGGATGAGCAGCTCCGGGTCGGCGAGTAGGCAGCGGGCGATCCCCAGCCGCTGGCGCATGCCCAGCGAGTAGGTCTTGACCTTGTCGTCGGCCCGGGGGGCCAGGCCGACCCGCTCGAGGCAGGCGCCGATGCGGTCCTCGGCCGAGCGCTCCCGGGCGGCGGCATGGACGAGCAGGTTCTCCCTGCCGGTCAGGTGGCTGTGGAAGCGCGGCTCCTCGATGATCGCCCCCACCCGGGCCAGGGCGGCCGCCCGCTGGTCGGGCAGGTCGCGTCCGAGCAGGCGCATCGACCCGGCGCTCGGCTCGGCCAGGCCGAGCAGCAGCCTGATCAGGGTGGTCTTGCCGGCGCCGTTGGGGCCGAGGAAGCCGAAGGCGGTGCCGCGCGGCACCTCGAGGTCGATGGACTCGAGCGCGGCTCGGGTGCCGAACTTCTTGCCGAGGTCACGGGTCTGGATGGCGAGCGAGTCGCCGCGGGTTTCGGTGGTGGAGGTCATGGAAGAGAACCTAGGCCCGGCCACCGGCGCCCGCATCGGGCGCCCGGGGGAACCTGCGGTCCGGCGCAGGGGTGATCGGCGGGGGCCGTCTCATCCCATGGGATGAGGGCGGCTTGCCAGTTGGCTCGCCGGGGCCTATAACCGGGCGGTGCCTTTGCTGCCGGGCGAGCTGATCGCCGGCTACAGGATCGAGTCGGTCATCGCCCGGGGCGGCATGGCGGTCGTCCTGCGCGCCCACCAGCCCGGGCTCGGCCGTTCGGTGGCCCTGAAGGTGATCGCCGACGAGCGGGCCGCCGACCCGGCCTTCCGGGCCCGCTTCGTCCGCGAGGCCCGCCTGGCCGCCTCGCTCGACCACCCCAACGTGATCCCCGTCTTCGAAGCCGGCGACGACGACGGCGTGCTCTTCATCGCCATGCGCCTGGTCGAGGGAACCGACCTCGAGCGCCTGATCGCCGCCTCGGGCCGGCTCGAGTCGGGCCTGGCGGTGGCGGTGATCGAGCAGGCGGCCGCCGGGCTCGACGCCGCCCACGCCCGCGGCCTCGTCCACCGCGACGTCAAGCCGGCCAACCTCCTCCTCGCCGGGCCGCCTGAGGCCCCCCACGTCTACGTGAGCGACTTCGGGGTGGCCACCTCGCTCACCGCCGGCGGCCCGGCCACCTCGCCGGGCTGGGTCGGCACCGCCGGCTACGCCGCGCCCGAGCAGGTCGCCGGCGGCCGGGTCGACGCCCGGGCCGACGTCTACGCCCTCGGGTGCGTCCTGCGCACCGCCCTCACCGGGACGGCGCCCCCAGGCGCGGGCCGGGGGGCGAGCGGGCGCGCGGCGGTGGTGGCCGGCGCCCCGCCTCTACCCCGCGGGGGCCTGGGCGAGGTGGTGGTCCGAGCCACCGCCCGGCGTCCGGAGGATCGCTTCGCCTCGGCCGGTGAGCTGGCCGCCGCCGCCCGGGCCGCCCTCGCCCGCCCGGCCGCCGCCCACCCCGCGCTCGGGCCACCCCTGGGTACGCGGGCTAGGCGGACTACGCGGGGCACGCGGGGCACGCCGCCCACCCTGGCCGCCCCGACCCGGGCCGACCTCCCGCCGCCGCGTGACCGCGGCCGCCGGCCCCCCCGGGCGGCGGCGGTGGGGCTGGCCGGGGTGGGGGTGGCGGTGGCGGGCGTCGCGGCCGCCGCGCTTGTCCTCACCGGCGGCGGAGGTCCGCGAGGGGAGCCGGCACGGGGCGCCCGCGGCGCCTCGCCGCCGGCGGCGGCGGTCGGGGACGGCGACAGCGTGGTCTGCCGGGCGGCCTCGTGCACCCAGGGAGCCCGGGTGGTGGCGGCGCCGATCGAGGGCGGGCCGTGCCGCCGGGCGGGAGCGGCGGCGAGGTGGGCGCGGATCGACCGTCATGCCCCGGAGCCGATCCTCATCTGCCTGCCGGCCGCCAATCCGCCGGCGGGTGCGCTCCCGCCGCCGCTGCCCTCGCTGGTCGGAACCGAGCTCGACCGGGCCGAGCTGGCCCTCGATCGGCTGGGCATCGGCCACGACACCTCGGGCGGCGGGGTGTTCGGGATCCTCGACCGCGGCAACTGGACGGTGTGCGCCACCAGTCCGCCCGCCGGCATCCGGGTGGCCGCGGGAGCGAAGGCCAGGCTCTTCGTCGACCACTCGTGCTGAGGTGAGGGCCGGGGGCCCTGAGTAGAGGCGGTCCAAGCGGGGTATGCGCCTAGAGCGAGAGTGATCCGAGGAGAGAGAGGAGGGGGCGAATGAGCGAGGGGCTCGATCTCGGGCACAGGCTGCTGAGCGCCGATGAGGAGAAGGAGCTTGCCCGGCGTGTCGAGCGCGGCGATCTCGGGGCCAAGGAGGAGATGATCGAGGCCAACCTCCGCCTGGTGGTGTCGATCGCCCGTCGCTACCGCGGAGCCGGTGACCTCGAGCTCGACGAGCTCGTCCAGGAGGGCGTCTTCGGCCTGATCCGCGCGGTCGAGAAGTTCGACTGGCGCAAGGGCTTCCGCTTCTCGACCTACGCCACCCTGTGGATCCGCCAATCGATCCAGCGCGGGCTCACCGCTCGCGGCCACGCCATCCGCCTGCCGGCCGTCGAGGCCCAGCGCGAGCGCAAGCTGGCCGCCGTCGAGCGCTCCCTGGTCACCAGCCTCGGTCGCGATCCCACCCTCGAGGAGCTCTCGGTGGCGGCGGAGATGCCGACCGGGGACGTCGAGCGCCTCAACGGCGCGGCGCGGACGGTGGCCAGCCTCGACCGGGTGGTCGACGACCAGGGCGGAACCCAGCTCGGCGACCTCCTGCCCAGCGCCGACCCCTCGCCGGCCGAGCTCGCCGAGCAGCGCGACCGGGCGGAGACCATCCGGCGCACCGTCCAGTCGCTGGCGCCCCCGGCGCGGGCCGTGCTCGGCCTGCGCTTCGGGTTCTCCAGCGACGGCGAGGGACTGCCCCTGACGTTGACCGCCAAGCAGCTCGGACTCTCGCTGGCCGCCGCTCGCAAGATCGAGCGGGAGGCGCTGGCCGAGCTGGCCGCCGACTCCCGCCTGGCCGCCTTCTCCGACGCCGCCTAGCGGGCCGGGACCGCGGGCACGCGGCGATACGCGTCAACGAACGTCCACGCCGAGGTTACTTGCCCGACCCGGCGGGTATTTCAGGATCATCCAACAAGGAGGTTCATGATGGTCGCCCTGCTTGTGCTGCTCCTGATTCTCGCCGTGTTCGGACTCGGCGGGCTCGCCCTTCATCTGCTGTGGTTCGTCCTCGTCGCCGCGCTCATCCTCTGGGCGATCGGCTTCCTCATCGGCGGTGCCGAGTCGGGCATGGCCGCCGGCAGCCGTCGCCGGTGGTACGGGCGCTGGTAGCCGCTTACGGCGTCGACCCTGCCTGACGGCGGCCCTGCGTCTTATCCGGGCCGCCGTGCCGCGGACCGGCCCTCCCGGGAGGGCCGGTCGTAGCACCCTCCACCGGCGGCGAGCGTGTCCCGGACGGCGGAGACCGAGGCGGTGAAGTGGTAGCCGCCGCCGTAAGGCAAGGACCCACTCGGTGTCATGGTCGTGAGCCATCGGGTCCGGGGAGGGCCTCGGAGTACCGAGGGACGAGTCGGCCCCTCCCCCGCTCCCGGGCCCCCCCAACCGGTTGCATGTCCAATCACCTTCGTGGCCCGACTCGTTCTGAGCGTCCTTGATCAGTCGCCGATCGCCGAGGGCTCGACCGGAGCCCAGGCGCTGCGAAACACCCTCGACCTCGCCGGCCTGGCCGACGAGGTCGGCTATCACCGCTACTGGGTGGCCGAGCATCACGGGAGCCCGATGCTCGCCGGGCCGAGCCCCGAGGCGCTGATCGGACCGATCGCGGCAACCACGTCCCGCCTGCGGGTGGGCAGCGGCGGCATCATGCTGCCGCACTACAGCCCGTTGAAGGTCGCCGAGACCTTCTCCATGCTCAGCGGACTGTTCCCCGGGCGCATCGACCTCGGCCTCGGGCGAGCGCCGGGCACCGACCCGAGCACCAGCCTCGCCCTCCAGCGCGATCGCCGCCTCCAGGCGCCCGACGACTTCCCCGAGCAGCTTCAGGAGCTGCTCGGGCTGCTCGACGGCCGGCTCCCCGCCGGGCATCCGCTCGGCCGCCTGGCGGCGACGCTCCCCGGACGCCCCGAGGTTCCCCGGCCCTGGCTGCTCGGCTCCTCCGAGCAGAGCGCGATCTGGGCCGGGCAGCTCGGACTCCCCTACGCCTTCGCCGACTTCATCAACCCGCACGGCGCCGAGCTGGCGGCGATCTACCGCGACCGCTTCGCCGCCTCCGCCACGCTGGCCGCCCCGCGCGTCGCGGTCGCCGCCTCGGTGATCTGCGCCGACTCCGGCGAGGAGGCCGAGCGGCTCGCCGCGAGCAGCAAGATGGCGATCCGCCTCCTGCGCGCCGGTCGGCTGATCCCGGTGCCGCCGGTGGAGAAGGCGCTGCGCTTCCTCGCCCACGACGGCGGCGGCGCCGGCGGGAGCGGCGGACGGCGACTCATCCTCGGCCCCCCGGCGGCCGTGCGCGCCGATCTCGAGGATCTCGCCGGGCGCTATGGCGCCGAGGAGGTCATCGTCGTCACCATCACCCACGACCACACGGCCCGCCGGCGCTCCTACGAGCTGATCGCGCAGGAGTTCGCGCTGCGCCCCGCGGCCGCGCTGCAGCAGGCCTGACCCGACCGCCGCCGATCGGCGACCAGCCCGCGCCGGCGCCCGACGCGTGCGCCCACCGCCGCCGGGCCGCTCCGGTCAGGCGGGATGGCCCGGCTCGATCTCCTCGGCCGCCCGCTGCAGGCCCAGCCCGCGGTGACCGGGCTGGTGATGGGCGGCCACCGGCTCGAGCAGGAACCCGGTGTGGTCCCCGAGCTCCAACCGCTCCCGCACCCGCCCGATGAACCAGTTCGGGCAGTCCTCGAGGATGGGGGCATCGTGGCGGCCGGGGTGCCAGGCACAGCGCGAGAACTTGTCGAGGTCGTCCTCGGTCTCGCCCCCGAACAGGGCGGCGATCTCCCCGGCTTGACGAG
Organism: Solirubrobacteraceae bacterium; assembly: GCA_034664565.1. Classification (GTDB taxonomy): domain Bacteria; phylum Actinomycetota; class Thermoleophilia; order Solirubrobacterales; family Solirubrobacteraceae; genus Palsa-513. The sequence goes on from JAXDHJ010000098.1 coordinate 6,237, forward strand.
GGACGAGATGGACGGCGAGGACGTCGGACCGCCGCGCCGCGGCGTGCGTGTGGTTGCGCTCGGAGACGCAGACCAGGAACCGCGGTGGATCGATCGAGGTCTGGGTGGCGAAGCCCACCAGGCAACCGGCGGGCCGGCCGCCCGGGGGATGGCAGGTGAGGATGAACATGGGTGAGTCCAGCTCACCCATCACGTCCTCGAAGGGGGCCACCGGCCGGTCCGGGTTCAGATCGGGCGCGGGCTCGGGTCCGGGGGCAGCGGGGAGGGATCGGGCGCCGGTCGGGGCGGCTGGGGGTCAGGCGCCGGGATCGGGCCTCCGGGGAGTCCCGGTCCCCCGGGGACGGGCATCGGTCCGGGCAGCTCAAGCGTGGACGGCAGGGTCACACCGAGTGGGTACCCGGGGAGTCGCCGGTGAAACCGCAAGGCGGTGGGGGCGGCACGCGCCCGTCGAGGCACCGATTGCGCCGGGCCCCAAGGAAAATCTCACCGCCGGGTTTAGCGGCCGGGGGGTGGGGGTAATACAGGCCTGCAACCCACTGAGTCGGCGTCGTGCTCCTGCGACTGGACCCCGCTGTTGGAGCCCCCCCGCCGCCGACTCTCCGTCAGCAAGCAGCTGACCGGTTGGGACCGGGCCCGCAACGGCCCGGTCCCAACCTCCCCTTTTCGCCGGGATCAGAGGATCTCCGGACCGCCGGGCGTCGGCGTGTCGATCTCTGCCGGCACGCTGCCGGGCACCGAGTCCGGCGGCATCGGCGCTCCGCCGGGATCGTCGATCGGGTTCTCGATCGGGTTGTCGATCGCCGGTCCGCCCGGGTCCTCGAGCGGCGGATCGAGCGGGACGTCGGGGCCGGCCGGCTCCGACGGAACCTCGAGCACGGTTGCACTGGTCATCTGCGCCTCCTTTGCCTTGCTGATGAGCGATCTCCACTCCGGCGCAGGAGCCGCAGAACGGCCGGTGCGCTGTGCATGGATACCCGGTTTCCGGGGTAACCCTCGCCCGGATGGGAGACCGGACCCAGAAGGAGATCGTCCGATGACTGCAACTACCACCGTACCTCGCCGCGCGCACGTCGCAGGATCCCGGGAGAAAGATCTCCCCGAGCTCTTCCGGCGCTGGCAGGCCGACCGCGACGAGGCGGCCCGGGACGTCCTCATCGCCCGCTTCATGCCCCTGGCCCGGAGCCTGGCCCGCCGCTACGACCGCTCGTCCGAGCCGTTCGAGGATCTCCTGCAGGTTGCCTCGCTCGGCCTGATCAAGGCCCTCGACCGCTTCGACGTCAGCCGGGGCCACGCCTTCGCCTCCTTCGCCGTGCCCACCATCCTCGGCGAGCTCAAGCGCTACTTCCGCGACTCGGGCTGGGCCGTTCATGTCCCCCGCGGCCCGCAGGAGCGCGCCCTCAAGGTCGAGCAGGCCCGCCAGCAGCTGACCAGCGCCACCGGGCGCCCGCCGACGGTCTTCGAGCTGGCCGAGTACCTCGAGCTCAGCACCGAGGACGTGCTCGCCGCCCTGGCCGCGGCCCAGGCCTACGACGCGCTCTCCCTCGACGCGCCCCGGCCGTCGGAGAACGGCGAGGCCGCGAGCTACGGCGAGCATTTCGGGGAGGAGGAGGAGGGCTACGCCCTGGTCGAGGCCAACGTGACCATCGCCGGGGCCCTGCGCCACCTGCCGGCGCGCGAGCGCCTCGTCCTTCACCTGCGCTTCGTCGAAGATCTCACCCAGACCGAGATCGCCGCCCGCATCGGCGTCTCCCAGATGCAGGTCTCGCGCCTTCTGCGCCGCTCACTCGAGCAGCTGCGCATTCTCTCCCGCGTGGAGTAGGGGACCCCCACGGCCGGCCCGACCCTCGGGGGGTCGGACCGGCCCCGGGGCGGGGACCCCGTCGGACCGCACACCCCCGGGTCCCCTCCTAGCCGCGGGTCGCGCCGGCGCCCGATCCGACCGCTGGCGCCTGGTGGCGTCCCTCGGCGAACTCCTCGA
>JAXDHJ010000099.1:0-5636 GCA_034664565.1 Solirubrobacteraceae bacterium
GAGACCGAGGATGCCGGTGAGCACGAGGGCCCGCACCGAGGGCGGCCGCCAGTAGAAGGCCCGGGCGATGAGGGCCGACGCCAGCGGGACGAGCACCGTCTCGCGTCCCCCGCCGAGCACCAGCCCGGCTATCGCCGCCGCCGCGACGGCGATCTCCGGGCGGGCCGACCGGGCGCTCAGGCGGCGGGGGGAGACGAGGGCGAGCATCAGGCACACGGTGAGCGCCCCGGTGAGGAGGGACAGCGGGCCCGCCGAGACGTGGGTGCGCGCCGCGTCGATGTTCGAGGAGAGGAGCGGCACCGACCCGCCGGTCGCGAACTCGCGGGCCAGCTCCGCAAAGCCGACGAGGAGCAGGCCGACGAGGATGCGTCGGCGGGGGCTCGTGAGGCCGGGCGAGGCCGGCGCCCGGGGAACCCGGCCCCGGACGATCAGGCGAGCCGCCACCGCCCCGGCCAGGAACGCGACCGGCACGGCGAGGATCACGAGCCAGGCGGTGCTCGACCACGGCCGCTGGACGGCGAGCACATGGATCTGGGCCCCGGCGGTCCCCAGCAGCCACAGGGCCGGGAGGGCGGCCATCGGCGAGAGGAGGACCGGCGGCAGGCGCCGGGCGGCCGAGGAGGGAATCGTGAGGCTCAGGTTCGTCTCCAGGGACTGCGGGACTCGGCGAGGGTCGATGATAATGTCCCGCCGCCCGCGCCGCCTCCACTGTGGTTCGAGATGCCCACCCCCCGGCCGCGCCGAGGCCCCCAGCACCCGGCGAGCGACCGGACGCGACCCCGAGCCCGGCCCCCGGCGCCGGCCCCCCGACCGTCGCCGTGGCGATCGTCAACTGGAACACGTCCGGATCGGCCGCCGACGCGGCGACGGCCTACCTCGCCTCGACCGGGGTGCGGGCGTCCGTCACGATCGTCGACAACGGCTCCGGCGCCGACCAGCGTGACGAGCTCCGCCGCCGCGCCCCCGCCGCCGCCCGGATCGTCTGGGCCGGACGCAACCAGGGCTACGGTCGCGCCGCCAACAGCGTGCTCGACCACGCCGGGGCCGACCTGGTCTGCGCGTCCAACGCCGATGTGCGCCCGGCGCCGGACATGCTCGACCAGCTCGCCCGGGTCGTGCTCGCCGACGACCGGGTCGGGGTGGGGGCGCCGTGCTTCGACGACGGCCTCCGGCCCTACCACGCCCGGCTGCCCAGGGCGATGACCCTGCCGATCCGGACCGTTCTCGGCGGCTGGGGCCACCGGCCCGTCGACTACCCCGAGCCGGGGAGGGTCGCCGAGGTCGAGCAGCCGGGCGGCGCCTGCCTCCTTGCCCGGGCCTCGACCTGGCGCGCCCTCGGCGGCTTCGACCCCGGCTTCTTCCTCTGGTTCGAGGACGTCGACCTGGCGCGGCGGAGCCTGGCCGGCGGCCGGCGCAACGTGGTGGTCGGCGACGCCCGGGCGGCGCATCGCGGCGGGGACGCCTTCGTCCAGATGGACCGCCGCCTGCGCCACGCCATCCGCCTGCGCTCGATCAAGCGCTACGTGGCCAAGCACCACCCCCGCCTCCTCCCGCTCACGCGCGTGCTCGCCGGCGTCGGTCAGGTCGTCTGGGTGCGCTCGCCCCGGCTGGTCAGGGCCGCCCGTCGCCTGGCCGAGGAAGCGGGAGACCTGCGGCAGCCGGGCTGAACCGGCTTCGCCGGTCAGGCTCGCCCCTCGACCTCAGCCGCCGCGCCGGTCGGGCTCGAGAGCGACCACGCGGCCCGGCGCCGGAGCGCCGCCCGGAGCCCCTGAACCGGTGCGAGCTCGACCGGGCGGCGGCCGTCGCGCCCGGCCCGCCGGTAGGCCCGCCACTCCCGCAGACCCCGGAGGCGACCGGCGAGCGGGGCCAGGGAGCGCTCGCGCACCAGGGAGTACGCGACGTAGGCGACGTCGTAGAGGACCATCGCGACGCCGTACCGGGCGAGCAGGCGACCGGGGGCGTGCTTGGCGAGCATGCGCACGCGATTCAGGCCACCCTGGTAGGCCCGGAACGACGACCCGGCGGCCACCGTTCCGCCGTGGGCGTGGAGCGCCACGGCCCGGGGAGCCAGCACGGTCGTCCACCCGCGCATCCGCGCCCGCCAGCTGAGGTCGACGTCCTCGAAGCCGAAGCCCAGGCTCTCGTCGAAGCCGCCGACCCGGGCGAGCATCTCGCGCCGGTAGAGGGCGGCGCCCCCACAGGCCCCGAAGACCTCGCGCGGATCGTCCGGGTGTAGCCTGGCGGGCTCTCCGATGCCCAGGTCGAACGGGATCCCCAGCCGGTCCACCCCGATCCCGGCCGAGTTGATCACGTCGGGTCGAGAGGCGAAGCGCATCTGGAGCGCCACGCACCCGACGTCCGGACGCCCGGCGGCGACGGCGAGCGCCTCAGCGATCGCGCCGGGCTCGAGCATGACGTCGTTGTTGAGCATCAGGACCCACTCCCCGCTCCCGGCCCCCAGGCCCCGGTTGAGCGCCGCCGGGAGGGGCCCGTTGGTCGCCAGGGCCACGACCCGCGCCCGCGGGACGAACCGGCGCAGCCGCTCGACCGAGCCGTCCCGGGAGCCGTTGTCGACGACGACGACCTCGCCGGGGACGCCGGCCTCGCCGAGCGCCGCCGCCACGGCGGTCAGGCAGCGCGCGGTCATGTCCGGGCGCTCGTAGTTGATCACCACCACCGATAGCCGGACGGCCATACTTCCAGTATGAAGCTCCCGCCTGCCCCGCGGGCCGGCCGAGGTGACGGCCCACCCCCTTCCGCCGACCGCCGGCAAACCACCGTCACCGCGGTGATCGTGACCGCGACCGGGTCGGTCGCCCTGGTCGACGCGTGTCTCGACTCGCTTCGTGACGCCAGGCCGGTAGACGTGGACCTCTCGGCGGCGGTCGTCGACAACGCATCCACCGACGACCTGGTCGACGCCGTCGCACACCGACACCCGTGGGCGTCGGTCCACGCGCTGTCGACCAACCTCGGCTTCGCGGCCGCCACGAACGTCGGGATCGAGCGGACGGAGAGTGAGTTCGTGCTGGTCCTCAACCCCGACACCGAGGTTCCCCGGGGTGCGATCGAGGCGCTGGTGTCGGTGCTCCGGCGGACTCCGGGCGCCGCCGCCGCCGGACCGCGGCTGGTGGACCGGGCCGGCGTCGCCGACCACAACGCCAAGCGGAGGTTCCCCACGCTGCGCGGCGCGCTGCGCCACTTCGTCCCCACCGCGACACGGGGGAGATCCGGGTACGCGGCGGTCGAGGTGGGCGAGTTCGACGAGGCCCCGGTCGACGCTGTGAGCGGGTCGTGCATGATGGTGCGGCGCGCGGCCATCGAGCAGGTGGGGCTCCTCGACGAGGCTTACTGGATGTACGGCGAGGACCTCGACTGGTGTCGCCGGTTCGGACGTCACGGGTGGAAGGTGATCTACTGCGGGCAGGCCACCGTCCTGCATGTCAAGCACGGTGTCACCGGGCAGCACCGGACGCTCCGGACCAACTGGGCGTTCCACCGGGCGATGGGCCGGTTCTACCGTAAGTTCGACGCCGGCCATCGGCCCCTGGTCGACGGCCTGGTGTACTCGGCGGTACTGATGAAGTTCGCCGCCTCGGCCGGTAGCTCCGTGCTCCGGCGGACCCTCGCGCGGTCCGCGTGACACACCCAGCCCACCCCGAACCGGGCGGATCCCCGCGGCGGCCTCCCCGCTGATGCGCCTGCCGCCCCCGGTCGCCGGCCTGCGGGAGCGGCTGCGCACGATCGCCGCCGCGGTCGGCGACACCCGGGAGCGCGTGATCGAGTCGGAGGCGGCGCTCCGGGCCGAGATCGCCGGGCTCCGCGCCGCCGGGGAGGAGCGGGAGGCCCGGGAGACCGAGCGGACGGAGGCCCTGCTGCTGGCGCTGGCCGACGACGCCCCGGGGCGCCGGGAGCGACTGTGGCAGCTCCGGGCCGACCCGGGCTACCCCGTCGCCTTCGAGGAGCCCGAGCCCCTGATCAGCGTGGTCATCCCGACCTACGAGAACCATCGCCTGCTCGGGGAGCGCGCGCTGCCGTCCGTCCTGGCCCAGACCTATCAGCGCTTCGAGGTCGTGGTCGTCGGCGACGCCGCCCCGGCGGCGGCCGCGGCCGTCGTCGCGAGCTTCGGCGACCCGCGCCTGCGCTTCCACAACCTGCCCTACCGCGGGCCCTACCCGTCCGGTCCCGAGGCCCGCTGGCTGGTGGCCGGCGTCCCCCCCTACAACGAGGCGGTCAGGCGGGCGGGCGGGCGCTGGATCGCCCCGCTGGACGACGACGACGCCTTCCGCCCCGACCACCTCGAGCGCCTGCTCGACGCGGCCCGGTCCCGGCGACTCGAGCTCGCCTACGGCCGGGTGGCGATCCACCGCCCGGAGGGGGGGCCGGCCGAGGAGCTCGGCCGCTTCCCGCCCGAGGCCGGCCACGCCGCCCTCCAGATGGCGATCTACCACGCCGGCCTCGGGCCGATCTTCCCGCTCGAGCTGACCGACGCGCTCTACGGGATCCCCTCGGACTGGGGCCTCTTCCGGCGGATGCTGGCCGCCGGGGTGCGGATGGGAATGATCGACGCGGTGGTCGCCGACGGCTACCCCTCCGGGCTCTGGTCACCCGCGGGCGGCGCCCCGGCACCCGCGGCGCCCGAGTGGGAGCATGTCCCCGAGGGCTGGGCCCGCGCCCGGGACCCGGCGCATCCGTGCGCGCGGGGGTGGAATGCCCCGGAGGTGGCGGCGACCTACGCCCGCCGCTGGCCCGAGTTCCTGGCGGCGATCGCCGGTTCCGGGCCCCTCGGCGTCGGCCACGAGGCGCCGCGCGGCGCCGGGATCCGCCGGGAATCGGTGCTCGACCAGAACGCCCACCTCTGCGTCGTCCTGGCTCTCTCTCGGAGCGGGTCCCGCGGGCGGGGGCCGGTCTCGGTGCTGGACTGGGGCGGGGCACTCGGCCATCACCACGCCCTGGCCCGGGCGCTCCTCCCCGACCTCGAGCTCGACTACCACGTCCGCGAGCTCCCGGCCGTCGCCCGGGAGGGACGCCGGCTGAACCCGGCCGTCCATTTCCACGACGACGACGAGGGCCTGGCCGAGTCCTACGACACTGTGGTGGCGAGCAGCGCGCTCCAGTACGTCGAGGACTGGCGGGACCTGCTCGCCCGGCTGGCCGGGGTCACGCGGGAACTGCTCCTGATCACCCGCATCGGCCTGGTCGACCACGTTCCGAGCTTCGTCGTCCTCCAGCGGGCCGGCGCCTACGGCTACGCCACCGAGTACCTCGGCTGGGTGCTCAATCGCGAGGAGCTCCTCGGCGCGGCGGCGGCCGCCGGGCTCGAGCTCGCCCGCGAGCTGCTGATCCACCCGCCGTTCGAGATCGTCGGGGCCCCCGAGGAGGTGCGCCACCGCGGGCTCCTCCTCCGCCGCCCCGGAGCGGGCGGGGCCTAGGCGGGCCGGTGGGCCGACCAGGCGCGCAGGCCGTCGATCACCGCAGCCTGCTCGCCCTCCGCCAGGTGGGGGTGGAGCGGCAGGCTCAGGACCCGCCCGGCGGCCCGGCGGGCCCGGGGGGCGGCGCCGGCGGTGGCGGCGGCGAAGGGCGCCCCGTCCGCCGCCGCCCGGGGGTAGTGGATCAGCGTCCCGATGCCGCGCCGC
>JAXDHJ010000100.1:0-6355 GCA_034664565.1 Solirubrobacteraceae bacterium
GCGGCACCGGCGCCACGGCAGCCAACTCGTTCGACGTCTCCGCCGTCTCCAAGACCGGCGTGACCTACCACATCATCCGCAACTCCGACGGCACCGTGAGCCGGACCTGCACCCCGGCCAGCACCGGGGGCTGCAACTCGACCAGCACCTGGTAGTCCCGACATAGACCAGAGGCGGACCGTGGCGGGTGGGCGAGAGCCCCCCGCCACGCCGCGTTTCAGCCCCGGATCCGACCCATCACACCCATGGCGAGCAAGGAGGAGGTCCCATGCGCCAGCCAGAAAACGCCATGAGGCCTCGGGGCCGCGCCGAGGCCTGGGCCCAGGACGGCTTCACCCTGATCGAGCTGCTCGTCACCATCCTCATCATCGCCACCCTCGCCGCCCTGGCCATTCCGTCCTTCATCAACCAGCGCGACAAGGCCAGGGACGTAAGCGCCAAGGCCCTGGTACGGACGGCCCAGCTGGCCGAGGAGACCTACTACACCGACGCCCAGACCTACGTCGCCGGAGCGGCGCCGCTGGGCGTGATCGAGGCGACGCTCGCCTCGGTGGCCAGCCTCGTCGCCCATGCGCCCAGCACCAACCCGTTCGGCGCCGTCGCCCCGGGCGGGGCACCGCCGGAGACGGCGCAGAACTCCTTCGACGTCGAGGTGAGCTCGCCGACCGGTGTGATCTTCGCCGTCGTCCGCCACTCCGACGGGGTCGTCGAGCATGTGTGCAACGTGCCGTCGGGAACGGTGGCCAGCGGGTGTCACGTGAGCGGAGGGGCGGCCTCCGGCCTCGGCACCTGGTGACTCCGTCGGTAGAACAAGCGTCCATGAGTCAAATGTCAGCACCCCGGCCTACCGATACGGCAGGAGAGCCAGAGCCGAGGTGCCAAGGGCAAAACACCAGCGATGGTGTGACGCAAAGCCACGGGTCTCGATTCCCCTCTTCGAGGGTCGCCGAGATAGCCGGGTTGCCGTGACCGCGGCGCGCACGATCAACGGAGCTGGCGCAAAGAAAACGCCAAACGGATCCCAGGAGGATTCACATGCTCCCCAAGCTGCGCTCGCAGGCCCAGGCCGAGAAGGGCTTCACCCTGATCGAGCTCCTCGTCGTCATCCTCATCATCGGCATCCTCGCCGCCATCGCCATTCCGTCCTTCCTCAACCAGAAGGGCAAGGCCAACGACGCCAACGCCAAGGCGGTGGTCCGCACGGCCCAGACCGCCGAGGAGACCTACTTCACCGACAACCAGAACTACGCCCCCACCGCCGCCCAGCTCGCCGTCATCGAGCCGACGCTGAGCGCCGCCCTCCCGGCCACACCCACCAACGTCCCCCACAGCCTGACCGTTGTCTCGGCCTCGCTCACCGGCTTCGTGGTGAGCGTCACCTCGGGGTCGATCACCCCGGTGACCTACAAGATCACCAACGTCAGCGGCATCGTCACCCGCTCGTGCACGCCGGCCAGCACCGGCGGCTGCAACTCCACCAGCAGCTGGTAGCCCTCGCCGTCCAGCGGTCTCGAAGCGTGGCGGGTGTGCCCAGGGCGCCCCGCCACGCCGCGTTGAGGGGGCGCCCCGCCAGTCCGGGCCGCGCCCGGGGATAGGGTGGCGGTCCACATGCAAGCCGCCTATGTCGCTCTCGCCGCCCTCCTCGGGGCGATCATCGGCTCCTTCTTGAACGTCGTCGCCTACCGCCTGCCGCGGGGCGAGTCGCTCGCCGTGCCCGCCTCGCACTGCCCGTCCTGCCAGACGCCGATCCGACCCTACGACAACGTGCCGGTGCTCGCCTGGCTCTGGCTGCGCGGACGGTGCCGCAGCTGCGGCGAGGCGATTTCCATCCGCTACCCGCTGGTCGAGGCGGCCACCGCCGCCCTGTGCGCCGGGGTGGTCATCGCCGACGGGACGGCGCCGCCGGCGGCGCTGGGCATCGTCCTCGTCCTCGTCCTCGTCCCCATCGCCCTGATCGACCTCGACACCCAGATCATCCCCAACGCCATCACCGCTCCGGCCGCGGTGGCCGCCGTCGTCCTCGGCAGCGCACTCGACCCCGGCGGCGAGGTCGAGCGCCTGATCGCCGGGGCGGCGGCCGGGCTCTTCCTGCTCGTCGCGGTCCTCGCCTATCCCCGCGGCATGGGGATGGGCGATGCCAAGCTCGCCGCCGTCCTCGGCCTCTTCCTCGGCCGGGCGGTCGGCCCGGCGCTCCTCATCGCCCTGGTCAGCGGGGTGGTCGCCGGGGCAGTGGTCATGGCCCGGGTCGGGGTGGCCGCGGGACGGACCACGCGGGTTCCCTTCGGCCCCTTCCTCGCCCTCGGGGGCATCGTCGGGATCTTCGCCGGCGACGCCCTGGTCTCCGCCTACCTCGACGCCTTCGGCCTCGGCTAGCCCGCCCGCCCTCGGGCGCCCGCGCCGGCGCCCGCTCGCGGACGGCCACACGGTGAGACGGCGGCGCCCCCCGAACCGGGTCGATTCGGGTGCCTGGCCAGATGTTCGAGTCGGCGCTAATGCTCGCCTGCGGGGAGGCCGATGAAGGGACGGAAGGCGCTGGACAGCAGGCGCCAGTCCCCCAAAAAGAGATTGAACTGATGCCCAACCGTCTAAACCAGCCAATCAAGTTCAAGCGGCCCTCGATGCCGGCGCGAAAGCACCCGGTCGAGGCTCCCGCCAGTCAGGTGAAGCCGGCGGAGCAGTCCGCGAGCAAGGGTCGCCTGAGCCAGCCGATCAAGCTCCGGCGCCCCTCGGCCTCGATCCCATCCATGGGCAGCCTCCGCCGCGGCGGCGAGCACCGTCGCCCGGCCCAGGCGCTCGTCGGTCTGGACATCGAACCGAGCGGGATCGTCGCCGTCCAGGTCCACCTCGACGGGGGCAAGGCCTCGGTCGAGCGGGCGGCCGGGATCCCCCTTCCGCCCGACGTCTTCCGCGACGGCGAGGTGAGCGACGTCGCCACTCTCACCGCCTCCCTCGCCGAGCTGTTCAGGACGAGCGGCCTGTCCCGGCGGGTGCGCATCGGGGTGGCCAACCAGCGGATCGTCGTGCGCCGGCTGGAGCTCCCCCCGATCGCCGATCCCAAGGAGCTGGCCACCGCGGTCCGCTTCCAGGCCCAGGACGAGATCCCCATGCCGCTGGACAGCGTGATCATGGACTTCCATTCCCTCGGCGTGGCCGAGACCCCGAACGGTCCGCGCCAGCAGATCGTCCTGGTCGCCGCCCGCCGCGACATGGTCGAGCGTGTCTTCGAGGCCGCCCGGGCCGCCGGGCTTCGTCCCGAGGGCATCGACCTCTCGGCCTTCGCCATGATCCGGGCTCTGGCCCCGCCCGCGGGGCCGGTGGCCGAACGGGTGCTCTACCTGGCCATCGGCGGCCTGACCAACCTCGCTGTGGCCGAGGGCCAGACCTGCCAGTTCACGCGGGTGATCGGAGGTGGGATCGACCAGATCGTCGCCGACGTGGCCGAGCGCTGCCAGGTCGCCCTGCCCCAGGCCCGCCAGCTGGTGGCCGACAGCCATCCCGACGTGGCCCGCCGGCCGGTCGATGGGGGCGAGGAGGCCCAGCCCGCCGCCGGCGGGCACCAGGAGGTGGCCCGAGCCGCGGTGGTCGAAGGAATCCACCGCATCGCCGCCGAGGTGCGCAACTCTCTCGACTTCCACCACGGCCAGGATCAGGGAGCCGGCACCGGGGTTGCCCGAGCCGTTCTCTGCGGGGCGGCGCTCGACGTCGCGGGCTTCGACCGGGTGCTGAGCGCCGAGCTCGGAATGCCGGTCGAGGCCGGACTCGTTTCCCAGATGAGCGCGGATGCCGCCGGCGGTGTGCCGGCCAGCCGCCTGACAGTCGCCGCCGGACTGGCGATCGAGGAGGGTGCGTCATGAGGGCCGTAAACCTGATTCCGCCAGATCAGCGGCGAGGTGCCGGCGGTGCCGCCGGCCGGGCCGGGGGGGCCGTCTACGTGGTCCTCGCCGGGCTGGTCGTGCTCGTGGTGATGAGCGTCCTCTACGCCGTCTCCTCGAGCCAGGTATCCGACCGCCAGAGCAAGCTGACCCAGGTCGGCGCCCAGGCGGACGTCGTCCAGGCCCAGGCCGGGGCGCTTCAGCCCTACGTGACCTTCGCCGGGATCCGCCAGACCCGTGAGCAGGCGGTGGCCACCCTGGCCGCCAAGCGCTTCGACTGGGCGGCATCGATGGATCAGATCGCTCGAGCCCTGCCCAACGACGTGACCCTGTCCGCGCTGAGCGGCGGTCCGTCGGCCCCGGCGGCGGCCACGCCCGGCACGGCGGCGGCCCTGACTCCCGGCGGGCCGTCGGTGGCGCTGACCGGGTGCGCCAGCACCCACAGCGAGGTGGCGGGCGTGCTCGTCGCCCTCCATCGCATCGTCGGCGTCAGCAGCGTGTCGCTGGCCACCTCCCAGAAGGCGAGCGGCACGGCGCCCACCGGCGTCGGCTGCCCGGGCGCCAGCTTCACCGCCAACCTCGCCTACGCGGCCGCCGCGGCCGCCTCCACCTCGACCACCAACCCCACCGGTGTCACGGCGTCGACCGCGACATCCCCGACCGCAGGGAGCACCCGATGAAGCCGCGCGATCGACTCGTTGTATGTGCGCTGGTGGCCGCTGCCGGGCTCGCCGCCATCTGGATCGGCCTCGTGAGCCCCAAGCGCCACGACGCCGCCCAGCTGGGGACCCAGCTCACCGCGGCCCAGGCCCGCCTGGGCAGCGCCCAGTCGCAGCTGGCCGCGGCCAAGGTGGCCGAGGCCAACTACACGGAGAACCTGCGGGTGGTCAAGTCGCTCTACAAGGCGGTGCCCGCCGACGACGGGGTGCCGCGCCTGCTCGTCTCCCTCGACAAGACCTCCCACTACAAGCGCGTCGACTTCAAGGTGATCACCGTGGCCTCGGCCACGCCGACTCCCGGTGCGCCAGCCGCCCCCGGCGCCGGCAGCGCTCCCGGCGGCCTCTCGCCGATCAGCTTCACCTTCTCGTTCAACGGCGGCTACATCGACCTCCAGCGCTTCCTGCATTCGGTGACCAACTACACGCTGCTCCAGGGCAACAAGGTGGTCGCCCACGGCCGCCTGCTGACCATCCAGTCGGTTGCCCTCACCCCGCAGCAGGCGGCGGGCGCCGCCCCGGGGACCAAGAGCTCGACCGCCCCGGCCGGCACCACCCAGGCCGCGGTTACCGCGACCGCCTACAGCCAGCAGCCGGCGGCGGGCGCGGGCGCACCGACCGGAACGACCGCCACCGCCTCGGTGCCGGCCACCCCGACGACCAGCCCCGCGGCCGCGGTCGCACCCTCGACGACTCCGACCAGGTGAGGATTCCTCCGATGAACTTCTTGCGCTCCATACGTGCCGACCTCGTCGACAAGCGCCTCCTGCCGGTGGTGATCGTCCTCGCCGCGGTGGCCGTGCTCGTCCCGGTGGGGGCCGTCGTGCTCTCCGGCTCGGGCTCCTCGGCCCCGCCGGTGGCCGGTCCCCCGACGGTGGTCACCCCGCCTCCGGGGACACCGTCGCCGGCCGCCGCGCTGGCCTCGGTGGCCGGCCCGGGGACGCCGTCGGCCACTCGCTACACCAAGCCTGAGCTCGATCCCTTCCGGGTGCGGGCCGCCGCCGCCGCGGCGTCGGGCGCCACGGCGGCCAAGACCGCTGCGCCCGCCGCCAACCCGACGTCCGCCGTCACGGTCAAGACCACGGGCGCCGGCACCGGCGCCGCCGCCAAGACGACGCCGGCGAACACCACGCCGACCAACCCGGTGACGCCGGTCAAGGCCACGCCGACCAAGCCGGTCACCCCGGTCACCACCACTCCGCTCCCCACCCGTCCGGCCACCACCAACACCCCGGTGTCGACGCCGTCTCCCAAGGCGCAGCTGGCCAAGCTCGGCCGGCGAGACTCCTACAGCGTCGACATGAACGTGGTCGACGCCACCGGCGCCCGCAGCCTGAGCGGCCTGGAGCGGCTGAGCCCGCTGCCTTCGGCCACCAACCCGCTGATCGAGTACCTCGGCGTCCTCAAGAGCGGGCGGGCCGCCGCCTTCCTGGTCAACCCGGGCGTCGTCGTCCAGGGACCGGGGGTGTGCCTGCCCCGGACCGGCGACTGCCAGGTGCTGGTGCTCAAGCCGGGCCAGCTCGAGGCCCTCGGGGTCCGCACCGCCGGGGCCCCGATCATCCAGGCCTCGGTCGCCGTCGCCGGCTGGCGCGTGGTCACCCACCACTCGGTGGCGGCCGCCCGCCAGGCGCGGTCCGCCGAGGTCAAGCAGGGGCGCACCCTGGTCACCCAGTCGGCCCAGCCGGCGCTGAGTGACCTGGTCTACACCGTCGCCCAGGGCGCGGTGTCGATCATCCCCAACATCATCAACGCCCTCCCGAGCACCCT
>JAXDHJ010000101.1:0-54825 GCA_034664565.1 Solirubrobacteraceae bacterium
GCCACCCCGCGCACCCCCGCCCATTTGGCCGCGGCACCGCTCATGCGCCGCATCTACCGCACGGCCGACGCCGTCGTGACCTACGGCGACCACGTCTCGGCCTACGTGAAACGGCGCGGCGCCCGGCGCGTCCACGTCGCGCCCCAGTCGGTGGACAACGCCTTCTGGAGCGAGCCGTCGGAAGAACCACCCGCCGACGAGTTCACCGCCCTCTTCGTCGGCCGCGACGCGCCCGAGAAGGGGCTCGCCACGCTGCGCGCCGCCTGGGACGGCCAGGGCCGCCTCGAGGTCGTCACGGGCGGCCGGGAGCGCGCGGAGCTGCGCAACTTCTACGCCCGCGCCCACGTCCTTGTCGTGCCCTCGCTGCGGACCGGGTCCTTCCGCGAGCCGTGGGGGCTGGTCGTCAACGAAGCCATGAACCAGCGCACCGCCATCATCGCCTCCGACGAGGTCGGCGCCGCCGCCGGCGGCCTGGTCCGCCACGGGCGCAACGGCCTCGTCGTTCCCGCCGGCGATCCCGCCGCCCTGGCGGCGGCCCTCGGCCGGGTGGCCGGCGACCTTCCCCTCTGCGCCCGGCTGGGCCTCCACGGCGTCCGCGATGTCCGCGCCTTCAACCACGCGGCCTGGGCCGACGGCTTCGCCGCCGCCCTCCGTAGTGCCGGCCTCGACCGAGATCCCCTGGTAGCGTGGCCCGATGCCTAGGTTCTCTTCCGAGCCGCCGAGGCCTTCTGCCGCGCGCGCGGTCCGCCGGACCGCCGGCACCCTGGCCCTGCTCGCCCTCCTCCTCTTCCCGGCCGCCGCCCCAGCCAGCCCGCAGGCCCTGATCCGCGACTGCCTGACCAACGGCCGGGTGGCCGGCCACTACTCCCAGCAGGACTACACCCAGGCCCTGGCCAACCTCCCGACCGACGTGGCCGAGTACAGCGACTGCGCCGGGGTCATCCGCCACGCCCAGCTCACCGCCGCCGGCGGCGCCGGCGGGTCCTCGACTGGGTCGGGCACCGCCAGCCCCGGGGGCGGCCCGGCGGCGGCGCCCGGCGCCGGGGCGGCGGCGGTCAACCCCCGCCAGGATCCCCTCAGCCTGGCCACCCCGGCCGAGCGGGCGGCGGTCGCCCAGGCCCGCCAGGGCGGCGGCGCGGCGCTTGACGTCGGCGGGCGGCTCCTGCGCCCGGGAGTGGTGGCCACCCGGACCTCGTCGATCCTCAACACCCTGCCCACCCCCCTGCTCATCGCCCTCGGGGCGCTCATCCTCATCGCCATGGCCGTCTGCGGCCGCCACGCGAGGAACCTTGTCCGCGCACGCCGGACCGATTGACCGCGCTCACGCCCGGACCACCGCTCCGGCGGTGGTGCTCGGGCGTCTGAGCGGCGGCACGTGGATGGCGGCCGGCATCGGCGCCGTGCTCAGCGCCATCTGCTTCGCCGCCGGCGGCGGCCTCGCCCTCGACACCCAGGTCCCGGTCGAGATGGGGCTGACCCTCGGCGGAGCGGCGCTGGTGGTCGGCGCCCTCGCCCTCGAGACCCGTGCCCCGGTCCACGGCGCCGCCGCCATCGGCCTCCTCTTCGCCCTGGCCATCTTCACCGGCGCCTCGGTGATCTGGTCGCTCGCCCCCGACGCGTCGTGGATCGAGGGCAGCCGGACCCTGGCCTACGCCTTCACCTTCCTCGGAGCGGTCGCCCTCGTCCGCCTGGCACCGGCCCGGTGGACGAGCGTGCTCGCCGGGGTGATGATCGCCGGCCTCGCGGTCTGCGCCTACGCCCTGGCCACCCGGGTGTTCCCCGGCGCGCTCAGCCCCGACGAGGTCTACGCCCGCCTGCGCGAGCCGTTCGGCTACTGGAACGCCGTCGGCCTGACCGCCGCCCTCGCCGTCCCCCCCTGCCTGTGGCTCGGGTCGCGGCGCGGCGGCCACGAGGCGGTCGGCGCCCTGGCCTACCCGGCGCTGATGCTGCTCCTCGTCACCCTCATGCTCGCCTATTCCCGGGGGGCCCTCCTCGCCCTCGTCGTGGCCTGCGCCTTCTGGTTCGCCGCCGTCCCCCTGCGCCTGCGATCCCTCAGCGTGCTCGTCCTCGGTGGCCTCGGCGCCGCCCCCGTGGTGGCCTGGGCGTTCTCCAGGCCGGCCCTCAGCGCCGATCACGTGGTACTCGCCGCCCGCCTCCACTACGGCCACCTGCTCGGGCTGCTGCTGGTCGGGATGGCCGTCCTCGTCGGCGCCGCCGGGCTGGCCGTCCGCTTCGCCGCCACGCGCCGGCCGCCGACCGGTCAGACCCGCCGCCGGGTCGCCATCGCCGCCGTGATCGCCCTCGCCCTCGTCCCCGTCGCCCTGGTCGGCTCCCTGGCCGCGAGCTCGCGCGGCCTCGGCGGCTCGATCTCCCACGCCTGGACCTCGCTCACCGACCCCCACGCCACCACCCCGCCCAACGACCCGAGCCGCCTGACCGCGGTCGGCAGCGTCCGCGCCCGCTACTGGAACGACGCCCTGAAGATCGCCCGCGACCATCCTCTGGTCGGCGTCGGGGCCGGCGCCTACCCGACGGCCCGGACCTTCTACCGCAGCGACACCCTCGAGGTCCAGCACGCCCACGGCTACGTGGTCCAGACCCTGGCCGACCTCGGCGTCGTCGGGCTCGTCCTCAGCCTCCTCCTCGGCGCCGCCTGGGCCCGGGCGGCGATCCGCTCCGCCAACCCCTTCGACTGGGCCGCCGGCGCTCGAGCGCTCCCCCACGGCCCGGAGCGGATCGGCCTCCTGGCCATGATCTCCTGCGTCATCCTCTTCACCGTCCACTCGGCGATCGACTGGACGTGGTTCGTCCCCGGGGATGCGGCGATCGCCCTCCTGTGCGCCGGCTGGGTGGCCGGCCGCGGTCCCCACCTGGCGGTGCCCGAGGCCGCCCGACCGGCTCTGGCCGCCCTGCGCGGCCAGCCGCGACGGGCGGCGGCGGCGCTCACCGTGATCGGACTCGCCCTGGCCATCGCCTGGTCGCAGTGGCAGCCCCTGCGCTCCCAGCAGGCGGCGGCGTCCGCCTTCAGTTCCCTCTCCCGCCACGACTACCCGGCCGCCCGGGCGGCGGCTATCACCGCCGCCGCGCGCGACCCCCTCTCGGTCGAGCCGCTGTTCGACCTCGCCGCCATCGAGACCGCCGCCCGGCGCCCGGCGGCGGCGCGGGCGGCGCTGGTGGCGGCGGTCGGCCTCGCCCCGGCCAACGCCACCGCCTGGGAGCAGCTCGCCGCCTTCGACCTCCAGCAGGGCGACCGGGCCCGGGCGCTGCGCGACCTCGGACCGGCGCTCTACCTCGACCCCCAGTCCCACGCCGGCATCACCCAGTACCTCGACACCCTGCGCGGGCCGGGCGCGGCGCCGGGTCCGGCCGCGGTGACCACCAGGCCACCGGCCGCCGCCGCCCCGGCGGGCACCTCATGACCCGGCGTCTGCTCATCCTCGTCCTCGCCGCCGTCCTCGCCGGCCTCGGGGCCGTGCTCCCCCGCGCCCAGGCTGCGCCGCCGGCCCCCCGGGAATCGACCTTCCAGGACGACAGCCTCCTCGTCTACAACACGCCGGTCGGGGTCTCCCAGACCCTCGACACCCTCCACGCCCTCGGGGTCAACCGGGTCCGGGTCTCCGTCTTCTGGGGGCTGGTGGCCCCCTCGCCCAAGTCCAAGTCGCGGCCGAGCTTCGACGCCGCCGACCCCAACGCCTATCCCGCCGGATCGTGGGACCGCTACGACCGGATCGTCACCTACGCGGCGACCAAGGGGATCGCCGTCAACTTCAACGTCACCGACCCGGCCCCCCTCTGGGCGACCGGCTCCCCGCCCCGGGCCGACATCGAGGCGACCTTCGAGCCCCAGCCCAAGGCGTTCGGCGACTTCGTCCACGCCGTCGCCACCCGCTACAGCGGGACGTTCATGGCTCCCAAGCCGACCTTCGACCCCCAGCACCCGGGGGCGCCGGCCCCGCTGCCCCGGGTCGACTACTGGGCGATCTGGAACGAGCCCAACCAGCCGGGGTGGCTGACCCCGCAGCTCGTGCCCGGGGCCGGCCGGCGGTTGATCGAACGGGCTCCCACCATCTACCGCGCCCTGGTCGACGCCGCCTACGCCGCCCTGACCGCCACCGGCCACGGGAGCGACACCATCCTCGTCGGGGAGACCGCCCCCAAGGGCCTCAACACCAAGGGACTGCCCCCGTGCTCGGCCGCCCGCCGGGCCAGTGTGTGCACCGGGGCGATCAAGCCCCTCCACTTCATCCGCCAGCTCTACTGCCTCGACGACTCATACCACCCCCTCCGGGGTGCGACGGCCGCCGTCCGCGGCTGCCCGGTCGACGCCGCCGGGACCGCCCGCTTCATCACCGACCATCCCGGGCTGTTCATGGCCAGCGGCTGGGCCCACCACCCCTACGAGCTGATCTTCGCCCCCAACCGGGCGCCGGCCGACCCCGACTTCGTCACCATCGCCAGCCTCGGGCGGCTGACCGACGTGCTCCAGCGGATCCTCGGCGCCTACGGCGAGGACCGCCCCGGCGGGATGCCGCTCTACCTGACCGAGTTCGGCTACCAGTCCACTCCGCCCAGCCCCATCGGGGTCTCCCTCAGCCGCCAGGCCGCCTACCTCAACCAGTCGGAGTTCATCGCCTACACCAATCCCCACGTGCGCACCCTCTCCCAGTTCCTCCTGCGCGACGACAGCACCCGGCCCGGGGCGACGGCGCTGGCCCGGGCGGGCGCGAGCTTCCAGACCGGACTCGAATTCCACGCCGGCAAGCGCAAGCCGGCCTACGCCGCCTACCGCCTCCCGGTCTACCTGCCGTCGGCCACCGTGCGCCGCAACCATCGCCTCCGGGTCTGGGGCTTCGTGCGCCTCTCCGCCTACGGGACGACCCAGCAGGTGTCGGTCGAGCTGCGCCCGAGCCGGGGACGCGCCTTTCGCACCATCGCCACCGTGCCCAGCGACGGCCAGCGCGGCTATGTCGACGCCCGCGTGCGCATCCCCACCTCCGGCTTCCTGCGCCTGAGCTGGAACCGCCCGGGCACCCACCAGATCATCCGCAGCCGCGTGGTCGGAGTCCGGGTCCGTTAGGTGTGACACTCCACGCCCGGTGCGGCGTGGACTACATTTGACACATTCGGCCTCCGGAGCAGGCCGTCGAGTCTCCGAGGAGGGTCACGTGGCCAAGCCGGCGAGCAGGGTCGGTCGAGCGCTGGTCGCCCTCGCCGCCACCGCGGCGATCGGCGCCTGCTCCTCCTCGGGCCGACCCGCCGCGCCGACCGGCCCCGGCGCGACGGTGACCGTCGTCGAGGGCGCGGCCTTCGACTACCTCGACCCGGCGCTGGCCTTCAACACCGAGTCGGCCGAGGCGACCTGGCTGACCTACACCGGGCTCTACACCTACGCCCACAAGGACGGAGTCGACGGCGGGGTGGTCATCCCCGGCCTGGCCCGCGCCCTGCCCCAGGTCTCGCCCGACGGCAGGACCTACACCATGACCCTCCGCCCGGGCCTCACCTACTCCGACGCCACGCCGGTCAAGGCCGGCGACTTCGCCTACACCATCGAGCGGGCGATCAAGCTCAACTGGGGCGGCAAGTCCTTCTACACGACGAACATCGCCGGCGCCGCCGCCTTCGACCGGGGCACGGCCAAGACCATCTCGGGGATCGTCGCCGACAACGCCACCGGCCGGATCACCGTCACCCTGGTGGCGCCCTACGGCGCCTTCCCCAACGTCCTCGCCTTCCCGTCCTCGGGCCTCGTCCCCGCCGGCACCCCCCTGACCAACCTGACCAACCACCCGCCGCCCGGCGTCGGGCCCTACACGATCACCCGGGTGGTGCCCAACCAGTCGTTCTCGGTGGTGCGCAACCCCCGGTGGAAGCCCCTGCCCGGGATCGCCGCCGGACATGTCGACGTCAACGTCAGGGTCAGCTCCAACGTCCAGAGCGAGGCCGAGTCCGTGCTGCGCAACACGGCCGATGCCTTCGACTGGGGCGACACCATCCCCCCGGCCCTCATCTCGCAGATCCGCGCCCGCGCGGCCGACCGCTTCACGGTGGAGCCGTCCCTGGCCAGCTACTACTTCTTCCTCAACACCAAGGTCAAGCCGTTCAGCGACCTGCGCGCCCGCCAGGCCGTGGCCTACGCCGTCGACCGCCAGGCCGTCGCCCGCCTGAGCAGCGCCTCGATCGCTCCGGGGTGCTACTTCCTGCCGCCCGGCCTCATCGGCCACCCGTCCGCCCCCTGCCCCTACGGGGAGCAGCCGGATCTCGCCCGGGCCCGGGCCCTCGTCGCCCAGGCCGGCCTGGCCGGGGCGCCCGTCGCCGTGTTCGGCGAGATGCGCAGCCCCTACCGCGAGTACGCCGACTACTACGCCAGCGTGCTCGACGAGATCGGCTTCAAGGCGACCGAGAAGCTCGTCTCCGACGCCCAGTACATCCCCACCGTCGGCAACCTCAAGCTCAACCCCCAGACCGGCTTGGCCAACTGGAGCCCGGACTTCCCCAACCCGTCGGACTACTACCTCCTCCTCGACGCCGCGGCGATCCAGCCGGTCAACAACCAGAACCTCTCCCAGGTCGAGGACCCCCGCATCCAGCGCGAGCTGGCCGCCCTCGGCAAGGTCCCAGCCACCCAGCTCGGCTCGGTGGGCCCCCGTTGGGCGGCCCTCGACGAATACGTGGCCCGCCAGGCCTACTTCTTCGTCCTCGGCGCCGGCCAGAGCCCGAAGTTCCTCTCCAATCGGATCGACTTCGCCGCCGCCGTCTTCCACCCGGTCTACGGGAACGACTGGAGCACCTGGCAGCTCAGGTAGGCGGTCCCCGGTTAGGCTGTGGGCCGTGAACCCCGTGCCCAGCGCCGCCGTCGCCGGCCTCGGTCTCCTCGCCGGCTACGCGGTGGCGGTGGCCAGCGGCTCGAGGCCGCTCGGCGGCGTCGTCCTCCTCCTCGCCGGGATCTGGTGCGTGCGGGTGTGGCTGCGCCGCGACGGACCCCGCGTCGCCGCGCTGCTCGGCGGGGTCGGGATCGCCGCGTTCATCGCCTCCCACCTCCTCGCCCTGGTCATCGGGGCGTGGCCGGCGGTGCTCGTCTGCGCCGGCCTGGTGGCCGGCGCCTGCTGGCGCGTCTCCGACGCCCGGGCCGGCCTCGGCCGCCCCGCCCCCGCCCGAACCTAGCCAGCCGGCTTGACTTCACCTACCGTCGGTATCAGAATACCGACGGTATGCACCGGCCACGCGTGCCGCCGCCGCCGGTGCCCCCCGCGCCCCGTGAAGGAGGCCCCGTGCCCCACCAGGTGAAGTTCTACATGTTCCCCGGCTCGAACTCGGTGATGACCGGCCGCCTGATGCTCGACCACAAGCGGCTCACCTACCGGGAGGTGAAGCTCCCGCCCGGGGCCCATGCCTTCATCATGCTCGCCCTCGGCTTCGAGACCATGGGTGTCCCCGCCCTGAAGATCGACGGCCGCCGCGTCCAGGGGACCCGCTGGATCTCCCGCGCCCTCGACGAGCTCGTCCCCGAGCGCCCGCTGTTTCCCGGCGACCCGGTCCGCCGCAAGGCGGTCGAGGACGCCGAGCGCTGGGGCGAAGGCTTCCAGAACGCCACCCGCCGCATCTTCTACTGTGGCGCCAAGCGCGACTCCAAGGCGTTCGCCAGCGTGATGACCGTCGAGCGGAGCCTCCCCATGCGCCTGGCCCTGCGACTCCTCGCCCCCCTCATCGTCCGCCTGGCCACCGGCGCCCACCGGGCATCTGAGGAGGCGGGACGGGAGGACATGGCCCTCCTGCCCGAGCGCCTCGACCAGATCGACGCCTGGATCGCCGAGGGCCTCCTCGGCGGCGAGCAGCTCAACGCCGCCGACTTCCAGATCGCCCCCAACGTCTCGGCGCTGCTCCTGGCCGAGGACCTCGCCCCCTTCGTCCGCGGCCGTCCGGCCGAGGCGTGGGCGGCCCGGGTGGCTCCCGGCTACGTGGGACACATCGGTCCGGTCGCCCCGGCCGACTGGCTGGCGCCGCTCGAGGAGCACGCCCGCCGGCACGCGGCGATCGCCGACCGGGGCGCCGGCGTCGGGCGGTGACCCGCCTCAGCCGCAGCGAACGCGCGGCACTGACCCGCCGGGAGCTCCTCGACGTCGCCGAGCGGCGCTTCAACCACTACGGCTACCACGCCACCTCGCTCGACGACATCGCCGAGGAGGCGGGCTACACCAAGGGAGCGGTCTACTCGGCCTACCAGAGCAAGGCCGGGCTCTTCCTCGCCCTCCTCGACGAGGTCATCGACCGCCGCCTTGAGGACACCCGCCACCTGCTCGCCGAGCACGGGACCGGACCGGCCAAGCTGGCGGCGCTGGCCGCCCAGCCGATCGACGAGCGCAACGCCCGCTTCTCCCTCCTGGCCATCGAGTTCCTCGTCCACGCCGCCCGCGATCCGACCCTCCTCGCCGACTTCACCGAGCGCTACCGCCGCCTGCGCTCGAGCCTGGCCGCCCTCGGCCCACCGGCCGGGGCGCTGAGCCCGGACCGGTGGGCGCTGGTCACCCTGGCGCTCTCCAACGGCCTCGCCCTCGAGCGCCTGATCGACCCCGCCGGCGTCCCCGACGACCTCATGGCCGCCGTGCAGGTCCAGATCACCCGCCCCGGGCCCACCGGTTAGGCAGCGCCCGGCCCGCGGCGCCTCAGGCCGGCGGCGACCCGGCGGCGGCGGCGCTCTCGCCGTGCTCGAGCACCAGCTCGCGCATCCGGGTGGCATCGACCCGGGCCGGCTTCGTCGCCCTCACGAAGTCCCGCAGCACCCGGGCGAAGCGCACCGGCGAGTGGTGGTGGGGATAGTGGCCGCTGCCCTCGAACACCTCGAGCCGGCTCCCCGGCATCAGGTCGTGGGCCCGCTCGCCGTGAGCCAGGGGGATGATCTGGTCACGGTCGCCCCAGACCAGCAGCGCCGGGATCGCCTCGGCCAGGTAGAGCAGGCCGCTGGCGTCGACCCGCTGGCCGGCGGTGTCGATGACCGCCCGCGCGGTGTGCAGGAACGCCCGGCGGGTCTCGATCTCGTTGAGCGAGGCGAAGCCGGCCCCCATCTCGGCCAGGTCGGAGCTCGGGCGCAGGCCGATCCGGCCCAGCAGCCAGCCCACGACGCCGGCGGCATCCAGCAGCGGCGAGGAGGCCAGCAGCGGCAGCACGAGCTCGGCCCCCGGGAGCGCCGCCGCCCGCAGGGCGAGGCTCACCTCCTGACCCAGGCCGCCGCTCGAGACCAGGACCATGCGCTCGACCCGCTCGGGAAACTGGTAGGCCAGCTGCATGGCGATCCCGCCGCCCAGGGAGTGCCCGACCAGGGTGGCGCGCCGATGGCCGAGGGCGATCATCAGGTCGCGCACGAGACAGGCGTAGGCCCCGAGCGAATAGTCGCCCCGCGGCTTGGCCGAGGTCCCGTGGCCGAGCAGGTCGGGGGCCAGCACGGTGAAGTTCTCCGCCAGAAGCTCGAGCACCGGCTCCCAGCTCTTGGAGGAGTTGGTGATCCCGTGGATGAGGACGAGCAGCGGCCCGCTTCCCCCGGTGCGGTAGCCGATGCGCCGGCCGTGCAGGCCGATGTGGAGGGTCTCGATCCCGGCCTGCCCGGCGGCGGGCCGATCGCCCCTCGGAGCCTCGTGGTGGTCAGGCCGCGCGGTGGTGGACGCCATCGACTTCTCCTCGCCGGGAACTCGATGAGGGTCCGCCGCCGGGTGGCCGGCAACCAGCCGAGCGACCCTTCAAGGCTACACCAGCCCTAGCCGAAGCGGTCGGGGCGGACGCTGCCCTCGGGCTCGAGATGGATCAGCGCCGTCGTCCCCGGAAGCTCGGCCCTGATCGCGTCCTGGAGACGGTGGGAGAGGGCATGGGCGTCCTCGAGGCTGGTGTCGGCGGTGAACTGGAGGTGGAGGTCGACCTGATGGTGGTTGCCGGCGTGGCGGGCGCGCAAATCGTGATAGCCGACCACCTGACCGCCGAGGAAGCCCTCGACCACCGCGCGCAGCGCCTCGAGCTCGTCCTCGGGCAGGGCCTCGTCGATCAGGCGCCGCCCCGAGCCGACGAGGATCCGCACCCCGGTGAAGCTGATCGCCCCCGCCACCGCGATCCCCACCGCCGGGTCGACCCACTCCGCGCCGGTGACCCGGACCACCACCAGTGACCCGAGCACGCCGAGGGAGACGAGGGCGTCGGTCCGCAGGTGGGCGGCGTCGGCGACCAGGGCCGCCGACTCGGTGAGCCGAGCCACCCGCCCGAGGTGAGCCGAGACCACCACGTTGACGGCGGCGGCGATGGCGATCACCGCCATGCCGACCCCGATCTGCTCGACGTGGCCGCCGTCGAGCAGGCGGCGGATGGCCTGCACGGCGATGACCGCGGCCCCGGCCAGGAGGAGCAGGGCCTCGATCCCCGCGCTCAGGTCCTCGAGCTTCTCGTGCCCATAGCGGTGGCCGGCGTCCGGGGGCGCGTCCGCCTTGCGCACCGAGAAGAAGGTGATCAGCGAGGCGAGCAGATCCATGCTCGACTGGATCGCGTCGGAGAGGATGGCCACCGACCCGGTCAGGGCGCCGGCCACCGCCTTGATGACGATCAGCGCCGTGTTGGAGGCGATCGACACCACCGCCGCCCGTGACTTGCGCGAAGCGATGGTGGGCGGGCCGGGCATGGCTGACTACGGTAGCTCGGGGTGACCGGCCCCGGCCGTCGGCCCCCGGGCGTCGGGGTCGCCGCCGCCGGGGTCGACGCGCCTAGGAGCGGGCCAGGACCGGCGGCGGGGCGTCCCGGTCGAGCAGCTCGGCCGGAAGGGCGCCGTGGCGGCGCATGGCGCAGACGCTCTCCAGCAGGCGCTCGTACTGGTCGGTCACCGACTCCCAGGTGTAGAGCTTGGCCCGCTCCAGAGCGCGAACCCGGTAGTCGGCGACCAGGTCGGGCTCGTCGAAGCACCGCTCGAGCGCCGCGGTCAGCGAGCGCACGCCGTCGGACCCGACGAAGGTCATCCCCGCGTCGCCGATGGTCTCCACGTTGGGCGGGTGGTCGTTGACCAGCACGCAGTTGCCGGCGGCCAGCGCCTCGAGGATCACCGGATGGGTGCCGCCGACCTCGGTCGGGGCGCAGAACACGTAGGCGTGTCGCAGGAGCTCCCAGTACCCGCGCCCGAAGACGTACCCCGGAAACACCGCCCGCGGGTCCCCCCGCCGGCGGACCTGGCGGATGTAGTCGCCGGCGTAGGGCGCCCCGCCGACCACCACCAGCTTCATCCCCCGGGCCCGGGCAGCCGGGATCCGCGAGAACGCCTCGACCAGCAGGTGGGGGTTGTTCTCCGGCTCCAGGCGGCCGACGAAGAGGACGTAGCGGCGCGGCTCGAGCCCGAGCTCCTCGAGCTTGCGCGTCCCCGCGTAGCCGGGATCCTCGACCCCGTAGGGCACCACCCCGATCCGCGTCCCGTAGCGCTGCTCGAATACGTCGGCCACCACGTTCGAGTCGGTCAGGGTGCAATCCGACCAGCGCGGGGCGTTGCGCTCGGCGAAGCGCAGGTAGGACTTGGCCAGGGCCGGCCACTTACGCCGGTCGGAGTCGAGGCCGTCGACGTTGATCACGGTGGGGATCTGCGCCTGGCGGGTGATCATGCACAGCGGGCTGTTGCCGGCGATGAAGAACAGGGCGACGTCCGGGCGCAGGGTCCGGGCCGCGTGGAGGGAGGCGAGCAGGGTGTGGGTGAAGGTGTCCAGGTACTTGTTGCGGATGGCCGGCAGGTGGACCAGGTGCGCGCCCCGCCACTCGGTCAGCCGGGGGTCGACGACGTGGGGGCGGCAGTAGACGTGGACCTCGTGCCCGCGGTCGCACAGCCGGCCGGCGATCTGCTCGGCGGCCGTCTCGAACCCAGAGTAGGAGGCGGGGATGCCGCGGGTTCCCAGGATGGCGAGCTTCATCGGCAGGCGAGGGTATACGCCGCGATGTGCCGGCGGGCGCTCGCCGGCCAGCTGAAGGCGGCCGACCGTGCGCGCCCGGCCGCCCCGAGCGCCTCCCGAGCGGCGGGATCCGCGGCGAGCCGGCGCATGTGCCCGGCCAGGGCGCGGGTGTCGCCGGCCTCGAAGTAGCGGATGGCCGGGCCGGCGACCTCCTCGATCGCCGGGCAGCGCGCGGCGATCACCGGCGTGCCCATGGCCATCGCCTCGAGCACGGTCAGGCCGAAGCCCTCGCTGCGCGCCGGGTGCACCAGGGCGATCGACTCGGCGTGGAGCCCGACCAGACCGCTGCCGGTGACCGCGGCCCCCGCGCTCCCCGCGATGCACAGCGGCGCCGCCCCCGCGCCGAGCAGGGCGTGGGCCGCCCGCAGGGTGGCCAGATCCTTGCGCGGCTCGTCGTCGCCGACATAGAGATAGTGGCGCGCCGCGGCGCGCACCGGCGCCACCGCCGGGGCCTGCCCCGGCCCGTGGTGGGCGACCAGGCCCTCGACCCCCCACCGGTCGGCCAGCTCCCGCCGAGTGGCCTCCGATACGCAGATCACAGCGTCGGCCCGCCGCGCCGCCACGCGGTGGGCGCGGACGGCCCAGGCGGCGTAGGCGGGATCGAAGAGCTCGGGCAGGCCGACGAAGGCCAGGTCGTGGACGGTGATCACCTGTGCCGGCCTCGCCCCCCACGAGTGGGCCGGCAGGGGGTGGTGGATCACCTCGGCCGCCGCCCGCCGGGCGGCCCGCGGGAGCTCGATCGTCGTCCAGCGCTCGTCGGCCAGGAGGTTGGCCAGGCTCCGCACCCCGCCCCGCCCCGGCGTCCGGCGCCGCGGGTTCCACGCCTCGACGACGTCGACGCCCTCGGCCGCGAGGGCGGCCGCCAGGCGCTCGATGTAGACCCCGGTCCCGCTCGGCCCCCGCCGGGCGAAGGTGGTGTCGAGGAGGACGCGCATTCAGCGGACCGCCCGGGCCAGGAGCACCCCGCGGCGGCGCACGATGCTGGTCGGCGAGAAGCCGGCCTCCTCGAGGAGCAGGCCGAGCGTCCGCACGGTGAAGAAGCGGACGTGGTCGCTACGGGGATCGAAGTGGCGCTCGAAGGCGGTCCGGCGCAGGGCGAGGCCCCACACCAGCCGGCGGGAATGGTCGGGGGTGGTCACCAACAGCCGCCCGTCGGGGCCGAGGACCCGGCGCAGCTCGTCGAGGAGGCCGAGCCCGTCGGCCACGTGCTCGATCACCTCCCCCGCCCACACCACGTCGAAGTGGGCGTCCGGGAACGGCAGGCGGCGGCTCCCGTCGAGCAGGTGGAGCTCGAGCCCGGGGTGGCGCTCGCGGGCCCTGCGCAGCGGCTCCCCGGCCACCTCGACGCCGACCGGGTGGGCCCCCACCCGGGCCAGGGCGGCGGTGAACGCCGCCTCACCGCAGCCGAGGTCGAGCACCCGCTCCCCGGCCGCCACCGCACCGAGCAGGAAGTCCCGGCGCAGCTCGAAGTGCTCGGGCACCGCGCCCTCGGGGACGCCGTCCCAGATCCGCTCGAATTGATCCATGTGTCCGCGGGGCGGCGCTCGCCTACTCCCGCGCGGGCACCGCTGCCCGCCGCCCAGCGTAGCCTGCACCGGTGAGCTCGTCTCCCCGACCGCCCGCCGCCCCCCCACGCCTGGGCCCGGGGCGGCCGAGCCTGTGGGCGGTCTGCGCCACCAGCCACCCCGGCGGCGCCGAGATCGGCCTCCTGCGTCTGCTGGGGCGCCTCGACTGGGAGGTCCTCCTCAGCACCCCGGGGCCCGGGCCTCTGGCCGAGGCCGGGTTCCCCTGGGCGCCGCTGCCCCTCGGCGGCCTCGCCCGGGGCGCCGGCGCCCGGGCCGTCGCCTCCTGGCCGCGGGCCCGCCGCCTGGCCCGCGGGCGCGACGTCATCTACCTCAACGGCACCGTCTGCGGACGGCTGCTCCCCGCTATGCGCGGCCACCGGACGGTGCTCCACGTCCACGACATGGTCGACCGGGTGCCGGCCATTTGGCGGGCCGCCGACGTCGTCCTCGCCGACTCCCAGGCGGTCGCCGACCGGCTCCACGGCCTCGGGGCCCACGTCGTCTACTGCCCGATCGAGCTCGATCCGCCCCACGCGCCGCCTCCCTGGCCGCCGGGACCCGGGCCGGTCATCGCCTTCGTCGGGCGCATCGAGCCCCGCAAGGGTCCGCTCGACCTGATCGCCGCCGTACCGGCGATCCGGGCCGGCGCGCCCGGAGCGCGGGTGATGATCGTCGGGTCAGACCCCTTCGACAGCGATCCCGGATATGTTGGCGCGGTGCGCGCAGCCGGGGAGGTTGAGCACTACGGATGGACCGTCGATGCGCCCGCTTTGATGCGGCACGTCGACGTGCTCGTCGCCCCCTCCCACCAGGAGCCGTTCGGAACGGTGCTGGCCGAGGCGATGGCGGTGGGCACGCCGGTGGTGGCCACCCGGGTCGGCGGCCTGGCCGAGGTGGTCGAGGATGGGGTCACCGGCCGCCTCGTCGATCCCGGGCGTCCGGACCAGCTGGCCGGCGCCGTGCTCGATGTCCTCGCCCGGCGCCAGGCGATGGGCGCCGCCGCCCGGCGCTCGGCCCGCCGCTTCGACGCCGACGCCTACGCCGCCCGCGTCGAACGGCTGATCGCCCCGCCCGGCGCCCGGTGGACCGGGCCGGCATGAGGGTCGCCTTCGACAGCCGCGCCCACACCGACCGGCGGGGGATCGGGCGCTATGTACGCTGCCTGCTCGCCGGCCTGCGAGAGACCGCCGCCGAGTCGGGCGAGATCGTCGAGACCCACCGCCCGCGGCGGGCCGACGTCTTCCATTCGCCGTGGATCGACGGCGCCCTGCTGCGCAGCCCGTGCCCGATGGTGGTCACCGTCCACGACGTCGTGCCCCTCAAGCGCCACGGCGAGTACCTGCGCACCGGCGTGCGCTTCGGTCTGCGCTACATGGCCGTCCAGCGGGCGGTGCGCCTGATCGTGCCCACCCACGCGGTGGCCGGCGACGTGATCGAGCGGCTGAACATCGACCCCGACCGCGTCTGCGTGATCCCCGAGGCGGCGGCCGCCGCCATGTACCCCCGCCCGGCGGTGGAGATCGCCGCCGCCCGGGAGCGCTACCGCCTGCCCGAGGAGTACCTGCTCTGGGTGGGCGGGCTCCAGCACCCCGACCCCCGCAAGCGCGTCGCCGCCCTCGCCGCCACCTCGCACCACCTCCCCCTGGTGCTGGTCGGGCACGCTCAGCAGTGGGCGCGGGAGCTGCCCGACGTCACCCTCACCGGACACGTTCCCGACGACGCCCTGGCGGCGATCTACAGCGGTGCCCGGGCCCTCGTCTTCCCCAGCGACGACGAGGGGTTCGGCCTGCCCACCGTCGAGGCCCTGGCCTGCGGCACGCCGGTGGTGGCCTGCGACGTGCCCGCCCTGCGCGAGGTCCTGGCCGACCGGGCGACCTTCGTCGACCGGGGCGACATGCGCGGCCTCATGGACGCCGCCGAGCGGGTCCAGCGCCCGGCGCCCAAGCCGCCGTCCTGGTCCTGGGACGACGCCGCCCGGGCCACCTGGGAGGTCTACACGACGGCAGCTCAGCCGGCATGAGAGTCTTCCTGGTGCGCCGGACCTCGCTCGTCGGAGGCTGGCGCGGTCAAACTCGGGTAGCGCGTCACTAGGAGATGGCTATGTTGTCTATTCGCCGCAAGGGGCGCCGTGGCAGAGCGGCCAAGCGCACCGCCGGGGGCATGATGCTCAGGCTCGCCGTCCGCGTCCTGCGGCCGTTCGGACCGGGGGCGATCGCCGCCGCCGCCGGGACCTACTTCCTCGACAAGACGGCCGGGAGCGAGCGCCGCAAGAAGGCGCTGGGCATGGTCAGCGGGGTCGGCGGACGGATCCCCGGCAAGAAGGAGTGACCGACCACTAGCTCTCGCGGAAGTGCTCGGCGTCGGCCAGGCACTGGAGCTTCTGGAGTGCTCGTGACTCGATCTGGCGGGCACGCTCGCGGGTGACCGCCAGCGTGCGGCCGATCGCCTCGAGCGTCCGCGGCTGCTCGCCGCCCAGGCCGTAGCGCAGCTGGAGCACGCGCCGCTCACGGTGGCTGAGCTGCGCCAGCGCGCCCCGTAGGATCTCCAGGCCGAGGATCTTGGCCGCCTGGTCGTAGGGGGTCTCGGTCCGCAGATCGGCGATCAGGTCACCGAGCTCGGTGCCGTCCTCGTCGCCCACCGGCTTCTCGAGCGAGACCGGCGCCATGGCGGCGCGCCGGATCGAATCGACCTCGGGGGCGGCGATCCCGGTCTGGGCGGTGATCTCGCCCATGGTCGGCGGCCGGCACAGCTGCGCCTCGAGCTTGCGCTCGGCGCTGGCGATGGCGTTGAGCTTCTCGACCACGCGGACCGGGATGCGGATGGTCCGCGACTTGTCGGCCAGGGCCCGCACGATCGCCTGGCGGATCCACCACGTGGCGTAGGTGGAGAACTTGAAGCCCTTGCGGTAGTCGAACTTCTCGACCGCCCGCACCACCCCCAGCGACCCCTCCTGGATCAGGTCCAGGAAGGGCAGGCCCTGGTTGCGGTAGTTCTTGGCGATCGAGACCACCAGGCGCAGGTTCGACTCGACCATCTGCTGCTTGGCCCGCAGATCGCCGCGCTCGATCCGCTTGGCCAGATCGACCTCCTCCTGGGCAGTGAGGAGCCGGACCTTGCCGAGGTCGCGCAGGAAGAGCTGGAGCGAATCCGACGAGGTCTCCGCGACCTCGCCCGCCACCGGCACCGGCGCCGGCGACCGGCGATCGGGGGCCACCGGCCGAGGACCCGCCTCGGGCTCCTCGGTCACAGTGATCTGGCACTTGGCGAAGCACCGCCCGAGCTCCTCGAGCTCGCGCTCGTCGAGGCCGAGGTCGCCGATCGCCCGCTCGATTTCGGCGGCCGTCAGCCCGCCGAACCGGCGACCCTGAGCAATCAGGGCCCTGACCTCCTCGAGCTGCTCGACTTCTCCTACCGACACGTCTGTCGTGACCATACTCCCCCCGCCCGGCCGGCCGTCGCGGGCCGGAGCGTGCCCTCAGCGGGGGGGCTCGAGGCCGAACGGAACCCGCCGCCCGGGCGCCCGGCGGGGGGCGATCTGCGCTCGCCGCCGGCGGGCCGCCGGGAGCAGGCGCCAGGCATCCCGATATCCGCCGAGCAGGGCGCGCTCGCGCAGCAGGACGTGCCCCAGGGCCAGCACCTCGTAGGCGAGGATCCGGTGGAGGTCGCCCGCCAGGCCGGCGGCGGTCTCGTTCTTGGCGATCATCAGGTAGCGGTTGCGAAACTGCAGCCGCCGGTGGCCCGGATCGAGGGCGGCGCGGGTCGAGGGGCTGTAGTAGCGCACGTGCCAGGCCACCGCTGCCGGCTCGTAGATCGAGCGCCAGCCCAGGAGCTGCGCCCGCCAGGCGAGGTCGACGTCGGCCGCCCACAGCTCGAAGTCCTCGTCGAGGACCTCGCCGCCCACCGCGCACGCCTCGAGCGTCTCCCGCCGGTAGAGGACGGCGGCTCCGTCGCCGCCGAAGGTCTCGGCGCTCACCGCGTAGGCATCGCACGGCGCGTTGTGGCCGACCAGCCCGTTCTTGCGCCGGCGATCCACCGTCATCCCCGCGGTGTCGAGGATGTCCAGGCGCGACCCCGCCTCCACCGACTCGGTGCGGATCAGCTTGGGCGCCACCGAGCCGACCGACGGATCGCGCAGACGCGCGAGCGCCGCCGCGAGGAACCCGGGCGCCAGCACGCAGTCGGCGTTGAGGAGCAGGACCGCCGCCCCGGTGCTGGCGGCGATCCCGGCGTTGACCGCGGCGCAGTAGCTGCGCCGCTCGCGCAGGCGCATGTAGCGGGCGCCGTGCTCGGCCGCGACCT
This sequence comes from Solirubrobacteraceae bacterium, assembly GCA_034664565.1. Taxonomy (GTDB): domain Bacteria; phylum Actinomycetota; class Thermoleophilia; order Solirubrobacterales; family Solirubrobacteraceae; genus Palsa-513. The sequence goes on from JAXDHJ010000101.1 coordinate 17,822, forward strand.
CCGGGGTGCGGTCAACGCTGGCGTTGTCCACCACCAGGACCTCGGCCCCGGGCTGGGCCACCGCCGCCGGGAGCGAGTGCTCGAGCCGATCCGCCTCGTCGACGCTCAGCATGACGATGGTCGTGCGCATCGCCCCCCGACCCCCCGCCCCCGTGGGGGCTCCGGCGCCCCGTCTCAAAGGAGCTCGCGATACACGTCGGCGGTGGCCCGAGCCGTCGCCTCCCACGAGCAGGCGGCCACCCGCTCGCGGCCCCGGGCAATCAGCCGCGACCGGCGAGCGTCGTCGGCGAGCAGGGCGGCGATGACCTCGGCGAGCTCGCTCGCGTCCCCCGGCTCGAAATAGGCGGCGGCGTCGCCGGCGGTCTCCGGGAGCGCGCTCGCCCGGGCGCAGACGACCGCGGTCCCGCGGGCCATCGCCTCGAGCAGGACCAGGCCAAAGCCCTCGTGGCGGCTCGGGTGGACGAACAGGTCCGCCCCCCGCATCAGCCCGTCGAGCTCGGCGTCGGTGATGTAGCCGGTGAGCTCGAGCGGCGCTCCGGCGGCCGCCTCGAGCAGCCGCCGCCCCTCGCCGCCGTCGACTCCGGCGAGGATCAGGCGGTGGGGCAGGCCCTCGCCGCGCAGCCGCCGCCAGGCGGCGACCAGGGTGGCGTAGTCCTTCTTGGCCCGCAGGTCCCCGACCCCCAGCAGGTAGGGGCCCGGCCGAGTGGCGGCGTCGCCCCGGGCCAGTGACGGGGCCAGCCCGATGACCCGAACCCGCTCCGGAGAAACCCCATAGCGCTCGATCACGTCGCTCGCCGTGTGGCTGGAGACGCAGATCACCCGGTCGGCCGAGCGAGCGGCCAGGGGCGCGAGGCGGCGGTACTTCAGGCGCGTGCGTCCGGCGAAGTCCGCCGGGTGGGTCTCGAAGGCCAGGTCGTGGATGGTCACCACGCCCGGGCACGGCCGGCGCAGGGGCAGGAAGCAGTTAGGGGCGTGCAGGACGGCCGAGCCCCGCGCCGCCAGCGGCAGCCCGATCTGCTCCCAGGCGACCTCGGGCAGGCGCCGCCAGCCGGCCCGGGGCTCGATCTCGAGCTCGCCGGCCGCGCCCTCCCGGAAGGCGCGCAAGAGCTCCACCAGGTAGCGGCCCCAGCCCCGCGGACGCGCCGCGTCGGCGTCGCTCGCGTCGATCGTCACCACGGCCATCGGCGGGGAAGGCTAGCCGCCCGCGCCGGTGGCATACCATGCCCGGCCGGAGGGGAATGGCCACCAACGGAAAAGTCTCGGCCGTCGACGAGCACCCGCCCGAGGGTCGCTCGCTGATCTTCGACATCCCGATCGCCCTCGCCCGTCCGGCGGAGATGCTCGTTCGGGTGACGAGCTGGGTCGGTCGCGGCGGCGCCCCCCGGCGGGTCATGTACGTCAACGCCCACGTGCTCAATCGCTCCCGGGAGTCGGCGCGGCTGCGCAGCGCACTCGAGCGGGCCGACCTCGTCTACTGCGACGGGTACGGAGTCCGCCTGGCCGCCAAGGCGCTCGAGGTGGAGATCCCCCACCGGATGACCGGCGCCGACTGGATCTGGGGCCTGGCCTCGCTGTGCGAGGCCGGCGGCCACTCGATCTACCTGCTCGGTTGCGATCCTGGCATCGCCGCCGAGGCGGCGAGGCGACTGCGGCGCCAGTATCCTCGCCTCCAGGTCAGCGGCTCCCACCACGGGTATTTCGAGATCGGCTCGCCCCACGACGAGCGGGTGATCGAGGACATCAACAGCCGGCGTCCGGACATCGTGCTGGTCGGCATGGGCACCCCCAAGCAGGAGGAATGGGTCCAGCGCAACGCCGACCGGCTCGAGGTGTCGGTCTGCTGGACGGTCGGCGCCCTGTTCGACTACGTATCGGGGCGCGTGCCGCGAGCGCCGGGATGGTTGGCTGACAATGGACTGGAATGGATCTTTCGACTCGTGATCGAACCGCAGCGGATGTGGCGCCGCTACCTGCTGGGCAATCCCGTGTTCCTCTCCCGGGTCCTGCGCCAGGCCCGGGAGAAGCGCGGCTCCCCCGGCTGACCCGGGCCCTCGCCAGCCTCCTCGGCCTGCTCCTCGTCGGCTACCTGGCCAACCGGATCAAGCTCGCCGAGGGGATCAGCGCCCATACCGCCCGCCACGCGATCTACCCGGCCGCCCGGGTCGCCCTGGCCGCCGTCGCCCTCTTCGCCGTCGCCGGCTTCGGCCTGGTCAGGCTCGCCCTGCCCGCCTCGCTGCGCCGCCACGAGCTCGTGTGGGTGCTCCCCGTCGGCGCCTGCCTGGCGGCGCTCGAGCTGACCCTCCTTGGCTTCGCCTTCGTCCCCTTCGACGTCTCCCTCGCCGTGGTCATCGCCGCCGGCCTGGCCACCGCCGTCCTCGCCGTCCGCCGCCGCCGCCACCCGCTCCTCCCCCGGCCCCTCGGCGCCACCGTCTGGCCCCTCTACGTGGCCGCCCTGCTCGCCGCCTTCATCCTCGTCCCCCTCTACCACGCCGGCTACCCCACGGTGATCGGCGATGGCTCAGACGCCCATCTGGCGGCGGGGACGGCCCAGTTCCTAGAGGGCCACCATCCCCTGGCCCAGTCGGCGGCCGAGCCGGTAAACAAGGTTCCCCTGGTCTGGCGCTCGAAGACGCCGATCTACTACGCCCTCGCCGCGGTGGCCCGCCTCTCCGGCGAGCCCACCTGGACGGCGCTCTCGCCGATGATGGCCGTGGTCCTCGCCCTCTCCCTCCTCGGCTTCTTCCTGGCCGCCCGCGAGCTCCTGGCCTCGAACCTGCTCGGCGCCCTCGCCGCCATGGGCCTCGTCGGGCTCGATCGCATGGTCATCCACACCGCGGTCCACCCCTACTACAACCAGCTCTGGGGGTTCATGACCATGGCGCCGGCCCTCGTCCTCGCCTGGCGGGTGGTCGACGACCGGGGCCGGGTGCGCAGCCGCGGCACCGTCGGCCTGCTCCTGCTCTTCCTGGCCATCGGCGCCTTCGCCTATCCCCTGGCCATGCCCATCCCCGTGGTCGGCCTCGCCGTCTTCCTCTGGCGCGCCCGCCGGGAGCGAGCCGGTGGCGCGGAGCCGATGCCGCCCCTCCTGTCCACCCTGCGCCGCCAGGCCGCCGGCCGCTCGCGCAAGCTGCGCTGGCTCATCGTCCTCCTCCTCGCCGTCCCCGTGCTCGGGGTGGCCGAGAAGCTGTTCACCGGCTTCGCCGTCGTCGTCGATCCCACCCGCTCACTCTTCCCCTGGGCGGGGGACGTCGACGCCTACTTCCCCACCCACCAGTTCCTCTCCCTCGAGTCGGCCGATCTCCTCCCCATCGCCGCCCCGCTGCTCGCGCTCGGGATCCTCCTCGCCCTCCGGCGGGCCCCCCGACCGGTGGCCTTCGGGATGTTCGCCGTGCTCCTCCTCGGCGTCCTCGGGTCGGTGTGGTTCCACGCCCGCGACAACGGACAGTACTTCGACTTCAAGCTGCTCGCCTACCTCGGCCCGCTGGCGGTGGCCACGGCCGCCGTCGGGGCCAGCCGCCTCCCGGTGGTCGGGTGGGCGGCGCTCGCCCTCTTCGGCCTCACCGCCTTCCACGGCGCCGACACCGAGCTGGCCCGGACCGGCAACCAGCTCTCACCCGACGTCCAGGCGGTCAGCCAGGTGACGCGGATCATCGGCCCCGGCCAGTCGGTCCGCCTCGACATGAACCCGCCCCTGCAGATCTGGGTCGCCTATTTCCTCCACGACGAGCCCCTGTGCTCACAGCGGCCGCTGTTCGGCACCAGCTACCCCCACGTCGCCGTCTCCCGCCGGGCCCGCTACATCCTCGCCGACCACTTCACCTTCCCGCCCCTCGACGCCGCCGGCCCGCCGATCGCCACCGTCGGCCAGTTCCAGCTCTACCGCGAGCGCCCCGACGTGCCCGGGCGCGACCGCTGCTCGCGCACCCGGGTGCAGACCGTCCTCGGGGTCGGGTAGCCCGCGAGTCCCGTCATCCTCGGGGCTTTAGGCGACGATGTCGATTCCGGGCGCATCCGTTCGTCGTCAGAGTAAGGGCAGGGTGGCAGCCCCGCCGAAGAGCATCCCGGAGGTCTCGGCGCGAGACCCCGGCAACCGAAGGAGAACAGCGATGCGTTTCATGATCATCCGCAAGGCCGACGCCGACACCGAGGCCTCGGTCATGCCCAGCGAGGAGCTCCTCACCGCCATGGGCGCGTACATGGAGGAACTGGCCAAGGCCGGGGTGCTCCTGGCCGGAGACGGGCTGCATCCGAGCGCCAAGGGCTCTCGCATCAAGTTCTCGGGCGGCAAGCCCACGGTGACCGACGGGCCGTTCGCCGAGACCAAGGAGCTCGTCGCCGGCTTCTCCATGATCGAGGTCAAGTCCCGCGAGGAGGCGATCGAGTGGACCAAGCGCTGGCCGGCGCTCGACGGCGGCGGCGAGGTCGAGCTCGAGCTGCGTCAGGTGTTCGAGGCCGAGGACTTCGGCGAGGAGTTCACGCCCGAGCTCAGGGAGGCCGAGGACAAGCTGCGCACTCAGCTGGCCGCTGACCGCTAGCCGGTCGCTCGCGCCGCCCCGGGGATGGTGAGTTGACCGAGCCCGAGCCCGAGCTCGAGCCGCAAGCCGAGGCCGATGCCCTGCCCGAGCGCAAGGCCGAGGCCGAGGCTGAGGCCCGGCGGGCGATCGCTGCGGTGTGGCGGATCGAGTCGGCCCGGCTGATCGCCGGGCTCACCCGCCTGGTGCGTGAGGTCGGCCTGGCCGAGGACCTCGCCCAGGACGCGCTCGTGGTGGCCCTCGAGCGGTGGCCGGAGTCGGGCATCCCGGAGAACCCGGGAGCCTGGCTCATGGCCACCGCCAAGCACCGGGCGATCGACGTCCTGCGCCGGAGCGCGACGCTGGAGCGAAAGCACGAGCTCCTCGCCCGCGAGCTCGACGACCGGGAGGAGCCGGATCTCGACGACGCCCTCGACGACGACGTCGGCGACGACCTCCTCCGCCTGGTGTTCACCGCCTGCCACCCGGTGCTCTCCCGCGAGGCGCGCATCGCCCTGACCCTGCGCCTGCTCGGAGGCCTGACCACCGAGGAGATCGCCCGCGCCTTCCTCGTACCCGAGGCCACGGTGGCCCAGCGCATCGTCCGGGCCAAGCGGACCCTGGCCGCCGCCCAGGTTCCCTTCGTGGTTCCGCCGCCGGCCGAGCGCCATGCCCGCCTGGCCTCGGTGCTCGAGGTGGTCTACCTGGTGTTCAACGAGGGCTATTCGGCCACCGCCGGAGAGGACTGGATGCGCCCGACGCTGTGCGCCGAGGCCCTGCGCCTCGGCCGCATCCTCGCCGGCCTCGTCCCCGAGGAAGCGGAGGTCCACGGCCTGGTGGCGCTGATGGAGATCCAGGCCTCACGCTCGCGGGCTCGCACCGGGCCCTCCGGGGAGCCGATCCTCCTCCTCGACCAGGACCGCGGGCGCTGGGACTACATCCTCCTCCACCGCGGCCTCGCCGCCCTGGCCCGGGCCGAGGAGCTCGGTGGGTGGCTCGGCCCCTACGCGCTCCAGGCCGCCATCGCCGCCTGCCACGCCCGGGCCCCGACCGCGGGGGACACCGACTGGGCGCGGATCGCCGCCCTCTACGACGCCCTTGCCCAGCTGTCACCCTCGCCGGTGGTCGAGCTCAACCGCGCCGTCGCCCTGGCCATGGCCTTCGGGCCCGCCGCCGGCCTCGAGCTCGTCGACGAACTGCGCGAGGAGCCCGCCCTCAAGAGCTACCACCTCCTGCCGAGTGTCCGCGGCGATCTCCTCGTCAAGCTCGGGCGCCACGACGAGGCGCGGGCGGAGTTCGAGCGCGCCGCCTCACTGACCCGCAATGCCCGCGAGCGCGAGCTGCTCCTACGCCGGGCGGCGGCCTGCGCCCCCGGGCCTGGGCTCTAGCTCAGAGGCCGTCCGGCGCGACGAAGGACAGCCGGTCGAGGGTCTCGCTCAGCTCGAAGAGCCGGCGCACCACCCGGGGTCCCTGGACGAGCGAGAGGCGCCACCCGCCGGGGGCGGCCCGCTCGTCGAGGTCGACGAGGAGCCGGACGCCGGCACAGTCGATGAACACCAGCCCGCGCAGGTCGATGACCACGTGGGCGAAGCCGGCCTCGGTCAGGGCCAGGACCTCGCGGGCGAGCCGCGGGGCGGTGGCGATGTCGAGCTCGCCGACCGGCTGGACATGGATCGTCTCCCGGTGCGGGCGCAGGCGAATCTCGAAGGAGGAGAACCGGAGGCTCGCGGTCACCGCTCCGGCATCGGGATTGGACATGACGGATCTCCTGTAGTAGGGCCGTATGCCGAGGTTCCCGGCGGCGAGCCTGGTCGGACTCGCGTGGTGACCGTCGGATCTGGGGTCCGTCCGCGCTCGCCATCGCGCGCGGACAGCGCGGGAATCCTACATCTTCGCCGGGCCGGGGATGACCGCTCTCGACCCCCGCGGATGACGCCCCACTCCGCCCCAGGGCGAGGCCGGCCCCAGAGGCGGCGGCTGCCCCGGCGGTCGGGTTCTGACAGTCTCTGGGCGGTGGGAGACCGAGGGCCGCAGCACCCGGATTGGCTGCTCGACGAGCGAGCGACGGCGGGAAGGGAGAACCTCGACGGCGCCCACGTCGCGCGCTACGACGCCAAGGAGGACGGCGACGCGGCCGGCGAGGTGCGGCTCCTCGAGAGCCTCGGCCTCGACGCGACCTCGACGGTGGTGGATCTCGGGGCCGGAACCGGCCAGTTCACCCTGGCTGTCGCGCCGGTGTGCCTGCGAGTGGTGGCGGTCGACGTCTCCCCGGTCATGCTCGAGCGCCTGCGCCGGAAGGTGGCGGGCACCGGCCACGGGAACATCGAGTGCGTCGCCGCCGGCTTTCTCACCTACGAGCACCGGGGCGAGCCCGTCGACTTCGCCTACTCCCGCTACGCCCTCCATCACCTGCCCGATTTCTGGAAGGCGCAGGCCCTGGTCAGGCTCGGTGGCTTCATGCGCCCGGGGGCGGTCCTTCGCCTGTGGGATGTCGTCTACAGCTTCCAACCCGACGAGGCCGCCGAGCGCATCGAGAGCTGGTGTGCCACCGGGGCGACTGGCGTCGAGATCGACTGGGGCCGGGCCGAGCTCGAGGAGCATGTCCGCGACGAGCACTCGACCTTCACCTGGCTGCTCGAGCCGATGATCGAGCGAGCGGGCTTTCGGATCGACGACGCCGCCTACTCAGCCGATGGCATCTTCGCCAGGTACCTCGCGCGCCGGCGGTGACCCCGGGTCCCGCCCGGGCCGGCGCGAGGCCGGGGGTCACCGCGAGTCGCGGGTGCGCACGAGCTCGCGCAGGCTTTCGTGGTCCTCGCGGCAGGCCGGGCAGCCGGCGAGGTGAGCGCGCATCCCCGGTAGCGCGCCGTCGGCGTCGGCCCCGCCGTGGACGAGCTCGCGGTCGACGTAGCGGTCGAGCTGCTCGAAGCACTCCTCGCAGGTGAGCTCCGGCCCGGCGGGTCCGAGCAGCGCGGCGAGCAGCTCGCGGTGCTCGCCGGGGTCGCTGCCCATCATTGCCCGCCTCCCGTCCCGGCGAGGTCGAAGCCGGCGTCGGCGAGGCGGCCGCGGAGCTTCCTGCGCGCGTCGTGGAGCGTCTTGTAGAGGGCGCCACGGCTGGTGTTCAGCCGCTCGGCGAGCACGTCTATCGGGACGCCGTTGAGCGTGGTGGCGACGAGCACCTCGCGCTGGTGCTCGCTCAGCGCCTCGCCGATCGCCCGCTGCACGGCCTCGAGCAGCTCGGTCTCCATGGCGTGCTCGGCGGGTGAGGCCAGGCGGGAGGCGAGCTGCTGCCAGCTGTCGGGTTCGATCGGCAGCTCGCGATCCTGCCAGGCGCGGCGGCGGAGGTTGACCGCGGCCTCGTAGAGGGCGAACTTGTAGGCCCAGGTCGTGAAGCGACTCTCGCCGCGGAAGTCGTCGAGCTTCTCGAGGACGGAGACCAGGGCGTCGGCGGCGCTCTCCTGAGCGAGGTCGTCGTGATCGCCGCCCCGCAGATGCGACAGGCCGGCGCGACGGCGGGAGACCTCGAACCGGGCGGCGCGCAGAAGCAGGGCGTGCAGGCGCGCCACCGCGTCGTCGTGGGCGCGCCCGACGCCGGCCAGCTCCTCGACCCAGCGTCGCGAGTCGGGGTCGAGGCGGGCGGCCGCCGCGGGGATGGTCACGCGCTCGGAGGCCACGCGCGGGACGCTACCGGCCGCGGGGCTCCTCAGCATCGCCCGTCCTGCGGCGCGAGGATCCGGGCGGCGAGGGGGGGCGGGCAGCCCTGGTCGAGGAGCAGTAGGTGTCACCCACCGCCCGCTTCTTACCTCATCGCCCGACCAGGGCGAGGAACTCCTGATGGGTGCGGGCGTCGTCGCGCAGGAGGCCGAGGAGCGCCGAGGTGGTGGTGCGGGCGCCGGCCTTCTGGACCCCGCGCAGAGACATGCAGAGGTGCTCGGCTTCGATGACCACGCCCACCCCCTTGGGCTCGAGGTGCTCCTGGAGGCAGTTGGCGATCTGCATGGTCAGGCGTTCCTGGAGCTGGAGCTCGCGGGCGAAGAACTCGACGACGCGGGCGAGCTTGGACAAGCCGATGATCCGCTCGCCCGGCAGGTAGGCGACGTGGGCGACGCCGTGGAACGGGAGCAGGTGATGCATGCACAGGGAGTGGACGGGAATCTCCCGCACCACGACGAGCTCGTCGTAGCCGCCGTCGTTGGCGAACGTCGTCATCGAGACCGGCTCGGCGGAGAGCAGCTCGGCAAGGGCGGCGGCCACGCGGCGGGGCGTCTCGCGCAGCCCGGGCTCGCCGACGTCCCGGCCGAGCGCCACCAGCAGATCGTGGACCGCCCGCTCGGCGGCGGGACGGTCGATGACCGGGGAGTCGCCGCGGTCGAGCACGCGGTCGAGAACGCCGCTGGGTGGCGGGTGGCCGTTGCTGCGTGCGTCGGTCGCCGGCATGAGCGTGTCCTCCTTGGTTTCACATGGCCCAGAGGCAGTCAGCGTCGTGCCGGCTCGACTTCTTACGTCCCGCGGCGTCGGTTGTCCGCCGGCACCCGACGGCGACCACCGACGTTTGCCGGGTAAGAACGGCGTGGGCGGGAACACAAAGGCCAGAGACCCTTCGCCCCGACAGAGGAGCTTTGAGCATGGCAACCGCGCCGCAGATGATCGCCGGGCTGGTCGACGGCATCGCCTCCGCCGACCAGCTGGATGCGATCACCGGCCCCCTCGCCAAGGTGGTCGGGCGGGCGACCGCGCCGGCGGCGGTGAAGAACGCGCTGAGCGGGACGTGGCTCGGCCACCAGCTGCATCCCCTGCTCACCGACGTCACCATCGGCGCCTGGGTGTCGATCTCCGCCGTCGACCTCCTCGGCGGCCGCGAGGGCGCCCGGGTCGCCCGGCTGTTGACCGGGTTGGGGATCCTCTCGTCGGTACCGACCGCGGCGAGCGGCCTGTCTGACTGGTCGGAGACCTACGGGCCCGAGCAGCGCATCGGCCTCGTCCACGCGGCCGGCAACCTCGCCGGACTCGCCCTCCAGGTCGCCTCATACCTCGGGCGGCGCCGGGGCCGCCGCGGTCGGGGCGCGGCCCTCAGCCTCGCCGGGCTCGGGCTGGCGGGTGGCGCCGGATACCTCGGCGGCCACCTGGTGTACGCGCTCGGGGTCGGCGTGAGCCACACCGCCTTCGAGCACCCGACGACCGACTGGACCGATGTCGGCGACGGCGACGGGCTCGAGGAGTCCACGCCGCTGCGCGTCGACGCCGCCGGCACTCCGGTGGTGGTGGTGAGGACCGGTGATCGCCTGTTCGCGCTGTCGGCCACCTGCGTTCACGCCGGCGGCCCGCTCGACGAGGGCGAGGTCGTCGACGGCTGCCTGAGGTGCCCGTGGCACGCGAGCATGTTCCGCCTCGACGACGGTCGCGCCGTCCGCGGCCCGGCGGCGCTCGGCCAGCCGGTGTGGCAGGCGCGGATCGCCGACGGCCGCCTCGAGGTCCGCGCCGCCGGCTAGCCGGTCGCCGGGCGCCCCGGCCCGCCGAGGGTGCCGACCACGGTGAGGAGCCAGATTCCGCCGACCAGCCAGCCGGCGAGGACGTCTGTCGGATAGTGGACGCCGAGGTAGACCCGCGAGGCCCCGATGGCGGCGACGAGGACGGCGACGGCGACCCAGACGGCGCCCCGCACCCAGGGCGCGGCCGTGCGCGCGGCGACGGCGGCCAGGGCCCCGTAGAGGGCGATGCTGCTCGTCGCGTGGCCCGACGGCCAGGAGGCGCTGGCCACGGTGACCAGGCCGCCCCCACCGGGCCGGGGGCGCTCGAGGACGACCTTGATGGCGTTGGTCAGGAGCATGGCGCCGCCGGCCCCGACCACGACGAGCAGGGCGTCGCGCCGGCGCCCGGCGAGAAGGAGACCGGCGGCGGCGGCGGCGAAGATCAGGTCGAGCCCCAGGCCGCCGAGGTCGGTGACGACGCGGGCGGCGGCGGTCAACTCGGCGGTGCGCTCGCCGGCGACCGAGCGCACGGCCGACCCGTCGAAGCCGTTGCCCTCGACGATCAGGCCGAGGCCGACCCCGGCGGCCAAGAGGGCCAGCCAGGCGGCGACCAGCCGGAGCGCCTGACCCCTCGCCGAGCCGGGGCTCACGCCGCGTAGAGGACGACGGCCGCGCGGTCCTTGTCGACCGTGAACCCCTCCCGCTCGGCTTCGGCCACCTCGCCGTCACGGGCGGTGCGCAGCGGGCCCTGGAGCGAGCGGACCTCGAGGCTCTCGGCGCGCCAGGCCCGCAGCCCCGGCGACCCGGCGGCGCGCCCGGCGATGATGGCGGCGAGCAGGCGCAGGCGGGCGAACGGCCGGCCGCCGTCGAGCAGCCGGATGTCGAGGAGGCCGTCGTCGAGGCGGGCCCGCACGCTGGGGGCCGGGCCGTCGGGGAGGTAGCGGCAGTTGCCTATGAAGATCAGCCACACCCGGGTCTCCTCGCCGTCGACATCGAGCAGCGACGGCTCGGCGCTGATCAGGGCGCGGACCCCGGCCACGGCCATGGCCGGAAGCTTGCCGATCCGCTGCTCGAGCCCCTCGCGCATGGCCACGAACTCCGGGTAGGAGCCGAGGCTGGCGGTGTTGACGAACGGCTCCCCGTCGAGCAGGCCGATGTCGGCCCGGATCGCCCGCCCGGCGGCCAGCGCCTCGAGGGCCTCGTCGACGGTCTCGAGGCCGAGGTCACGGCACAGGTGGTTGAGCGTCCCGCCGGGGAGGACGAGGAGGGGGAGATCGACCTCGCGGGCCACGGCGACCGCGGCGCAGGCCGAGCCGTCCCCGCCGCCGACCCCGAGGATCTCGGCCCCGGGGGCCGCCTCGCGCAGAAGGGCGGTCAGGTCGTCGCCCGGGCGGCATTCGATGACCCGAGCGGCCGGAAGCCGGCGGCGGAGCTCCTGCGCATCGAGGCCGGCGCCGGCACCTGGGTTGATCAGGAGCGCGAGGCCAGCGCCGTCGGGCGCGGCGGGGGCGCGGACCGGCGTGCGCTCGGCCGGCCCACTGCCCGGCTCGATCTCGGGCAGCGGCCAGACCCGCAGCGAGACGCCGGCCACGGCGGCGCCGATGGCGGCTCCGGCGAGGACGTCGGCCGGGTAGTGGACGCCGACGTAGACCCGGGAGAGGCCGACCGCTCCGGCGAGGACGAGGAGGGGCACCCGGGCGGGAGCGGGGAGCTCGGCGCCGGCGCCGACGGCGAAGGCGAAGGCCGAGGCGGCGTGACCGGAGGGGAAGGAGGTCGAGTCGGGCACTCGGCGGCCGTGGCGGACGAGCGGCACCCCGGTGCGGGAGGGCCGGGTGCGGCGAAAGAGGCGCTTGGCCGGCTGGTTGGTGACCAGCGAGGCGAGGGCGATGGAGGCCAGGCCCCGAAGGGCGCCCCGGCGGGAGCGCCGGCTGCCCTGGGCGGCCAGGGCGGCGGCGATGAGCCCCCAGAGCACGGAGTGGTCGGCCAAGCGCCCGAGCCGTGGCAGGAGGGGGCCGAGGCCGGGCATCGAGGTCCGGGAGACGAAGTCGAACAGCCCGCGGTCACGGGACCCCAGGCGGGTGAGGATGGAGTCTCCGCGGGGCACCGGGATCCGGCCTACCCGTCCCGGGGGCTCGGCCCACGTCCGACCGACTCGACCGCCGCCCGGAGCTTGGCCGCCGTGGCCTCTGGGGCGTAGTCGGCCAGGCGCCGGCGTCCCCGCGCCCGGAGCTCGGCTCCGAGCTCGGGGTCCTCGACGGCCAGGTGGATGAGCTCGGCCAGGAGCCCGAGGTCGGGGTCGTCGGTGAGGAGGGCGGCGTCGCCGGCCACCTCGGCGACCCCGCCGGACGGGCGGCCGATGACCGGCACGCCGAAGTGGAAGGCCTCGAGCAGCGGGACGCAGAAGCCCTCGTGGGCCGAGAGGCAGGCGAAGACGTGGGCCTCGCGATAGCAGCGCCAGAGGTCCACGGGGGCGAGTCCTCGGTGGAAGGTGACCGCGCCTGGGGCGAGGCGCTCGGCCAGCTCGACCAGGGAGGCGCCGTAGCGCTCGCTGAGCGGCTCGCCGACCAGCACCAGCCGGGCATCGGGCCGGCGGTGGCGGCGGTAGAGCGAGAAGGCGCCGATCAGCTCGTCCTGGCGCTTGTGGGGGGTGAGGCGCCCGACGAAGAGGATGGTCGGCGGCCCGGGGGGCGACCCGAGGTCGCCGGCCGGCTCGGACGGGGTGAAGAGGATGGGGATCACCGCGGTGCGCTCGGCCCCGGCGGCGACGAGCTCGGCGGCGTTGAAGTGGGAGACGGCGGCGGCGAGGTCGACCCCGGCCACGAAGTCGGGGAGCTCGCGGCGACCGAGCGAGCAGTGGACGGCGATGGTCGGCTCGAAGTCCCAGAACCAGCTGGCCGGGGTGACGTTGTGGTACTGGAGGAGCTTGGGGTTGGGCAGGTCGAGGACGGCCCGGAGCTTGGGGGCGTAGGCCGAGTAGTGGAGGAGGAGCACGTCGTCGGGTCTCGGGTCGAGGGCCTTGAGCGGGGCGACGCCGCGGCGGAGGCGGGGGTCGATGGACACGGCGTGATCGCCTCCTCCCCAGCCCCAGCCGGCGAACAGGCGGCGGTAGGCCAGGGCCTGGGAGGTGACGGCGTCGACCGGGCCGGCCCCGCTGAGGATCTGATGGACGATCACCGGCGGACGGTGTCCTCGAGGTCGCGGATCCGCTGCTGGAGGTCGGTCAGGCGTTCGTCGAGCTCGACCACCCGGCCCATGAGGTGGACGTTGAGCCGGGTCTGCTGGGAGGCGAGCTGGCCGGTGTACTGGCGCAGGAGGTGGACGAGGAGGCGCTTGGTCGCGGCGATGGGGGCGCCGAGACGGCGGGTGGAGGTCACGAGGTCGAGGTCGGGCTCGATGATCGCCCACTCGAGCAGGAGCTCGGTCGACGGCCGCTCGTCGGGGAGGACCCGGTAGTCGGCCATGTCCTCGGTGTAGGCGCCCTCGGCGCGACGCCGGGCGACCTCGGCCCGGGCCCGGTCGATCGCCTCCTCGGGCCTCATGGGGCCACCGGCGGTGCGATCTCGGTACCCATCTGGCGGTGGTAGAAGGCCATCCCCTCGGCGCAGGGCCCGTCGAAGACGACGGCGCCGCCGTCGAGAACCACCACCCGACCGCAGGTTCGCTCGATCAGGGCGGCATCGTGGGAGACGAGGACGAGCGTGGCCCCGGCGGCGATCTGCCTGGCGATCCGCTCCTCGCACTTGCGCTGGAAGGCCTCGTCGCCGACGGCGAGAACCTCGTCGATGAGGAGGATATCGGCCTCGAGGTGGGCGGCGATGGCGAAGCCGAGCCGGAGGAACATGCCTGACGAGTAGGTCTTGACCGGGGCGTCGATGAAGTCGCCGAGCTCGGAGAAGTCGACGATCTCGGCCAGGCGCTCCTCGATCTGCAGGCGGTTGAGACCGTGGAGGGCGCCGTTGAGGAAGATGTTCTCCCGGCCGGAGAAGTCACGGCCGAAGCCGGCGCCGACCTCGAGCAGGGAGACGATCCGCCCGGCGCTGGCCACCGTCCCGGAATCGAGGGGGATGATCCCGGCGAGGACGCGGAGGGTCGAGGACTTGCCGGCGCCGTTGCGCCCGACGATGCCGACCGTCTCGCCGGGGGCGATCTCCAGGTTGACCTCGCGCAGAGCCTGGACCGGGGCCGGGCCGTCGCCGTCGTGGCGGCGCAGGAGCATCTCCTTGAGGGTGCGGCCGCGGTCGGCGCGGACGCTGAACGACCGCGACGCGTCGCGGAGGAGGATCGTTCCCGGCGCCAGCGGGGCGGCGCGGCCGGCCGGGGTCCGGGTGAGCTCGGCCGGCCTCATACCACCACGGCGAGCTCGCCCTGGAGGCGGCGGAAGAGGAGCAGGCCGCCGGCCATGGCCGCCGCCGATGCCACCACCACGTAGGCGGTGACCGGCCAGCCGGGCCAGGCCCCGCCGTAGGTCACGGCGCGGATCGCCTCGACGAAGGGGGCGACGGGGTTGCCCCAGCGGACCGCCGCCGCGAGCAGGGGGTGGTGGGCGGCGCCGGGGAACCCGGTCGACGGATAGAAGATCGGCGTGATGAAGAACCAGGGCAGGAGCGCGGCGCCGAGGATGGGGGCGACGTCACGGAAGTGGGCGTGGAGCACGGCGGCCCCGAGGCCGAGCCCGAGAGCGAAGACGTAGAGGAGGACGACGTAGACGGGCAGGAGGAGGAGCCAGCCGGTGAGCGAGCCGTGGACGACGAAGACGATGGGGAGGATGAGGACGAAGATGGTGCAGAAGGTGGCGAGTTGGACGGTGACCACGGTGGCGGGGATGGTCTCGCGGGGGAAGAGCGCCTTGCGGACCAGCGCCCCCTGGTCGAGGAGGGAGGTGGCCGCGCCGAGGAGAGCCTGCTGGAAGAAGGTCCAGACGACGATGCCGACGAGGACGAAGAGGGCATAGTCGCGCAGATGGAAGCCGTTCTTGAGGACGTAGGTGAACATCACGGTGTAGGCGGCCATGAGGACGAGCGGGTTGACCAGGTACCAGAGGACGCCGAGGGCCGAGCCCTTGTACTTCTGGCGGAGCTCCCGGCGGACCATCTGCTCGAAGAGGTAGCGGTAGCGAAGGAGGTCGCGCGGCATCCGGCGGATTATCGTCGGGACTCCGGGCGTGGGGGTTCGTCTCCGGCCGCGGGTATCGCCGGTCGCGCGAATGGTATCTTTCGGGCATCAGGGCAACCATCGACAAGGCAGGGCGGCTGGTCATTCCCAAGACCCTGCGTGACGGGTTGGGCCTCGGCCCGGGGGTGGTCGACGTGTACGTCGACGGGACTGGCATCCGCGTCGAGCCGCTGGCCGGGGAGTCGCTCGGAGAACGGGACGGACGGCTGGTGATCCCGTCGTCCGGGGCCGCGATCAACGACGATGTCGTCCGCGCGCTGCGTGATGGCGACCAGCGCTAGACGGGGACCGCAGCTCCTGGTCGACACGAGCGTGGCGATCGCGCTGAGCGTGGCCGATCATCACGATCACCTGGCGACGTCGGCGGCCATGGCCGGTCGCCGGCTCGGCCTCGCCGGGCACGCTGCCTTCGAGGCGTTCTCGGTGCTCACCCGGCTCCCGGCCCCGGCCCGCCGGACCCCGGCGACGGTGGCCCGGATGCTCGCCGTGAACTTCCCCCACTCCCGTTTCATCAGCGAGCAGGCGGCCGCGGCGCTGCTGGCCGACATGCCGGCCCGGGGCATCGCCGGTGGGTCGGTCTACGACGCGCTGGTCGCCGCTGCCGCCGCCGCGCATCGGCTGCCCCTGGCCACCCGTGACCGGCGCGCCGTCGACACCTACCGGGCGCTCGGAGTCGAGGTCGAACTACTCTCCTGAGCTGCGGCGGACGCCCGGCCGGAGAGAGGAGCGGCGGCGGGCGGCAGGCGGCGGCAGATGCCGATGCGTGGCATGCGGCGCGGCCGCTCGGGTGCTTGCTGATCATCCGCTGGCGAAGGTGCTGGAGGCGATTGCGTATCTGCCGTGCGATCAGACTGTGGGGACGAAGGTCCGGGCGGCCGGTGCCGCACAAGCCCTCGAGACAGCTCTCCACGGCCCGGGAGGTCGGCCGAGCTTTATTGCCAAATTCCACGAGTTCCCTTGTCGCTTATAGGGCGAGGATCTCCATATCTCCTCGATGACGAGGCGCTCGTCGGAGCTCATTTGAGAGGATGGTTTGCGCACGGACCGGGGATGACGCCGGCCAGGTAGCGGAGCTTCGACCTCCAGCCTCGGGTCGGTGAGGCGATCGACGACTCGGAGTAGTTCTTCCGCTTGGGACCAAGCGGCTCCCGGCCCGGCGCTGCCGGGTTACGGCCAGTTGATCTGCTCGGCGAGCCGGCTTGCCCCGAGCTCGATCAGTCCGCTTCGCGCAACAGGTTCGTATCCCCCGTCGCGTAGCGCGAGCCAGGTGACCGTCCGCTCGGCGGGGTCGACGATCAAGACCTCGTCGACATGGTGGGCGGCAAAGAACGGAAGCTTCTGCCACGTCTCATCCTCCGGGGAGAGAATCTCCACGACGAGTGCGGCCGTCGCGTGCCATACGCCGGTTGCTCCCGGGCGGTGCAGCCCTCCGTCGGGCACGCGAAAGTCGTGCTCGGACTCCCCGAGGTTGAACTCGCTCATCGTGGGACGCAGCCCCGCCGCGCGCGCCGGCGGTCCGAGCAGTTCCGCGAGCTGCTGGCTGATATCAGCGTGTTCGATGCTCGGGCCGGGAACCATGTGGCGGACGCCCTGCCACACCTCGTCGAGACGGTCGACGCCCGCGTGGCGGCGCCGCGCGAGCAGCGCTTCGAGCTCCGGTGGAGGCGTGCCGAGGACCAACGTTGGCATGGTCCAAGCGTATCGACCCACGACTCCGCCGCAAAGTGCCCGGCAACCGAAGCCTCGACCAACGGCGTCCCCCTCAGAAGGCGCCGCGGCGAGTGAAGACGGCCGGGACGGTCTTGACCAGGATGGTCAGGTCGAGGAACACCGACCACCGCTCGAGGTAGAGGAAGTCCAGGCGGACGAGATCGTCGAAGTCGAGCTCTGAGCGTCCCGAGACCTGCCACAGGCCGGTGATGCCCGGGAGGACGAGGTAGCGCTTCATGTGCCAGTCGTCCAGCCGCTCGAAGTCCCGCTGCGGCAGCGGCCGCGGCCCGACCAGCGACATCTGGCCGCGCAGTACGTTCAGCAGCTGGGGAAGCTCGTCGAGCGAGAACCGCCGCAGCATCTTCCCCACCCGCGTCATCCGCGGGTCCTCCCGGATCTTGAACAGGGCGCCCGTGGCCTCGTTGAGCGACTCCAGGTCGACCTGGTGCTCGTCGGCGTCGTTGCGCATGGTCCGGAACTTCAGGCACGCGAACGGCACCCCGCCGATCCCCGGGCGGATCGACCGGTAGAGGGCCGGGCCCCGCGAGCTGACCCGAACGGCGATGACCATGATGATCAGGAGCGGGCTCAGGAGGATGAGCAGAAGCGAGGCGACCACCAGGTCGAACACCCGCTTGACCACGAAGTCGATCCCCTCGAAGACCGGCGGCTTGAGCTCGAAGAGCGGGACCGACTGACCCGGCACGAACTCCGCCCGGTGGATGAGGATCTCCATCGTCGACGGGGCGATCCGCACCCGCACCCCCCGCTGGTGGCACTGGTCGATCAGCTCGACCGCCTGGCGCTGGGGGAAGTCCGAGTCGGCGATGATCACCTCGTCGACCCGGTGGTCGGCGATTACCTCGCCGATCCCCTCGAGCGTCCCCAGCGACCGCACGCCGTTGTCCTTGCGCGGGGACAGCGAGACGAAGCCGACCACGTCGACCGTCGGGTGCGGCCCGGCCCCCAGGGCGTGGGCCACCGCCTCGATGTGGCCGCCTGTCCCCACCACCACCGCCCGCCGCCGGTAGCCGGCCGCCCGCAGGAGGAAGCCCGACGCCTTCTCGTAGACGAAGCGCAGCGTCGAGACGTAGATCAGGGCGAAGAGCAGCGACCCGTAGAACAGGTAGTACGACGAGAACTCGCTCCCGTTGACCACCGCGAAGATCAGGGCGACCAGGGCCACCTGGAAGAGCGAGGCGAGGATCCGGGTCAGGCCGGGCCGGACAGCCCGGTCGGCGTAGAGGCTCGAGCGGGCGAAGAGGAGGACGGTGACCAGGTAGGCGAAGGAGACGAAGCCCTTGGTCTGCTCGAGGACGCCGGCCGCGTCCACCTGGCCCCGGACCGCCGCCTTCACGCACAGCGCGGTGAAGATGGCCAGGAAGACGCCGACGAAGTCCAGGCCGAGCAGGGTGAGGACTCGGATCAGGCGCCGCAGGGTGTCCAGGCGCAGGAGGAACGAGAGCTGCGGCGAGCGCTTGGACCGGACGTCGCGGTCGCTCAGCTCGGCGCTCGCCCGCAGGCCAGGCGTCCCGACCGGCCCCCGGTGGCGGGCCTGCTCGACGGCTCCCTCCCTCTCAGGCATGACGCGGACTACCCCCGGACTCTCGGCATCTCGCCTTAACCAACGCGCAACTCTCCCACATGTAACGCACTTGCAGGCCCGAATCCCGCCGACGGGTGGCGCCGTCTACGGCGCGGCGTAGCCCAGCAGCCGCTCGTGACCCGACTGCTCGATGGTCAGCCGCAGGCCGGCACGCAGGTCGACCTCCGGCTCCCAGCCCAGCAGCTGACGGGCCAGCGTGATGTCCGGCCGGCGCTGCTTGGGGTCGTCGGTCGGGAGCGCCTCGTAGATGATGTCCGACCGCGACCCGGTCAGCTCGATGACGATCTGCGCCAGTTCGAGCAGGCTGAACTCGTTCGGGTTGCCGACGTTCACCGGGTGATGGTGCCCGGACTCGGCCAGGGCGATGATGCCCCGGATGAGGTCGGCCACGTAGCAGAAGGACCGGGTCTGCGACCCGTCGCCGAAGATGGTCAGCGGCCGGTCGGCCAGCGCCTGGCGCAGGAAGGTGGGGATCGCCCGGCCGTCGTACGGGCGCATCTTCGGCCCGTAGGTGTTGAAGATCCGCACGATCGCCGTGTCCACGCCCTGCTGGCGGTGGTAGGCCATGGTCAGCGCCTCGGCGTACCGCTTGGCCTCGTCGTAGACCCCCCGCGGCCCGATCGGGTTGACGTGGCCCCAGTACTCCTCGGTCTGGGGGTGGACCTTCGGGTCGCCGTAGACCTCGCTGGTCGAGGCGATGAGGAAGCGCGCCCGGTGGGCCTTGGCCAGGCCCAGCGTGTGGTGGGTGCCGTAGGAGCCGACCTTCAGGGTGTGCAGCGGCAGGCGCAGGTAGTCGATCGGCGAGGCCGGCGAGGCCAGGTGGTAGACGAAGTCGACCGGCTCCTCGACGTGGTAGGGCTCGATGATGTCCCGGTGCAGGAGCACGAAGTCGGCCGGCGGACGGATGTGCTCGATGTTGATCAGCGAGCCCGTCTCGAAGTTGTCCACGCAGATCACGCGGTTACCCCGGCGCAGCAGCTCATCGCAGAGGTGGGACCCGAGAAAGCCGGCGCCTCCGGTCACCAGGCAGGTGGACATGCCTGCTGAGGATACGCCGATCCGGCCCCCGACCCCCACCCCGCCCTCGGGCGCTCAGGCCGACCGCCGCCCCGACGCTCGACCCCGGCAGCGTCCATTCCGGCTCACCGGCGGCGCAGCACCCGGCTGTCGTCCGCCCGGCGCAGCGTCACCTTCTCGCCGTCGAAGTGCTCGAGCAGGGCCTGGGCGAAGCGCCGGCTGGTGGCCAGCTCGTCGCGCAGGCGCCCCAGGGTGATCTCCCCCTCCCGGCCGATCACCTCGGCCACCCGGCGCTCGATCTCCTCGAGGGCGTCCGGGTGGAAGTGGAGCGAGCGCCCGACCCGGACCGCCCGCCCCGCCCGGCGCAGCTCGGCCAGCGCCCCGCTGTCGAGGTCGGCCTCGCCGGGCGGCGCGAACCACGCCTCGCGCAGCCGCGCCTCGAGCCCGGCCGCCGCCGGCGAGAGGGGCGGCGGCCCGGTCGCCGCCGCCGGCGACCGGCCCGGCCGCGGCTCCTCGGGCGGGAGGGCCGGCTGCCCCCGGTGGAGGCGGGTCAGGCGGACGATCACCTCGTTGGAGGTCGGGTGGCGCCGCGCCCCCGGGTCGAGGACCACCCCCCCGCCCAGGGTGTCCGGCGGGGCCAGCCGGCGGATGACCAGCCGGTCCCCCGCCCCGGCGATCAGCGCCCGCTCGAGGCGGATCTGCCAGAAGCGGCCGCCCAGCCGGTGCAGTCGCGCCGCCGACTCACGCGTCCCGTGGTGGACCGCCACCCGCGTCCCGTGCTCCGGCTCGCGCTCCCGATGCTCGCCGAACTCGAGCGCCGCGTCGATGACGTGGGTCGCCCGCACCTCGGCCCCGACCCCGGCGAGCACGTCCCCCCGGGCCACCTCGCGCACCCCGAGGCCGGCCAGGTTGACCGCCACCCGCTGCCCGGCCTGCGCCCGCTCGCGCGGCTCGTCGTGGACCTGGACCCCCCGCACCCGCACCCGCAGCCCGCGCGCCAGCAGCACGAGCTCCGCCCCCCGCCGGATCTCCCCCGACCACAAGGTGCCGGTCACCACCGTCCCCGCCCCCTTGATGGTGAACGCCCGGTCGACGTGGAGGACGGCCGCCTCCCCGGCCGCCGCCCGCGGCGCCAGCCCCTCGACCACGCCCTCGAGTCCGGCCCGCAGCTCCTCGACGCCCTCGCCGCTGCGGGCCGACACCGGGAACGCCGCCACCCCGGGCAGGAGCTCGGCCGCCTCGGCCAGGGCCCGGGCCGGGTCGGCGACGTCGACCTTGGTCACCGCCACCACGCCCTGGCGCACGTCGAGGGCCCGGAGCACCGCCGCGTGCTCGCGGGTCTGCGGCATCACCCCGTCGTCGGCGGCCACCGTCATGAGAAAGGCGTCGACCCCGGTGGCGCCGGCCACCATGGTCCGCACGAAGCGCTCATGCCCGGGCACGTCGATCACCGACACCCGCCGTCCGCTCGCCAGGGTCAGCGGGGCGTAGCCCAGCTCGATGGAGATCCCCCGCTCCCGCTCGGCCTTCAGTCGATCGGTCTCCACCCCGGTCAGCGCCCCCACCAGCGCCGTCTTGCCGTGGTCGACGTGGCCCGCGGTGCCGATGGTCACCGGCCGATGCGCGTCCCCGCCTGGCTCAATGGCCTGAATGCGACCCCCCGTCGCCCCGGTCAAGCGGCGCCACCGCCCCGGCGGCCGCCGCCACCACCAGCGCGACCTCGTCGTCGGCGATCGTCCGCGGGTCGAGCAGGAGGCGTCCCTCCGAGACCCGGCCGAGTACCGGCGGCGCCCCGCGCCGGAGCCTCCCGGCGAGCGCCGGATCGAGCTCCACCACCGGACCAGGCAACTCGAGCAGCGGCAGCGCGCCCCCGCCGACCCGTGCCGTGGACCGGCTGATCCCCGCCGTCACGCCCGCGGCCTCGAGGCCCGCCCGCAGGCGCTCGGCCCTGTCCGCCAGCTCCTGCTCACCGGCCCGGAGCATGGCCAGGACCGGGATCTCCCGCCACGCCCGCTCCGGCTCCCGGTAGAGGCGCAGGGTCGCCTCCAGCGCGGCCAGCGACAGCTTGTCGATGCGCAGGGCCCGGGCCAGCGGGTGGCCCGCCGCCCGCCCCACCGCCTCGGCGCCGCCGACGATGATTCCCGCCTGCGGGCCGCCGAGGAGCTTGTCCCCCGAGCAGCAGACCAGCGCCGCCCCCGCCGCGATCGATCGCCGCAGCGTCGGCTCGTCGTCGAGCTCGCTCACCGCCCCCGAGCCCACGTCGTCGATCACCGGGGCGCCCAGCCCGCACACCGCCTCGATCTCCACCTCCTCGACGAAGCCGAAGGTCCGGAAGTTCGACGGGTGCACCCGCATCACCGCCGCCGCGTCGGTGGCCGCGAGGCCCCGCCGGTAGTCCTCCAGGCGCGTCCGGTTGGTCGTGCCCACCTCGATCAGGCGCGAGCCCGACTGGGCGATCACCTCGGGGATGCGGAAGCCCCCGCCGATCTCGACCAGCTGGCCCCGCGAGACGACGATCCCCCGGCCCGGGCCGGCCACGGCCGCCGCCGCCAGGAGCACCGCCCCCGCCCCGTTGTTGACCACCAGGCCCGCCTCGGCTCCCGTCAGCTCGCACAGCAGCCCCTCGACGTGGACCCGACGAGACCCCCGCGAGCCCTCCTCCAGGTCGAGCTCCAGGTTGCAGTAGCCTGCCGCCGCCCGCGCCACCGCCTCCCGGGCCGCCGCCGCCAGGGGCGCCCGGCCCAGGTTGGTGTGCACGATCACCCCGGTGGCGTTGATCACCCGCCCGAGCGACGGCCTGCGCCCCGCCTCGAGGACGGCCCTCGCCCGCTCCAGCAGCTCCTCCCCGTTCTCGCCGGCCCGGACCCCCGGGCCGGGGTCGGCCAGGAGCGCGGCCCGGCGCTCGGCGATCGCCTCCCGGGCCGCCGCCACCGCGAGGCCGTGCGGCGCTCCCAGGCGGCCGGCCAGCTCCTCGACCGAGGGCAGCGACCGCAGCCCCCGGCGGTCCCCCTCGCCGGTCATCGACGCCTCGCTGCGCTCGCGACTCGGTCCTCAGCCATCCTCCGCCCCGCTCTCCGGTCTGCTCACCGTCCCGTCACGCTATCGCCTTCGCCGAGCCAGGCAACCGGCACGGTGTCCGCGGCAGCGATGCACACATCGCGCTGTGGGCGAAGACCACCCCAGCCGTCGCCCGCGAGCGCATTCAGGTCATCCTCCGCGCCGCCTGCGAGAACACCGACGTCCCGGCCGAGCGCGTCGCCGTCTCGGCCTCCGCCCAGTCCCGAAACCAGCCGTCGGTCACGGCGCGGGAGCCGTGCCCTCGCTCCCCGGCGCCGGGTGGTATCCCTTCCCCCGCTTGGTGATCCTGCCGTCCTTCTGAAGCCGCGGCAACACGCGGTAGAGGTAGTTGGGGGCGATGCCCATCGCCTCGGCCAGTTCGGCGGCGGTGATGCCAGGCCGTTCGCCGATGCTGGCCAGCGCCTGCCGTGCCCGGTTGCCGCTGCCCGGCGGACGACCGCGTCGCCGGGCCGCAGGCGCGGACTGCGAATCTCTCGGCGGAGCCTTGCCGGGACCTGCCCCGCGACTCGTCGACCGAGCGCCCCGCGGCTGGCGGGCCTGCCGTCGTTCCTCGGCGAAGATGGCCACCATCTCGGTCAGGCGCTCCGCCTCGCGCTCAAGCGGCTCGAGCATCCCCTGGACCTCGGCGAGCCGGGTCCGGATCTCCTGTTGGATCGTATCGATGTCAGGCAAAGCGTCTCCTCCCGTGGCAAGCGTCCCGTCAGACGATTTACCATACCCCGTAAGCTGCGGTTCTCGCACGGTCCGTGACCGAGCTGCGGACGACCGACCATCGCCGGCCGATTTGCCGCCGGGCCGGTCGTTATCGTCGAGTGCCCGATGAGCGAGAAGCGACATCGAGCACAGCAGCGCCGTGAGCGGCGGCGCACAGCCGGCCGGAATCCGCCGACGGTCCGCCCCCGGCGCGGCGGCTCCCGACCCCGCGGGTCGGGTGGAGGCCCCGCTGCCGATCGCGAGCTCGCCGAGCTGATGAGCGGGATGGCGGCGATGACCGTCGCCCAGGCCCACGAGCCGGCCACCGCGCTCGAAGCCGAGGAATGGGCCTCGTGCCTGATCGGGACCTGGCACGTCCAGCGCCTCCTCGAAGGCGACGTCGACGACCTGTTCCACCCGGCCTACGTCGCGGCCCTCGAAGCGCTCGCCTCGGCACCGGCGCTCGCAGCGCTGCGCGCCCTTTCCGGGGTCGGCCTGCCCGTGCACTCCGGACGGGCCCGCGCCGCCGCGGATCGACTCGCCCGGCTCGGCCTCTCCGAGCCGAGGTGGGCCTGCCAGGTCGGCGGCGCTCGACCGGTGGCGGCGCTCCTGATGTACGAGGGGGCCTTCGATGACGGTGTCAACGTCATGGTCGAGTTCGCCGGACCCGGCACCCGGACCCACACCCTGGGCATCTACATCGACCACAACCTCGGAGGCCTGGTCAAGGACGCCTTCCTGGCCGGGCCGCTCAGCCAGGTGCGCCGGACGCTGCGCCGGCACGCCCCGAACGATCTCGGTCTCGCCTTCCGCAAGCTCGATCTCGGCGAGGCCCGGGCCCGGGTCGAGGACGCCCTCGACATCCTCGACCGGACCCTCGATCCCCCGGTCAACGACGACGTCCGCTCCCTGCGGGCCCTGATCGACGCGCGCCTGGCCGGGCTTCCCACGGCGAAGCCGATGGCCGACGACTTCGAGGAGCTCGACCCGGCGGCCCGCGAGCGGCTGCTCACCGACTTCCTCGACGCCCCCGAGGGCCGGCGCTGGAGCGGGGTGGAAGCGGCCGAGGCGGTGACGGCCACGGCGATCGACTTCGGCTGCGACTACAACCACGGCGGACCGCTCCGCTGGAGCCCGGTGGTGGTCGAGATCTTCATGACGAGCTGGCTGGCCCGCAAGGTCATGGGCGAGCCCGAGTTCTACCGGTGCCTACCCGAGGCCCTTGCCGACTGGGTCCGCTACGCCGGGCGCCGGCGCGAGGTCCGGCCCGGACCACTGGCCGAGGCCGCGGAGGCGGTCGAGCGCTTCCGCGAGGACATGCTCGCGGCGAGCGGCGATCCCCGGGCCTTCGGGCCGGCCAAGGCGTTCGCCGTGGCCGCCCACCAGGCCGGAGTCACCTCTCGGACCCGAAGGCGGTCGAGGAGTTCCTCGAGGGCTACAACGACGGGCTCGCCGCCTGACCGGCGACGGCTCCCGACCACGGTGGGCCGGGGCGGCCCGCCGTCCTCCCGGACGGAGCCCTCACCCTCGGGGCACCGGGTCTATCCTTGGCGCGATGGCCGTCCCGCCCCCGCCCGAGCCCGGAGCAGAACCCGAGGAGGGACTGACCGTCGCCCCGTTGGTCGGACCCGAGGACTCCCGGCGCTTCACCGACTCCGGGATCGAGATCAAGGGCCTCTACGACGAGGCCGACCTCCCCGAGGCGCTCGAGCTCGGCGCGCCCGGCGAGTATCCCTTCACCCGGGGCCCCCACCGGGAGATGTACCGCAAGCAGCTGTGGACGATGCGCCAGTACGCCGGCTATGCCTCGGCCAAGGAGTCCAACGAGCGCTACAAGTACCTCCTGGCCAACGGCGCCAAGGGCCTCTCGATGGCCTTCGACCTGCCCACCCAGCTCGGGCTCGACTCCGACGACCCCCGCTGCCTCGGTGAGGTGGGCCGGACCGGCGTGGCCATCGACACCATCGACGACATGCGGACCGCCTTCGACGGGATCCCCCTCGACGTGATCTCGACCTCGATGACGATCAACGCTCCGGCCTGCGTCCTCTTGAGTCTCTACCAGCTGGTCGGCGAGGATCAGGGCGTTGCCTCGGAGAAGCTCCGGGGGACGACCCAGAACGACATCCTCAAGGAGTACATCGCCCGGGGGAACTACATCTACCCGCCGGTCGCCTCGATGCGCCTGACCACCGACCTCTTCGCCTACTGCGCCGAGCACGTGCCCCGCTGGAACACCATCTCGATCTCCGGATACCACTTCCGGGAGAAGGGCTGCTCGGCGGTCCAGGAGGTCGCCTTCACCCTGTGCAACGGGATCGCCTACGTCGAGGCGGCGCTCGATGCCGGGCTCTCGGTCGATGACTTCGCCCCCCGGCTGGCCTTCTTCTTCAACGGCCACAACAACGTCTTCCAGGAGGTGGCCAAGTTCCGCGCCGCCCGGAGGATGTGGGCCCGGACCATGGCCGAGCGCTTCGGCGCCAAGAACCCGAAGTCGCTGATGCTCCGCTTCCACACCCAGACCGGCGGGGTCACGCTGACCGCCCAGCAGCCGATGAACAACATCGTCCGGGTCGCCCTCCAGGGCTTCGCCGCCGTCTGCGGCGGGACCCAGTCGCTCCATACCAACGGCTTCGACGAGGCCCTCGCCCTCCCCAGCGAGCGTGCGGCCAAGATCGCCCTGCGCACCCAGCAGGTCATCGCCCACGAATCCGGCGCCGCCGACACCGTCGACCCCTTCGCCGGCTCCTACTTCATCGAATCGCTCA
Source organism: Solirubrobacteraceae bacterium (assembly GCA_034664565.1). Classification (GTDB taxonomy): domain Bacteria; phylum Actinomycetota; class Thermoleophilia; order Solirubrobacterales; family Solirubrobacteraceae; genus Palsa-513. The sequence goes on from JAXDHJ010000101.1 coordinate 43,845, forward strand.
CCGACGAGATCGACGACCGGGCCAGCCGCCTGATCGCCAAGGTCGACGAGCTCGGCGGGTCGGTCGAGGCGATCCCCTTCATCACCAAGGAGATCGACGAGTCGGCCTGGGGCTACCAGGAGCGCTACCGCATCGAGCAGGACGTCGTCGTCGGCGTCAACAAGTACGTCGAGGACGCGATCGAGATCGAGGACATCCTCCGCGTCGACCCGGAATCCGAGCGCGACCAACTCTCGCGGCTGGCCGCCTTCAAGGCCGATCGCGACCACGAGCTGGTCCGGCGCCGGCTCGACGAGCTCCGGACCGCCGCCGCCGGGACCGACAACCTGATGGTGCCGATTCGCGAGGCCCTCCGCGACCGCTGCTCGCTCGGCGAGGTCTCCGGCGCCATGCGCGACGTCTTCGGCAAGTACCAGCCCCAGCTCTAGCCTCCCGCCCGGCCGCGGCCCTGGGCGGCGCCGACGGGTCAGGGCCCCAGGCGGTGGAGCCCCGCTTGGTACCGCCGTTGATACCATCATGGCATGGCGATGACGTTGCGGCTGACTGACGCCGAGCTCGATGCGCTCCGTCGGCGGGCGCGCCGCGAGGGCCGCTCGATGCAGGAAGTCGCGCGCGAGGCGGTGCGGGACTACATCGACCGTACGAGCCGCCGGGAACTGCTCGATCAGGTCCTCGACGAGGAGCTGCCCCGTTACGCCGAGGCGCTCGAGCGCCTCGGCGAGTGATCTTCCTCGACCTGGAGGCGCTCCTTCACATCGGGCAACGCACGCTTGGGATCAGTCCCGTGGTGCGCGACCATGGCCTGCTCGAGTCCGCGCTCGCCCGACCGCAGGCGACCGCCTTCGGCGAGGACGCCTACGACGACATCCACGAGAAAGCCGCGGCGCTGCTGCACTCGCTGGCTCGCAACCACGCGCTCGTCGATGGCAACAAGCGACTCGCACTCGCGGCGCCACTCGCCTACTACGGTATGAATGGCCTCCGCCTCACGCTCACCAACGAGGAGGCCTACGACCTCGTCACGAGCGTCGCCACCGGCGAACTCGACGCCGTTGCCGGTATCGCCTCCGTGCTCGAGCGCGGCACGGCACCCCGACCCTAGGGTCAGCGCCTGCGGTGCGCGTCCTCGGAGCCACGAGCTTGGCTCGCATTGGTCGCGCGAATCGGGTGGTCGCCCACCGCAGACCGGCAGGCGCCCCCCGGTCACCTTCGGACCGGACGCTAGGCTCCGGCCATGATCATCGCCATCAAGTTCAACGATGTCATCCTCGCGGTCCACATCATGGCCGTGGTGGCCGCCTTCGGCGTGCTCCTCGCCTACCCGCTCCTCGTCGGCCTCGGCCGGCGCATCGACCCCCGCGGACTGCCCTTCCTTCACCGTACCCAGCAGCAGGTCATCGGCCGGCTCGTGACGTCGGGGCTCGTCGTGGTGATCATCGCCGGGATCTACCTGGCCAGCGAGCTCAAGGCGTTCTCCGCCTTCTACGTCCAGTGGGGCTTCGTCGCCGCCATCGCCCTCGGCGGCATCGCCAGCGGCTACCTCGGTCCCCGCGAGGGCCGGCTGGCCGAGCTCGCCGAGCGTGACCTCGCCGGCGGCGGCACGCTCAGTGCCGAGTACGACGCGCTCAGCCACCAGGTCCGCGCCGTGAGCGCCCTGGCCAGCGTGCTCGTCCTGGCCACCGTCTTCGTCATGACCACCCACCTCGGAATGTAGGGCCGCGACGCAAGCCCGACGCCGCCAGGAGGATTAGCCGGGTCGCAGACGAAATCCGACGGTGATGGCAGATCTCCAGGCCCAGCGCACCCTGGTCAAATCGCCGCCCGAGCTGTGGGCCGAGCTCAGCAACCCCGAGTCCCTGGGCAGGCGCCTGTCGGACTTCGGTGAGATCCGCATCACCCGCCTGATACCCGAGAAGACCGTCGCCTGGGAGGGCGAACGCGCAAGCGGCACGGTCGAACTCGAGTGTTCGGGCTGGGGCACCAAGGTCCGCCTCACCGCCACCGCCCACCCCGGCGCGCCGACCCCGCCGCTGGCCGCCGTCGACCGCATCACCGCCGTGATCGACGACGAGCTCGACCCGGCGACCCGACCACACGCAACGGTTCCCCAGCCCGAGATCGGGCCGCCCCAGGCCGGGCCCCATCAGGCTCCGGTCAAGCCGGCCGGGGCCGGCGGGCAGACCGCCCCGCCTCGCCCCGAGCCGCAGGTCGAAGCCGCCCGGGCGCCCGCGCCCCCCTCGCGGGTACGCCGTCAGCCGGCCGCGGCTGAGCGCTCCGCCCTTCGCATGGCCCGGCGCGCGGCGGCCGCCGAGGCCCGATCCCGCGCCGAGACCGATGCCCGGGATGGCGCCGGGGTCCCCGCCGCGGCCGCGGCGCCCAAGGTCCCGCCGTCGCCGGCGCCGTCGCCGGCGCCGCCGCCGGCACCCGCGCCGGCGCCGGCTGCCCCCCGGGCTGATCGCCCCGGCTTCTTCGCCCGCCTGTTCCGCCGGCGCAAGGCGGCTCGGGTCGCCCCGCCGACCGTCGTCTCCGTCGCGGCGGCACAGCCGCCGCCCGCCGTGGCCCCACCACGGCCCCCCGCGCCGGTGCCGCCGCCGTCGCCCCGACCGCAACCGACGGCGAGCGCCGCGGCGCCCGCCCGCCCCTCGAGTCCCCCCGACCCCGCCGCGGCGGACCGGGATCCCACCGCAGTACCCGTCGACCCGCCGCCAGCAGCCGAGGAGCCAAGCAGGAGGGAACCCGAGCCGGGACCTCGCTACGCTCCTTCCATGGAAGGCCCGCGACCGCTCGATCCCGAGCAGACGATGGCCGTGCTCAGCAGCGTCCTCGACGATCTAGGCGCGGCGCACCATCGCCCCTTCTCCCGGGAATAGGCGCGCACCGCCGCGGAGCCGCAGCACCCCGCGCCAGCAGCGCCAGCGGGCGCCCGAGACCTTCGGGGAGAAGCTCGGCCAGCTCGAGCAGCTGCGCAAAGAGGCCGTCCACGCCGACGGCCCCGGCGTCGAGAAGCAGCACGCCAAGGGCAAGTACACGGCGCGCGAGCGCATCGACAAGCTCCTCGATCCCGGCAGCTTCCAGGAGCTCGACGCCTTCGTTCGTCACCGGACCTACGACTTCGAGATGCAGAAGTCGAAGCCCCTGGCCGACGCGGTGATCACCGGCCACGGCACCGTCGACGGGCGGCCGGTCTGCGTGTTCAGCCAGGACTTCACCGTGTTCGGCGGCTCACTCGGCGAGGTGATGGGCCAGAAGATCTGCAAGATCATGGACATGGCCGCCAAGATCGGCTGTCCGGTGATCGGGATCAACGACTCCGGCGGCGCCCGCATCCAGGAGGGCGTCATCTCCCTCGGGGCCTACGGCGACGTCTTCCTGCGCAACGTCCGCTGCTCCGGGGTCATCCCCCAGATCTCCCTGGTCATGGGCCCGTGCGCCGGGGGCGCCGTCTACTCGCCGGCCATCACCGACTTCGTCCTCATGGTCAAGAAGACCTCGCACATGTTCATCACCGGCCCCGACGTCATCCGCACGGTCAGCGGCGAGGAGGTCGACTTCGAGGAGCTCGGCGGGGCGATGACCCACAACACGCGCTCCGGGGTGGCCCAGTTCGCCGCCGAGGACGAGGACGAGTGTCTCGAGGACACCCGCTACCTCCTCTCCTTCCTGCCCCAGAACAACCTCGAGCTCGCGCCCCGGGTCACCCCCGCCGACGATCCCGAGCGCATGGACCTCGGCCTCGACACCCTGGTGCCCGACAGCGCCAACAAGCCCTACGACATGCGCGGCGTGATCGAGTTGATCGTCGACGACGGCGACTTCTTCGAGGTCCACGAGCACCACGCCACCAACATCGTCTGCGGCTTCTCCCGCCTCGACGGGTTCGCTGTCGGCATCGTCGGCAACCAGCCCCAGTCGATGGCCGGCGTGCTCGACATCGACGCCTCGCTCAAGGCCGCCCGCTTCGTGCGCACGTGCGACGCCTTCAACATCCCCCTCATCACCTTCTGCGACGTCCCCGGCTTCCTCCCCGGCACCGATCAGGAGTGGCGGGGGATCATCCGCCACGGGGCCAAGCTCCTCTACGCCTTCGCCGAGGCCACCGTCCCCAAGATCACGGTGATCACCCGCAAGGCCTACGGCGGAGCCTACGTCGTCATGTCATCCAAGCACCTCGGCGCCGACCTCAACTTCGCCTGGCCCACGGCCGAGGTCGCGGTGATGGGGCCCGAGGGCGCGGTCAACGTCATCTACAAGCGCGACATCGCCTCGAGCCCCACCCCCGACGTCCGCCGCTCCCGCCTCATGGACGACTACCGCGCCCGCTTCGCCAACCCCTACTCCGGAGCCGAGCGCGGCTACATCGACGACGTCATCATCCCCCACGAGACCCGTCCCAAGCTGATCGCCGCCCTCCATACCCTCACCACCAAGCGCGAGGTCGGGCCCGAGCGCAAGCACGGCAACATCCCCCTCTAGCCGGACGGCCCCACGTCGTCGGGCACCCCCACCCGAACCGGCCACCGGCCGCCTCGGCCGCTCAGGGGCACCGGCCGCAGCGTCCGCCGCCCGGGTCGTGGAAGGGCATGCTCTGACCGTAGGGGCGGTCACCAGGTCGAGGAGGTGCGCAGCCGGGTGCGCCCGGGCCGTCCGGGCGGTCGCCCGGCCCGCGGAGCGGGGACTCGCCATCGGTGAGAGCATGGGTACTCCCCTCGTCACCCTCCCATGATCCTCGGACTGATTCTCGCCCTGACTTCGGCGCTGGGCACCAACCTGAGCTTCCTGTTCAAGCAGCGCGGCGCCGTGCTGGCTCCGTCCATCCAGGTCCGCCACCCCGCGCGCAGCGCCATCGATCTGTTTCGCTCCCCGTGGTTCGCCCTCGGGTGGATGGTGGCTCTCCTCGCCTGGATCCTCCACGTCGGGGCCCTGTCGCTGGCGCCCCTCTCCACCGTGCAGGCCATCCTCTCCGGAGGGCTCGTCTTCCTCGCCGTCCTCGCCGAGCGGTTCTTCGGCTTTCGCCTCGGTCGGCGCCAGTGGGCCGGGGTGACGGTCACCGCCGCCGGGCTGGCGGTGATCGGGCTGACCACCACCGCCGCCGGGCCGGAGCACGCATCCCTGGCGGCCCTGATCGCCATCGAGGGCGCCATCCTCGCCGCCGGAGTCTTCCTGGTCAGGCTGTCGACCAGCGTGCACCTCCACGATCGCCCCGAGTCCCTTCTCCTCGCCGCGGCGGCCGGAGCCCTGTTCGGAGTCTCCGACGTCGCCGTCAAGTACCTGACCTCCGCCCACGGACCGTTCTTCGGGCTGCTCAGCCCGTGGACGCTGACCGCCCTGGTCTCCTTCGTGATCTCCTTCTACGCCTCGGCCCGAAGCCTCCAGCTCGGGAGCGCGGTGGAGGTCATCGCCATCACCTCCGTGGTCGCCAACCTCGTCGCCATCATCGGCGGCATCCTCGTCTTCGGCGAGTCGGTCGGCTCGGGCACGCTCGCCGTCATCGGCCGTACCCTGGCCTTCGTCTCGGTGATCGCCGGGGCCGCCCTCATGCCGGCCCCGATCCGCGCCGCGAAGTCGACCTGACGGCATGGCCGGGCGCCAGCCGGTCTCCGGGGCGCCGCCCGGGAGCGCCGAGCGCCCGGTCAGAGGTCCGCGGTCTCGGAGTCGACGCGCCCCTCGAGCCAGGCAGCGTAGACCCCGGCGCTGACCGCGAGGTCCTGGATGGCCAGGCCTGTCGAGTCGAACAAGGTCACCGCCTCCGGGCCCGGACGCCCGGCGGCCTCGCCGCAGAGCACCGCGCCGAGGGCGCTGACCCGGGCGCGGCCGACCAGGCCGGCCGCCACCGCCCCGGCCAGCTCGCCGCCGTGGGTGGCCTGCTCCCACTCGTCGCAGAAGAGGACGCAGGCCGCGACCGCCGCGATCGTCGCCTCCGCCTTGTCCGGGCCGTCGGCCCCGAGCATGTTGAGATGCATGCCCGGCCGCAGGGCCGACTCGTCGATGACCGGCTCGGCGCCCGGGGTGACACAGCACACGATCTCGGCGTCGAGCGCCTCCTCGAGCGTGCCGGCCGCCCACCCGAGCTCGGCGGCCAGCCCCGCGGCGACCTCGGCCCGCGGGTCGGCGCACACGCCCGGGCCGTAGCCGGCCGCCGCCAGGCACCGCGCGGCCCACGCGCCGTGCAGGCCGCACCCGATCAGCCCCACCGTCCGCGCCGCCGGCCCGGCGAGGGCCTGGGTGGCCACCGCGGCGACGGCCCCGGTGCGCAGCGCGGTGACCGACCGAGCGTCGAGGAGGGCCAGGGGCTGGCCGTTGGAGGCGTCGGAAAGGACGATGACCCCGGCCACGGTGGGAAGGCCCCCGCCGCCATTGGCGGGAAACGAGCAGACCCACTTGAGGAGGGCGAGGCCGTCGCCCCGCGCCGGCATGGCCCGGAAGTCGCCGGCCGGCGGGCACGGGAGATAGACCTTGGCCGGCATCTCCCAATCGCCGCGATGGTGGCGCACGAAGGCGTCCCGCACCCGGTCGATCGCCTCGCCGGGACTGACGGCGGCGAGGACCGCGTCGTGTCCGATCACCGGGACCCCCACTCAGATCACTGAAAGCCCCGGCGACCCATTCAGTCACCCTATCGGCCGTGCAATCATGCACGCCGTGACCCGCCGTCGTAAGCCACGTTCAGCCCCACCGGCGGCCCATCCCCCCGCCAACGGCGTTCGGCCGCGGTTCACCCTGATCGCCCCGGGAGCCTCCCCCGAGGAGGCGGCGGCGATCGTCGCCGCCCTCGAGCGCTTCATCCTCGACACCACCCCGCCGCCGGCGCCTCCGCCGCCCGCCTCGATCGCCACCCGGTGGCTGCGCGCCGCTCTGCGCGACGGAATCAGCCGCGGCGAGCGCCGCCGCGGGGCCTGGGGCGATCCCCATCCCTGAGCCCGATCGGGGGCCAAGATGCGGGTGACGGCGAAGGCCGACTACGCGGTCCGCGCCGCCGTCGAACTCGCCGCCGCCGACGAGAGCGCGCCGCGCAAGATGGATGACGTGGCCAGCGCCCAGGAGATCCCGGTCTCCTTTCTCGAGAACATCCTCACCCAACTGCGCAGCGCCGGGATCGTCCGCAGCCAGCGCGGCCCCGATGGCGGCTACTGGCTTGCCCGGCCGGCGGCCGAGACCACACTGGCCCAGATCATTCGCGCCGTCGAGGGCCCACTGGTCGGGGTGCGGGGCCGGCGCCCCGAGGAGGTCCTCTACACCGGGTCGGCCGAGCCGCTCCAGCGTGTCTGGATCGCCCTGCGGGCGAACCTCCGCGCCGTGCTCGAGCAGGTCACCGTCGCCGACGTCGCCGCCGATGCGCTCCCCGAGGAGATCCTCGCGCTGACCCGCGCCGACGACGCCTGGCAGCCCCGCTGAGGCAGTCCGCGAGCGGTGTTCGGCCGGCGGGCGCAGCGGGTACACCGCAGGGCATGGAAGGCAGAGCTCGGACCTACCGTGCCCCGGTCGAGATGCGTGCGCCAGCCCGCCGGCGCGTCGGGCGGCTCACCCCCCCGGCGGCCCGCCCCTGATGCGCGTCGTCGTCACCGGCGCCACCGGTAACGTCGGGACCAGCCTGCTCGGCGCCCTGAGCACCGATCCCGCCATCGAGGAGATCGTCGGCCTCGCCCGGCGCCTGCCCCACATCGAGTTCCCCCGGACGCGCTGGGTCACTGCCGACGTGGCCCGCGACGATCTCACCGACCACTTTCGCGGGGCTGACTGCATCGTCCACCTCGCCTGGTTGATCCAGCCCTCCCATGACCGACCGACGACCTACTCGGTCAACGTCGAGGGCAGCCGGCGCGTCTTCGCCGCGGCCGCCGCCGCCGGAGTCCCGAGCCTGGTCCATGCCTCCTCGGTCGGGGCCTACTCGCCCGGCCCCAAGGACCGCCGGGTGGATGAGAGCTGGCCGACCGGCGGGACCCAGAGCCTCTTCTACTCCCGCGACAAGGCCGAGGTCGAGGGCCTCCTCGACGCCGTCGAGGCGGCCCATCCCCGGATGCGCGTCGTGCGCCTGCGCCCCGGGTTGATCTTCAAGTCGGAGGCCGCGTCCGGTATCCGCCGGCTTTTCGCCGGGCCCTTCCTCCCCTCTGCCCTCCTGCGGCGCCGGCTGATCCCGGTGGTTCCCGCCATCGCCGGGCTCCGCTTCCAGGGCGTTCACTCCCGCGACGTCGGAGAGGCCTACCACCAGGCCGTGGTCCGCGACGTCCGCGGAGCGTTCAACATCGCCGCCGAACCCGTGCTCGACCCGGCCGAGCTCGGCCGCCTCCTCGGCGCCCGGCCGGTCCCGATGTCCGCTTCCGTCCTGCGCGCCGTCGTCGACGCGAGCTGGCGCCTGCGCCTCCAGCCCTCGCCCCCCGGATGGCTGGACATGGCCCTCGACGTCCCGCTGATGGACATCTCCCGTGCCCGCCGGGAGCTCGGCTTCACCGCGACCCGTACCGCCGGGGAGGCGCTGCTCGAGCTGCTCGACGGTATGCGACGCGGTGACGGCCTCCCCACCCCGCCCCTCGCCCCGGGCGGCGACGGGCCGCTCCGCCTACGCGAGCTGCTGACCGGGGTCGGCGCCCGCTCGCGCTGACCGGACTCATGGCGATCCCGAGCCCGTGTCACCGACGACCGCCACCCCTCCCGGGCGCCCCGGATCACGGGCGGTCAGGCGGCGCACGCCGACCTCGCCCCCTCGATTAGCCGGGCAGGGACCCGGGTAGCGCGGGACCCATGCGAGCCCTCACCTGGCACGGCACCCGCGACGTCCGCGTCGACACGGTTCCCGACCCCAAGATCGAAGCACCGACCGACGCCATCATCCGCGTCACCTCGAGCGGAATCTGCGGCTCGGACCTCCACCTCTACGAGGTTCTCGGCGCCTTCATCGACGAAGGCGACATCCTCGGTCATGAGCCGATGGGCGTGGTCGAGGAGGTCGGCCCCGAGGTCACCAACATCGCCCCCGGCGACCGCGTGGTGATCCCCTTCAACATCTCCTGCGGTCACTGTTACATGTGCGAGAAGGGGCTGCAGTCGCAGTGCGAGACCACCCAGGTCCACGAACAGGACACCGGGGCCGCGCTCTTCGGCTACACCAAGCTCTACGGCCAGGTCCCCGGCGGTCAGTCCGAGTTCCTCCGGGTCCCCCAGGCCCATTACGGACCCATCAAGGTGCCGGACGGACCCCCGGATGATCGCTTTGTCTATCTCTCCGACGTCCTCCCCACCGCCTGGCAGGCGGTCGAGTACGCCAACCTGCCCGACGGGGGGACGCTCCTCGTGCTCGGTCTCGGGCCCATCGGCGAGATGGCGACGCGCATCGCCCAGCACCGGGGCGCCGGGCGCGTCATCGCCGTCGACCTCGTGCCCGAGCGACTCGAGCGCTCGCGCGCCCACGGCGTCGAGGCTCTTGACCTCGAGGCATACGACGGCGACCTGCCCGGCGTGGTGCGCGAGATGACCGACGGCCGCGGCCCGATCTCGGTGATCGACGCCGTCGGCATGGAGGCCCACGGGGCGCCGGTGGGCAAGCTCGCCCACCGCATGGCCGCCGCCCTCCCCGACGTGATCGCCCGGCCGATGACCGAGAAGATGGGGATCGACCGCCTGAGCGCGCTTCACATGGCGATCGAGCTCGTCCAGCGGGGCGGGACGGTCTCGCTCTCCGGCGTCTACGGCGGCGCCGTCAGCCCGATGCCCCTGATCCAGATGTTCGACAAGCAGATCAACATGCGCATGGGGCAGGCCAACGTCAAGCGCTGGATCGGCGAGATCATGCCCCTGCTCGGCGGCGACGACGATCCCCTGGGGGTCGACGGCTTCGCCACCCACCACGTGCCGCTCGAAGAGGCGCCCCACGCGTACGAGATCTTCCAGCACAAGGAGGACAACGCGTTCAAGGTACTGCTCAAGCCTGAGCTCCCAGGCCGCTCGGGCACCGCCTGACTTCGCGCAGGATCCCGCACGCCGCGCGACGACCTGATGCTCGAACCCCGGTGATCGGCGAGGGCGAGGTCAGCCCGACCGGGGCAGGCCGCGGCACTCAGCCAGCCGGCGGCTCCAGCCCCTCCCGGGAGGGTTCGTGCCGGGTGCGCGGCTTCAGCACCGGACCGAAGCGCTGGCCGACGATGCGCAGAACGTGTGCCTGACGGGTCTGGCTGTAGCGAAAGATCGGGCGCAGAGCGACGATCGCCGACTCGGGCACATTGCGACGTGGACGTTCCTGCCTGCGCACGGTGAGCGTCCCTCCGACGTTCGGAATCGGTGCGCGACGCGCGACGCGCCGTACACACACCCACGACCGGCCCCGCCCGACTGAAGAGAGCCGCCGCTGGTCCCTACGGTGTAGCACACATTGGACGGGTGGACGGAAGATTTCGCGCGGTCAGGCGGAATGGCATCGGAGTCCCCGCCGGCGGCCAACCGCGGGGCCGGGGATGCTTGCTGCTAGCTTGGGGGAGTCGGCGAGCTCATTGACGGGCTTCGCCGGCGTGATGGTTCTCCGTGGGACGGGGTCGGCAGCCAGCCTGAGCTCATGCCGAGCGAGGCCGCAGCGGACCACCGCGCACTCGGGCGAGACACGCCCGGGCACTGGGAACGCCCGGGCGCCTCCCGTGGCGGGACCCGAGCCGACGCCCGCGGGTCGCGTTGCCCTCACGGCGCCACGGTGAACGTCGCGTCCCTGAAGGTCGCCCGCCCCCCGCGCCGCGGACGGAAGGTCACCCTGACGTGGACGCGTGTCGAGGCGGGTCGGTTTTGCTCGCCCTCGCTCCCACCGTCCACCTCCGGTCATCCGGCCCCGCGCCGAAATCGGCGCATCCTCATTTCATCGGCCGCCGCGGGCAGGAGCTAGTCAGTATGGACGCCGAGGTTGTGGGCTGGCCCTTGGCTTTCGTATCTGTCGCGGGTTAGCGTGCGTGGCGGTTGTTGACCGCGCGGCCAGAGCCGCATACGAATCTCAGAAAGGACCAGCCCG
>JAXDHJ010000102.1:0-22487 GCA_034664565.1 Solirubrobacteraceae bacterium
CCGGTCGGACGACCAGCTCGTCGCGCTCTTCCGGGCCGGGTCCGACGAGGCGTTCTGCGTCATCCACGACCGTTACCGCCCCCGCCTGCTGGCCTACGCCCGGCAGATGCTCGGGGGATCCCACGCCGACGCCGAGGATGCCCTCCAGGACGTCTTCGTCCGCGCCCACGCCGCCCTGCGGGCCAGCGACTGCCCGATCAGCCTCCGGGCCTGGCTCTACCGGATCGCCCACAACCGCTGCGTCGACGGCCTGCGCCGCCCGGCGCCCCTCCCCAGCGAGATCATGCCCGGGGCCCAGCCGGCCCTCTCCCGCGGGGCCCATCACGACCCGCCGGTCGAGGCCGAGCGCGGCGAGGACCTCCGGCGGCTGGTCCGCGACCTTCTCGCCCTCCCCGACCAGCAGCGTTCCGCCCTGCTCATGCGCGAGCTCCAGGGCCTCAGCTACGAGGAGCTCGCCACCAGCCTCGGCGTCTCCGTCGGTGCCGTCAAGTCGCTCCTCGTCCGGGCCCGCAGCGGCATGCTCAGCGCGGCGACCGCCCGCGACTCCGCCTGCCTCGAGATCCGCCTCGAGCTGACCGAGGCCCACGACCGCGGTGTCCGGGCCAGCGGTCGGGCCCGCCGCCACCTCACCGAGTGCGACGGCTGCCGGGCCCACCGGGTCGAGCTGCGCCGCACGAGCAGGCAGCTTGCCGCCCTCGGCCCCCCGGTCGGACTCCTCGGGCAGATCGGGCTGATCAGCGGTCTCGGCGGGGGCGGCGGTACCGGCGGCGGCCTCGCCGCCGCCGGCGGCGGGGGTGCCGGGGGCGGTCTCGCCGGTGGGGGCAGCGGTGCGGCAGCCCTCTGCGGGATGGCCGGGGCCACCGCCGGAAAGGTCGCCGTCCTCGTCTGCGCGGCCGCCCTCGTCGGCGGCGCCAGCGGCGCCTTCAGCCCGGCGGGCGCCCCGGCTCGCCACCCGCTCCGCGCTTCTGGCGCCGTCCGCCCGGCCGTCCACCGGGTCCCCATCGTCCATCGCACCCGCCCCACCGCCATCCTCGCCGGCCCGGCCCCGGCCGCGGCCGCGGCGAGCGCCACCACCTGTCCGACCGCGGCCGCCGCCATCGCCGCGGCGGCGGGCTCGAGCGCCGCCGGGGTCCCGGCGGTCAGCGCCCTGGCCGCCCAGGCCACCACCACCGCGCCACCAGCCGCCGGGAGCGCCACCGCCGGCTCCTCCGGTGCCGCCGCCTCGCCGGGTGGCGCCGCCTCCGAAGCGGTGCCGCCGTCCGCCGGGGCGGACCCGGTCGCCGTCGCGCCATCGAGCTCGCCGCCGGCGGGCGCCGGCGATTCCGCGGTCACCCCGCCCCCGCCGCCGATGGCCAACGCCTCCTCCGTGCCGCAGACGCCGCAGTCCGCCTCGGTCACGGGAGCGTCGCCCGGCACGGCGGCGTCCGCCGCCGCCCCGTCCGCCGCCGCCGGCTCCGCCGCCGCCTCGTCCGGGTCGGCCGCCGCCTCCGGGCTCGCCGCCTCGGCCGGAGGCTCGTCGAGCGCAGGCGCGCCGCCGTCCGCCGAGAGCGCCGCCGGCGGGTGCTCTGAGCCCACACCTCCGCCGGTGGCCGTGCCGGTCGCGCAGGCGCGGGCGGATTCGGTGGCGAGCAGCGCGGCGAGCGTCGATCAGAGCGCCGCGGCCGGCGCACCGCGCGGGACGGCGGCCGTGGGCGCCACCGGCCCGCAGACGAGCCCGATCGCCGCCGCCGGCGGCCCGAGCGTGGGCGGCCCGGCGCCGGTGGCCTCCGCCGCCGGCGCGCCGGCGACCGGCGCCGGCGCCGCCGCGGGGGGCTCGGGCCTCGCTGCGCCGGTCGGCTCGGGCAGCGCGCCGCCCGGCGCCGGCACCCGGTCCTGAGCTCGTCTCCCGGGGTGCGGCCGTCGCCGGCGGCGCCGCCTAGAGCGCCTTGGCGATGAGGACGACGGCGATGAGCACGGCGAAGACGATGACCACGTAGACGAGGAAGCGGAAGGCCTCGCCTTCCGAGCGCAGGGGGTTCAGCATCCGCGCATCCTGCCTAGAGGATGTAGACGGCGAAGTAGACGACGATCCACATCACGTCGACGAAGTGCCAGTAGATGCCCGGCACCTCCACCCCCCGATGCTCCTCGGGGCTGAAGTGGCCCTTGAAGGAGCGCACGGTGACCATGCTCAGCAGGGTCAGGCCGACGAAGACGTGGGCGCCGTGGAGTCCGGTCAGGCCGTAGAAGATCGTGCCCTGGGCGCTGTCCTTGGGGGCGAAACCGAGGTGGACGTACTCGTTGATCTGGACGAAGAGGAAGGTGATGCCCAGCAGCAGGGTGGAGAGGATCCCCGCCTTGAGGCCGAACCGGTTCCCCGCCTTGATCGAGGTCTCGGCCCAGTGCAGGGTGGCCGAGGACGAGAGCAGGATGCAGGTGTTGAAGCCGGCGACGAGGACGGGGATGCTGGTGCCCGGGGCCGGCCAGGGGTCGCCCTGGACCACCCGGATGAAGAAGTAGGCGGTGAAGAACGCCCCGAAGATCATGATCTCCGAGATGATGAAGAGGAGCATCCCCAGGAGCTGGGGCTCGACCCGCGAGGAGCGGTTCGCCGCCGGCGGCCCGTGGTGGTCGCCGTGGTCGTCGTGGCTGTGGATCTCGGGCGCGAGGCCGGCTGCTTCCAAAACCTAGGCTCCGATCGGTTTGGCGGACGAGTCTTGCGGCTCGGCGATGATGTGCTCGACCGGGCAGGCCGCGTAGCGGCGCACCCGCTCGATGAGGTCGGCCCGCAGCCACCCTGAGCGGGTCTCCGGCAGGGTGGAGATGACCACCCGGTTGACCCGGAAGAATTGGAGGGCGTTCATCGTCGCCGTGAACGGGTCCGGGTCGCCGACAAGGCCCGCGGCGAGCAGGCCGGCCCCGCGGAGCCCGGCCAGGGAGCGCTCGAGGTGGGCGGAGGACCCCTCGGCCTGGGGCACCACCACGATGAACACGTGGTCCCCGCCCGAGGCCGCCTTCTCCTTGAGGTCGGCCATCAGCGCCGGACTGTCGGCGGTCTGGTTGGCCACCACCAGCGAGATGTCGTAGGGCAATCCCTCGGCATCGATGTCGGTCACCACGTGCTGGACCGGCAGCCCCGAGGCCTCGGCCACGCGGTCGACGAGGTCGCGCCGCAGCCAGCCCGAGGCGGTGGCCGGGAGGGTGGAGATGATGATCTCGTCCGGGGTGCGGTCCCCGATGGCGTCCATGGTCGCCGAGAACGGGTCGGGGTCGCCGACCTCGCCGGTGGCGTCGATTCCTTCCTCGAGGAGCATGGCCAGGCCCAGCTCGAGCCGGGTCTGCGCCGCCGCCCGCGAGGCGTCGACGTAGATCACCGAGCCGTGCCGGGGGTGGTTCTGGGGGACGACGAGGCGCACGTGAAGCCCCTCGTGGATCTTGGCCCGCTGGCGCAGGACCTCGAGCAGCCGGCGGCCTCCGACCGTCTCGTTTGCCACTACCAGTAGCTCGGCCATGGCGCCCCTACTCCCCGGCCGGTATGGCCACGCCGCTGCCGGCCGATGACGTCTTCACCTCGGCGCCCCGGAAGACGCCGTGCACCGCCCCGGGCACGCCGTACTCGTACGGGCCGCCGACCACCGTGGGCAGGGCGTCGAAGTTGAAGATCGGCGGCGGCGAGGAGACCTGCCACTCGAGGGTCAGGGCCCGCCACGGGTTGGCTGCGGCCCGCGGACCGCCGCGCCAGCTGGTGACCATGTTGTAGACGAAGACCAGGGTCGAGAGGCCGATGACGAAGCTGGCCAGGGAGATGATCAGGTTCCAGGTGGCGAACTGGGTCGCGTAGTCGGCGACCCGCCGCGGCATGCCCTGGAGGCCGATCAGGTGCATCGGCCCGAAGGTCACGTTGAAGCCGACGAAGGTGGTCCAGAAGTGGATCTTGCCCAGCCGCTCGTCGAACATCCGTCCCGTCATCTTCGGGAACCAGTAGTAGACGCCGGCGAAGATGGTGAACAGCGACCCTCCGAACAGCACGTAGTGGATGTGGGCGACGATGAAGTAGGTCTTCGACACGTGGAGGTCGAACGGGACCATGGCCAGCATCACCCCCGAGATCCCGCCGAGGGTGAACATGGTCAGGAAGCCGAGGGCGAAGAGCATCGGGGTGTCGAGATGGATCACCCCTCGCCACAGGGTGGCCAGCCACGAGAAGATCTTGATCCCGGTGGGGACGGCGATGATCGACGTGGTGATCATCATCGGCACCCGGATCCACGTCTGCACCCCGGCGGTGAACATGTGGTGGGCCCAGACGGTGAAGCCGAGGGCGACGATGGCCAGCAGCGAGAAGGCCATCATCCGGTAGCCGAAGATCGGCTTGCGCGACTTGACGGCGAGGATCTCGCTGATGATCCCGAAGCCGGGCAGCATCATGATGTAGACGGCCGGATGGGAGTAGAACCAGAAGACGTGCTGGTACATCAGCACGTCGCCGCCCTTGCCGGCCTCGAAGAAGTTGAAGCCGAGCGACCGGTCGAGGAGGACGAAGAACTGCGAGGCGGCGATGAACGGGGTGGCGATGACCACCAGGAGCGAGGTCGAGAAGTTGGCCCATACGAGCAGGGGCAGGCGGAAGAAGCTCATTCCGGGCGCACGCATGGTGATGATCGTCACCAGGAAGTTGAGCGCCGTGGCGATCGACGAGGCCCCCGCGAACTGCACCCCGATGGTGAAGAAGTCCTGCCCGATGGGCGCCGAGGTCGACAGCGGCGCGTAGGCGGTCCAGCCCGAGGCGAAGGACCCGCCGGGGGCGAAGAAGGAGGCGAGCATCATCAGGCCGGCGATCGGCAGCAGCCAGAACGACAGGGCGTTCAGGCGGGGGAAGGCCATGTCCGGGGCGCCGATCATCAGCGGCAGCACGAAGTTGGCCAGGCCGGCGAAGACGGGGATGACGAAGAGGAAGATCAGGAGCGACGCATGGACCGAGAACAGGCCGTTGTAGGTGTTGGCGTCGACGAACTTGGCCCCCGGCTGCGCCAGCTCGGCGCGGACGAGCATGGCGAAGAGGCCGCCGATGAGCAGGTAGATGAACGAATGGACCGTGTACTGGATCCCGATCACCTTGTGGTCGGTGTTGACCCGGAAGTAGTCCTTCCACGACCGCGCCCCGTGGCTCGAGTGGTCCTCGGGGCGGGTCTTGCGGCCCGATGCCCAGTAGAACCAGTAGTCGAAGGCGCCGAGCCCGACGAGGAAGAACATCGGCCCCGAGACCATCCCCACCCGGAGCACCGAGTCGCCGTGGACGAACGGGTGGTAGTGGGAGACGTAGCGGATGAGGGTGGTCAGGGCGTAGGCGAAGCCGATGCCCATGGCGAAGAACCAGCCCCCGCGCAGGAGGCCCGGAGCTCGAAGCCTGGCAACCATCAGCGTTCCTCCTCGATCACTTTGCGGTCACGGTCGCAACATATTTTACGACGGCGTTCAGCTCGTCCTTGCTCAGGCTGGTCGAGAAGCTCGCCGGCATGATGTTCGCCCCGTAGCCCTTCTCGACGAAGGCGTTCGGATCGACGATCGAGGTGCGGATGAACGCCTCGGGCTTGCCCTTCAGGTACTTGTCGAGGCTCGGTCCGATCGTCCCCGTCGTCCCCGCCGCCGCCAGGGTATGGCACGCCCCGCAGCCCCCGGTCGAGGTGAAGACCTGCTTGCCCATGGCCGCCACCTGGGTCGCCCCGGCCGCCGCCGGCAGCGTCGATGCCGCGCCGCGAGTGGACATGAAGGCGCTGTAGGCGGCCGGGGTGACGACGTGGACGGTCGAGCGCATGACCGAGTGGCCGAGGCCGCACAGCTCGGTGCAGACGATGTCGTAGGTCCCCAGGCGCGTCGGGGTGGCTCGGAAGCTCTCCGCCGCCCCCGGGACGGCGTCGATCTGCAGGCGGAAGGCGGGGATCCAGAATCCGTGGAGGACGTCGCTGGTGTGGACGCGGAAGCGCACCGGGCGGTCCTTGACCAGGTAGAGGTCGCTGGCCACCACCGTCTTGCCTCCCGGGGTCGCCGGCGGGTAGCCGAAGGACCAGGTGAACTGCTGGGCGTAGACCTGGACCTGGACCTCGCCCCTGGGCTTGTGCTCGATGTGGCGCAGCACCACCGCCGCGTAGACGACGAGGGCGGCGATGATCGCCGAGGGCGCCGCCGTCCAGATGATCTCCAGGCGCGTGTTGCCGTGGATCGGCGGCCCGTCGAGGAGCTCCTCGCCCGGGCGCATGCGGAACTTGTAGACCGCGTAGAGGACGACCGTCTCGACCAGGACGAACACCGGGACGGTGACCACGATGAGCACGTAGTAGAGCGTGTCGATCGACTGGGCCTGCGAGTCGGCCTGGGGCGGGAACCAGGGGATGACCAGCCCGAGGACGATCCCGCCGGCGGTGGCCACAGCCGCGATGGCGAAAGCGGGTAGCAGGGCCCGGCGGCTCTGGGCCGGGCGGTGGGGGGTGTCGTGCTCCTGCTCCTCCATCGCGCGGCATCCTATTGAGAAGGAGCGACGGACGGCAATCTGGAACCGGCCCGCCGCGGGGGGCGCCCGCGGCGCCCCCGGCCGCCGCCGAGGGGAAGGGCGACCGCGTTCGTCGGCGAGTCCGGCCGCTCATCCAGGCGGCCGACCACGGGCCCCACCGGGGCCGGGCGGGCGGCCATCCTCCGGGGTGCTGCCGGAGCCCGAAGCCCCTTCAGTGGGGGCCGGGCGGGAGCTCGTGGAGCTCGGTGCGGGCCTCGCGGATCCAGCGCACGAGGACCGGGATGGTCAGCGCCAGGCCGGCGACGATGAAGATCGGGGAGACCGTCACCCCGACCAGGGCCACGGTGATGCCCACGGCGAGGAGCAGGGGGAGGATCGAGGGGTCGGGGAGATGGATCTCCTCGCCCACCGGCGGCGCTTCGGCCTCCAACGGGTCCACCGGGGGAGCGGCGTCGGCCATCAGGCGACGTAGACCGCGGCGGCGAGGAAGGTCAGGGCGAAGGTCATCATGCACAGCGCCCCGACGAGCAGGGCGGTCCTGAGGTTCTTGCGGGCTAGCTTCTGGTTCATCGTCCTCGGCTCCGGATCCTACAGACGCGCGTCGAGGACCATCGCCCCGAAGAGCGCCGCCAGGTAGGCGAGGGAGAAGAGGTAGAGGCGCAGGGCCGAGCTCCGGTCGGCCCGGCGGTAGAGGCGGACGGCGGTGGCGATGAACAGCCCGCCGAGGACCATCGAAGCCACGAGGTAGATCGTCCCGAACCCGCCGGCGCAGAATGGCAGCTGGGTCACGGCATAGAGCAGCAGCGAGTAGAGGAGGATCTGGCGCCGGGTCTCGGCCTCGCCGCGGACCACCGGCATCATCGGCACCCCGACCTTCGCGTACTCGTCCTTCATGAGCAGGCTGAGGGCCCAGAAGTGGGGCGGGGTCCAATAGAAGACGATGGCGAACAGGTAGACCGCCGTCCACGAGAGGCTCCCGGTGGTCGCCGCCCAGGCGACGAGCGGCGGGACGGCCCCGGCCGCGCCGCCGATGACGATGTTCTGCGGGGTGCGGCGCTTGAGCCAGATGGTGTAGACGCCGACGTAGCCGACGAAGCCGGCGAGGGCGAGGCTGGCGGCGAGGACGTTGACGGTGAGGGAGAGGAGGGCGAAGGACATGCCGCAGAGGACGAAGCCGAAGATCAGCGCCGCCCGCGGCGAGATCCGCCCGGCGGGGATCGGCCGGTTGGCCGTGCGCTTCATCTGGGCGTCGATGTCGCGGTCCCAGTAGTGGTTGACCGCCCCGGCGCCCCCGGCCGAGAGGTAGCCGCCGGTCAGGGTGAGCAGCACCGTCCACGGCGACGGCGTTCCCGCCACGTACATGGTGGTCACCGTGGTGAGCAGGAGCAGCGACTGGACCTTGGGCTTGGTCAGGGCCGTGTAGTCGGCCAGAACCTGGCGGGCCGCGGCCAGGCCCGACGGCGCGGTGGTGGCCGGGGTGGCCGGGGTGGCCGACACTAGGCGACGGCGCCCGGCACGGCACCCGCCTCGGCGGCCGCGCCCGTGCCCGTCCGCCGCTCGACCTCGCGCCGGATGTCCTTCATCGGCTCGAGCGAGCGCACCCGCGGGATCACGTCGAAGTTGTTGACCGGCGGCGGCGAGGACGTGAACCACTCGAGGGTGTTACCCCGCCACGGGTCGGGACCGGCCACCGCCCCGTTCTTGAGCGAGCGCAGCACGTTGACCACGGTGAGCAGGACGCCCAGGGCGAGGATGAACGAGCCGACGGTGGAGATCTGGTTGTAGAGCTGGAGATGGCCGATGTTGTCGTATTCGTAGACCCGCCGCGGCATCCCGTCGAGGCCTAGCGAGTGCTGGATGAGGAAGGTCACGTTCATGCCGATGAACATGGTGGCGAACGACCAGCGGCCGATCCGCTCGCTGAGCATCCGCCCGGTGATCTTCGGGAACCAGTAGTAGATCGCCGCGAAGATGGTGAATACCGAGCCGCCGACGAGGACGTAGTGGAGGTGGGCGACGACGAAGTAGGTGTCGTTGAGCTGCCAGTCGACGGGGAAGATGGCCAGGAAGACCCCGGTGATCCCCCCGACCACGAAGACGGCGATGAAGCCGACGCAGAACAGCAGGGCGGTGGTGAACTCGATGGTCCCCGACCACAGGGTCCCGATCCAGTTGAAGATCTTCACCCCGGTGGGCACGGCGATGAGGAAGGAGCTGATCATCACGAAGATGAGGACGACCAGCGGGGTCGGCGTGGTGAACATGTGGTGGGCCCAGGTGAGCAGCCCGAGGAAGGCGATGAGCACGGTGGCCGCGGCGATCGCCTTGTAGCCGAAGATCGGCTTGCGGGCGAACACGGGGAGGACCTCGGAGACGACGCCGAAGCCGGGCAGGACCATGATGTAGACCTCGGGGTGGCCGAAGAACCAGAACAGGTGCTGCCAGAGCAGGGGCGAGCCACCGTTGGACGGATCGTAGAAGTGGGTGCCGAAGTGTCGGTCGGTGAGCAGCAGCGTGACCGCGCCGGCGATCACCGGGATGGCGACGATGAGCAGGAGCGCGTAGGTGAGGATCGACCAGCAGAAGAGGGGCAGGCGCGACCAGCTCATCCCCGGGGCCCGCATGTTGACGATCGTCGCGTAGAAGTTGATCGCTCCGAGCAGCGAGGAGAGCCCGGTGAGGTGGATGAGGAAGATCCAGGCGTCGACGCCGCCGTTGGGGAGGTAGGTGCTGGTGGAGAGCGGCACCGTCGAGATCCACCCCGCCTCGGGCGGGCTGAAGAACAGGGAGGCGTAGAAGACCACGCCGCCGGCCAGGAAGAGCCAGTAGCTGAGCGCGTTCAGCCGGGGGAAGGCCATGTCCCGGGCGCCGATGAGCAGCGGCACCATGTAGTTGGCCAGGCCGGCCATCATCGGGACGACGAAGAGGAAGATCATCGTCGTCCCGTGCAGGGTGAAGAGCTGGTTGTAGACCTCGGGGGTGACGAGGTTGTTGTTCGCCGCCCCCAGCTGCAGGCGGATGAGCAGGGCCTCGACGCCGCCGAGCAGGAAGAAGACGAACGTCGTGACCATGTAGAGGATGCCGATCCGCTTGTGATCGACGGTGGTGAGCCAGCTCGTCCACCCCTGCTCCTCGCGCCCCGCGCTGTGGGCGGCGATCTGCGGAATCGGAGTTGCCGACGTTGCCATCTTGCTCCTCTACCTACCGCGCGGGATCGGGACGGGGACGCTCACGGGTTCTGCACCGAGGCCGCGCCCGACTGCTTGCTCAACGCCGTACGCGAGGCCTGGGCCGCCGCGTCGGCGGCCGCCAGGTCCTTGGATCGCTGGGCCACCCAGGCCTCGTACTCGGCCGGGGGGACGGCGTGGACCACGGCGAGCATGTTGGCATGCAGGCGGCCGCACAGGAACGCGCACTGGCCCCGGTAGAAGCCGGGCTTGGAGATCTTGAACCACGTGTGGTTGGTATAGCCGGGAACGGCCTGGAACTTGCCTCCGAGCTGGGGGATCCACCACGAGTGGACGACGTCCTGGGAGTTGATGTCGAGGGTCACCGTGGTGTCGGTGGGGACGACCATCTCCTCGTAGGAGTACGGGGCGTCGAGGCCGTCTGGGTTCTTGCCGCCCGGGTAGGTGTAGCGCCAGACGTACTGCTGGCCGTTGACCTTGATGCGCAGCGACCTGCCGTTGGGCGGGAGCAGCGTCTCGCTCGTCGCGTAGATCGCGTTGCTGGCCAGGCTGAGGCCGCCCGACCCCGAGTTCGGCGGCTTGCGGATGGCGTCGAGCTTGACGAAGGTGACGACGCTGAGCAGCAGGAGGACCACCGCCGCCCCGACCGTCCAGCCGATCTCGAGGCTCGTGTTGCCGTGGATCTGGGCCGGCACCGCTCCCTTGCGGGCCCGGAACTTGTAGAGCGCGTAGATCAGCGTCCCCTCGACGCCCACGAAGATGACCAGGGCGATGTAGAGGGTGATGTTGTAGAGGTTGGCGATCTCGTCGGCGTTCGGCGAGCCTCCCGCCTCGGGGGTGACGATCCCCGCCAGGGCCTGGGGCGCGGCGATCAGCGCCGCGCAGGCGGCGACGCCGCAGGCGATCGTCAGCTTGCGGCCGGGGGAGTTGGGGGTCGGGCGACGCAAGGCGCGAGGATTGTATTCAGGAGCCGGCGAAACGCGCCGGACGCTTCTCGACGAAGGCGGCCACTCCCTCGAGGAAGTCGGCGGTCGCCACCATCTCCTGCTGCACGCCGGCCTCGAGGTCGAGGTGACCGGCCAGCTCCCGGTAGAACCAGTGCTCGAGTTCGCGCTTGGACCCGTCGTAGCTCGCCGTCGGCCCCTGGGCCAGCCGCCGGGCGAGCTCGGCCACCGCCTCATCGAAGGACTCGTCCTCGTGGACCGCGTTGATCAGCCCCCAGTCGAGGGCCTTGGCCGCGGGGACCCGCTCGCCGAGCATGGCCATCTCCGCCGCCCTGGTGATGCCCACCCGGCTGGCCACGAAGGCCGAGGCGCCTCCGTCGGGGACGAGCCCGACGTTGACGAAGGCGAGGAGGAAGTAGGCGCTGCGGGCGGCGACGACGAGGTCGCAGGCCAGGGCCAGCGACAGCCCGATCCCCACCGCCGGACCGTGGACGGCCGCCACCACCGGCTTCTCCATCCGGCGGATGGCGGTGATGATCGGGTGGTAGCGGTCGGTGAGGATCCGCCGGACGTCAGGTCGCCCGTCGGGGGCTCGGTCCTCGCTGCCTGAGATGTCGCGCAGGTCGGCGCCCGAGGAGAAGCCCCGGCCAGCGCCGCGGATCACCACCGCCCGGATCGCGGGATCCCCGGCGACGTGCTCGACGGCGGCGAGCAGGTCGAGGCCGAGTTGGCGGTTCCAGGCGTTGAGGCTCTCCGGCCGGTTGAGCTCGATCGTCGCCGCCCCGGCCTCGAGGCGGAGGTTGACGGTCCGATAGGCGGGCGCCGAAGGTGCCATGCCAGCCGGATGCTATGGGGTGGCCCGGGCGGTCCTCGGGGAGAGCGGCGGCGGTCGCGCGCCTTGGCCGGTCCGGGGCGGCCGGGCGCCCGGCCGCGGCCGCGGCGGCGGCGGCGCGCCGTCGGCGGGGCACTCGGGGGGGCGGCCCGGCTACCGTTCGGGCCGTGGCCCGCGTGGTGATCGGAATCTGCGCCGCCGTCGAGCGGGCGCGCTGGACGGTGTGGGATCAGACGGCGGTGATGACCCCGCGCAGCTACGTGGAGGCCGTCCACCGCTGCGGCGCCATGGCCCTGATGCTGCCCCCCGACCCAGGCCTCACCGCCGACCCGGACGAGGCGCTCGACCTGCTCGACGGGCTGATGTTGGCCGGCGGGTCGGACATCGATCCGGAGTTCTACGGCGAGCCGGCACACCGGCTGACCGTGGACACGGTTCCCGAGCGCGACAGCTTCGAGCTGGCAATGACCCGCCGGGCGCTCGAGCTCGACCTACCGGTGCTCGGCATCTGCCGGGGCATGCAGGTGTTGAACGTCGCCCGCGGCGGCAACCTGATCCAGGACGTGCCCGAGCGACTCGGCCACAGCGAGCACAGGCGGGTGAGCGGGAGCTTCGACGGAGCCGACCATCTCGTGCGGCTGACCCCGGGCTCGCTCGCCGCCCGCGCCGCGGGCGAGGAGCGGCATTCGACCAAGTCACACCACCACCAGGGGGTGGAGCGGATCGGTGCCGGCCTCGTGGTAAGCGGGTGGTCGGAGCTCGACGACCTCCCCGAGGCGATCGAGGATCCGACGCGGACCTTCGCCCTCGGCGTGCAGTGGCACCCGGAGGCGGACGAGAAGAGCCGGCTGATCGGGGAGCTCGTGGCCGCCGCCGGCGGCCGCCGTGCCCAGCGGCGCCAGCAGGTCGCCTGAGGGAGCGGGTCCCCCCAGGCTCATATACTCGGCCGTCTTGCCCTCGCCGCGCGCGCTCAGGATCTCCGCCATGCTCGCGGTGCTCGCCGGGGTCGCGCTGCCGGTCGTCCGGCGGTCGCTCGGTATCGGGCCGGGCGCGGCGATCGCCGGCGCCGCCGCGGCCCCGGTCGCCCTCTGTCTCGCCGTGCCCCGGTCGCGCCGGCGGGACGTCGCCCTGTGCGCCCTGCAGATGTGGGCCTACGTGGCCGCCTACAAGTTCGCCAGCCCCGAGGAGGAGGCGTTCGAGCGGCGGGTGCGGATCGACTATCCGGTGGCCATCGACCGCCTGCTCGGGCTCGGGCTGCTCCCGAGCGTGCGCCTCCAGCGCGCCCTGGCCGCCGCCCCGGACTTCCGCCTCTACGACAAGGCCCTGATCTGGACCCACTGGGTGTGGTTCGCCGTCCCCCACACCACGCTGGCCTACCTCCTGGCCCGTCACCCGAGCCGCTTTCCCCGGGCGGCGGTCCTCACCTACGCGGTGTTCGACGCCGGCGCCGTCTGCTACTGGCTGATCCCGACCGCACCCCCGTGGTACGCCGCCGAGCAGGGCCGGGTCGACCGCGGCCTGGGACCCGAGGCCCAGGCCCGGGGATCGGGTCCGAGCGGGGAGGTACCGTCAGTGGTGCGGCGGATGATGGTCGAGTACGGCGAGAGCTTCTGGCAGGAGAGCTGGGGTCCGCTCTACAGTGTCCTCGGAGGCAACCCGGTGGCGGCGATGCCATCGCTTCACTTCGCAACATCAGTCATGGCGGCGACCCTGCTGGCAGAGACCGGTCCGGTGGCCGGCGGCCTGGGCACGGCCTACGCCCTGGCGCTCGGCTTCGCGCTCGTCTACCTCGGTGAGCACTACGTGGCCGATCTCCTCGGCGGGCTGGCCCTGACCGTCGCCGTGCGCCGGTGCGAGCCGGTTCTCGGGGCACCGATCGCCGGCCTCGGCCGCGGCCTCGGGCGCTTCGCGGCCTGGGCGAGGGCGGGATGATGGACGAGCCGGGTCCACTGAACGAGCGGGGTCCACAGAACGACCGGGGTCCACTGAACGAGCCGGGTCCACCGAACGAGCGGGGTTCACGCAACCAGCGGGGTCCGCAGGAGCGCCGTCCCGGCGGCTTCGGCCGCGAGCACCTGGGCAAGCTGCCCAAGGTCGACGGGGAGGAGATGCCGCGCATCCACGTGACGCGGAGGCAGGCGCTCGTCTTCGGCGTCTTCGTCGCCTCGGCACTCGCCTTCCTCTACTTCGTCCTGCCCAAGCTGGCCGGTCTGCGCACCACCTGGGACAAGCTGGGTCAGGCCGACCTCGCCTGGCTGTTCGCCGCCGCGGCCCTGGAGATCGCCTCCTTCGGGGGCTACATCATGCTCTTTCGCGCCGTGTTCGTTCGCGGCGAGTCGCGGATCAACTGGCTCGAGTCCTACGAGATCACCATGGCCGGCCTCGCCGCGTCGCGCCTCTTCGCCGCGGCCGGGAGCGGCGGGGTGGCCCTGACCGCGTGGGCCCTGCGCCGGTCGGGCATGGAGGCGCGGGTGGTGGCCTGCCGGATGATCGCCTTCCTCGTCCTCCTCTACGCGGTCTACATGGGCGCCCTGTTCATCGACGGGATCGGTCTGCGCACCGGCGTCTTCCCGGGGGGCGGCGGTTTCGCCATCACCATCATCCCCGCCGTCTTCGCGGCGGCGTCGATCGTCGCCATGCTCGCCCTGTCGCTCCTGCCCCAGGACATCGAGCGCCGCCTCGAGGCGTGGGGCCAGGGCGGGCGGCGCGGGGCCAAGCTGGTGGCCAAGGGGGTGACCGCCCCGGCGCTCGTCGCCTCGGGCGTGCGCACCGCCATCTCGCTCCTGCGCGCGCGAGAGATCGGCAGCCTGGGGGCGCTGATCTGGTGGGGGTTCGACATCGCCGTGCTCTGGGCTGCGTTCCACGCCTTCGGGACCCCGCCGCCGTTCACCGTCATCGTCATGGCCTACTTCGTCGGCATGCTGGCCAACGTGCTGCCCCTGCCCGGGGGGATCGGTGGGGTTGACGGGGGGATGATCGGCGCCCTGATCGCCTTCGGGGTCGACGGGGGCCTCGCCGTCCTCGCCGTCCTCGTCTACCGCGCCTTCTCCTTCTGGCTGCCCACCATCCCCGGGGCGGTGGCCTACCTCCAGCTGCGGCGGACCGTGCATCGCTGGCAGGAGGAGCGCGAGCCCGACGGCGGGACCGGGCCGCAGGAGCCGTCGAGCGTGGTCCCCGCGTGACCCGGCGGCGCTATACTTCAGAAATGAAAGTATTGAGCAACGGCAGGGCTCAGGAGGCCTGATGGACGACATCGAGAACGTGATAATCATCGGTAGCGGTCCGGCCGGCTACACGGCCGCGCTCTACACCTCACGCGCCAACCTGCGCCCGCTGGTCATCGAGGGCTTCGCCTGGGGCGGCCTGCTCCAGCAGACGACCGACGTGGAGAACTACCCCGGCTATCCCGAGGGCATCGCCGGGCCGGAGATGATGCAGCAGCTGCGCGACCAGGCCGAGCGCTTTGGCACCCGCTTCATCACCGACCAGGCCACCCGGGTCGAGCTCTCCGACGAGCCGGGCGGGGTGCATCGGGTGTGGGTCGACGAGGACGAGCACGCGGCGCGGACGGTGGTCCTCGCCCTCGGTGCCGAGCACCGCAAGCTCGGGGTGCCAGGCGAGGAGGAGCTCGGCGGCCGGGGCGTCAGCTACTGCGCGACCTGCGACGCCGCCTTTTTCAAGGGCAAGGACGCGATCATCGTCGGCGGCGGCGACTCGGCCATGGAGGAGGCGCTGTTCCTCGCCAAGTTCGCCTCCAAGGTGACGGTGGTCCATCGTCGCGACGAGTTCCGCGCCTCGAAGATCATGCTCGACCGGGCCAAGAGCACGGCCAACATCGAATGGATGACGCCCTACGGGGTCACCGAGTTCCTCGCCGGGGAGGGCGGCGGGCTCGACCGGGCCAGGCTTCGCCAGGTGGAGAGCGGTGAAGAGCACGAGCTCCCCATGGCCGGGGCCTTCATCGCCATCGGCCACGTGCCCCAGTCGGAACTCGTCAGCGGACAGGTCGACCGCGACGAGAACGGCTACATCAAGGTCGATGGGCGCTCGACCCGGACCAACCGCCCCGGGGTGTTCGCCGCCGGCGACGTCGTCGACCACACCTACCGCCAGGCGGTGACCGCGGCCGGGAGCGGCTGTCAGGCGGCGCTCGACGCCGAGTGGTACCTGCGCGACACCCCGGAGGTCCCGACGCCCGAGGGGATGCCGGAGGGCGACCTCGCCGAGGCGCAGTGGGGGCCGCCGGCCACGTCGAGGGGCTGAGGGCAGGCTTGTAGGGCCCGCCGGCAGGTGATCCGCGCTCAGGCTCCGCCGACGCCGACGCCGACGCCGACGCCGACCCCGACGCCGCGGCCGCGCCGCCCGACGTAGATCTCGTCGGCCTCGAGCAGGCGATGTCGCTGGCGGACGGCGGCGCCGAGCTCGACGGCGTAGGCGTCGGCCGAGAAGGTGAGGCCGGGGATGCTCAGGCGGGCGGTGACGTCGGCCCCGTAGAGGCGGACGTGGTCGTGCTGGCGGTAGGCACGCTCCCGGCCGGCGGGCGTGGTGATGGCGGGATCCTCGTAGGTCTCGGGGCGTTCGTGGTCGACCGGGACCATGACGATCGCCCTCCCGCCCGGTCGCAGGATCCGGGCCAGCTCGTGCAGGGCGGCCCGCTCGTCGGCGATGTGCTCGAGCACGTGGCTGGCGATGACGGCGTCGAAGCCGGCGTCGGGCAGGTCGATCCGCGTCATGTCGAGCTGGAGGTCGGCCTCGTTGCCGGCGAAGTCGCTGGTCACGTAGTCGAGCCCGGGCTGGGCCCCCAGCCAGCGGCCGAGGCAGTACTCGGGGGCGAAGTGGAGCAGCCGCCCGGACAGCTCGCCCCGCCGCTCGAGCCAGAGGCGCAGGAGGCGGTGGCGCTCGTGGGAGCCGCACCGCGGACAGACCGCGTCGGGCCGGTTCCAGTCGTCGAGGAAGCGGGCGAACGACCGCCCGCAGCACGGGCAGTGGACGGCGTCGCCGCGCAGGCGGTGCATCCGCTCGCGCCGGCGCAGGCCCTCGGCGATGCGGACCGGCCCGATCAACGCGCCCCGGCCGCCTCGCCGCCGCTCGACCGCAGCCACGAGAGACCGCCGGGCCCGACCCCCGCGAGGCTGCCGCCCGAACCGAGGCGGGGGGAGACGGCGCCCTCGAGCTCGAGCAGGAAGCGCTTGCGCTCAGGCCGCCCGCCGTAGCCGCCGAGACCGCCGGCGGCGGGCACCACCCGATGGCAGGGGATGACGATGGTGATCGGATTGGCGCCGAGGGCTCCGCCGGCCGCCCGCGCCGCCCCGGGCCGCCCGGCCGACCTCGCCACCTCGCCGTAGGTGGCGACCTCGCCGTAGGGAATCGCCGCCGTGGCATCGAGCACGCTCCCGCCGAAGCCGGTCAAGAGCCGCCGGTCGAGCCGGACCTCGAAACGCCGCCGGCGGCCCGCGAAGTACTCCCCGAGCTCCCGTGCCGCCGCCGCCAGCCGGGCCGGGCTGGCGGTCAGGCGCGGGGAGACCCGGTCGGCGAGCTCGCCGAGGACCGGCTCCGGGCCGTCGTAGAGGTAGGCGAGCCGCAGGAGGCCGCGATCGGTGGCGGCGAGCAGGAGGTCGCCGAGCGGGCTCTCGATCACCGAGTAGGCGATCTCCGGGGCGTCGGTCGGGGTGGGACGCGGTCTCGGCGGTCTCGGCGCCGGCGGCGGCGGTGGCGCTGGTGGGCTCATCCCGGTGATTATGGGCGCCGGGGGAGCGCGAGCGGCCTTAGGGGGCTCGGGTCGAGGCCCGCACCACGGTCTGGACCCGGGCGACCGCCACCCCGGGTCCGTCGGGTCCGACCCGCTGGGTCCAGACCACGGTCGGGTTGCCGCTCGACGGATCGAAGGCGGCGGCCGGGAGCCGGGCGCGATCGGCGTCGCTGACCGCCTCCGGTCCCTGGGCGCCGGCCGGGGTGATGAGCCGGGCGAGCACCTGGGTCCCGAGCTCGCCGACCGAGTCGAGCCCGACCCAGACGGCGAGAGCCGTGCCCGGACGGGGCCCGGTGGCCAGCGCCCCGATGACCGAGTCGGTACCCGGCGGCGAGAGGGTCTGGACGCGGGGGGCGCCGCCGGTCGGATCGAGCTCGGCCAGGCGGGCGTCGAAATGGACGCCGTCGAACCCGGTCCAGGCGAGGAAGCCCCGGCCGGCGGGGTCGACGGCGAGCCGTACGCCGGGATCCTCGACGCTGGCGCGGTGCAGGTGGCGGTCGAGCTCGCGCGCCGCCCCGAAGGCCCGGCGGCCGGCCGGGCGCACGGCGAGGCGAACCGTGAACGGCCCGTTCCCGCCACCCTCGGTGAGGAGCTGCGAGGACCAGGCGACCCAGACGGCGCCGCTCGGGGCGAGCGCCGCCCGTACCGTGGTCTGGCCCTTGACGGCCGAACCGAGCCGGGTCACGGGCTCGAGGGCACCGCCTGGCGCCCGAACGCGCTCCAGAACCTGGCCATCGGCCTCCCAGGCGACGACGAGCGAGCCGCGGGGGCCGACGGCGACGGCGGCCGTGTCCGCCCGGCCGCGTCCGGCGACGATGTTCGGCGACCCGAAGCGCCGGCCGGGGCGGCGCTCGACGAGGGCGACCGCCCGGCGCCCGTGTCCCAGCGGCTCGACGTAGACCACGGCGAGCTGGCCGGCGGCGTTGGCGGCCAGCGTCGGCGGCCCGGACGCCGGGGTCAGGGTGGCGATGGTGGACGGGGGGTCAAAGCGCCCGCCGGTGGCACCGAAGGCGACCCGGATCCGCTGGCGCGGGTGACCGCCCCGGTGGTCGAGGACCGCGGTGAGGACGGCGGAGCGGTCGCGCCCGTAGAGGACCGGCGGGGCAGCCAGGGCGGGGATGGCCGACGCGCCCCGGTAGCTGCCGTCGGACGCCCGGGCTGCGGCCCGCGAGCCGCCGGGGCCGGGGCCCGGGCCCGGGCTGGCGGCGTCCTGGAAGCTCCAGGCGGCCAGGCCCCGGCCGCTGGCGGCGAAGCCGACGAACGGAGCCTCGAGGAAGGTGGCCGGGCCGGAGATGGTCAGCGGCGAGGACCACGACGCGGCGGCGGCCGACCCGGGCACGCCGGCGCCAGCGGCGAGAGAGGCGACGGCGGCGAGGGAGGCGACGGCGGCGACGGCGGCGAGGGAACCGGCGGTGAGCAGGCGCCTCATGTCTCGAGAACGCAGCCGGCCCGCCCGAGTTACGCGCCCGGCCGGGCCGGCCGTCGAGCTTGGGATCATGGACGGCGTGCCCGTGATCGTTCCGGATCGGATGCTCGGCCCAGTGCGGCGGTGGGCGCTGCGGGAGCTCAAGGTCCACCCCGGGCAGGTGGTGGTCGTCGTCGGCTGCCCGGTGGCCTGGACGCTGCCGGTGCTGCGGGAGCTGGTCTGCGCGGCGGGGGCGCTGCTCGTCTTCGAGGACGGGGCCCGGCGGGCGCGGGAGGCCTCAGAGCGGATCGCCGCCGGCGGCTGGTCGAACGTGGCCGTGGTCGCCGAGGGCCTCGATGCGCGGGAGCTGCCGCCGCGGGCCGATCGGGTGCTCCTCGACGACGACCGGGTGCTCGGCACCGGGGACGAGGTCGAGCGGCTGATCGGGCTGCTCGGACCGAGCGGGCGCCTGGCCGCGGTCTGCCGCCGGCCGGGTCGGCCGTGGGCCGGCCTGGAGGACCGGCTCCCAGGCCTGCGGCGCGAGTCCTTCTACTGGGGTGCTGCCCACGCCGTCTGGGGGCAGGTCCGGTGAGCGGACCGTTCCCCGGCATCGATCGCCTCATCCGGGTGGCCCGGGTCTGGCCGCGGATCTTCGCCGAGGAGCCCGACGGGACGCTGCCGCTCTCCTTCGAGGGGGATCGCCTGGTCGTCCTGTGCGCCGGCGACGGTCCCCTGGCCCTGGTGCGGGAGAACCGGGAGCGGATCGTCCGCCTCCTCAATCGCCTGCTCGACGGCGAGGTCATCGTCGGCGACCTCGACCCGGTCGCGGCGACCCGAACCGAGCTCTTCCTCGCCCGGGAACTGCTCGCCCTGAAGTCGTGGCTCGTCGACTTCAACATCGGGATCTGACCGGCTGGCCCGACCTGATCGGCGGGCAGGCTACGGGGTCTGCGCCCCGGCCCGGAGCTTCCACGCCGGGAGAGCGAAAACCTGGGAGTTCATCGCCGCCCGCCGGATGCCATCCCGGTCGAATACCACCAACTGAACGTAGTAGCGCCCTTGGAGCGGCGGTTCGGGCACCCAGATCGGGTTGGAGAAGGACTCGTCGACCGCGTTGGGGGTGAACCGGTAGGCGACGATCGATCGCAGCCATCGCTGGGGTAGCGGCTGGCTGCCACCCTCGTGCCACAGCGACCACCGGACCGTCACCGGCCGACCGTAGAAGCCGGTGAGCCGAAGCCCGAAGTCCACCAGCACGCCTTCGGGACTGAACTTCTTGTGGTAGTAGACGCCGCGGGTGTCAGCGAACATCGCCGCCAGGGCCTGGGCCGCCGCCGCCGGGTCGGCGCCGTGCTTGATCGCCGGGGTCAGGCCACACTGGTCGACCATGCCCGTCGTGCATGCCGGCGGCAGCGAGACCTCCGCCGCGGTGCCGTCGGCGAGCCTGACCATGCTCGCTTCGAGCAGCTGAGTCGACTGCGCGACCAGCGTCGCGGTGGCTCCGCTCCCGATCACGTACTTGCCGATCTTGGTCGCTTCGTTGGGGAGGGCCGTCCGGCCAAGGGTGCTCGGCGTCGTGCCGGTGGTGGCGCTCGGTGGCGAGGTCGTGTCGGTGGTCGTCGTGTCGGTGGTCGTGGTGTCGGTAGTGGTGTCGGTAGTGGTGGTGTCGGTGGTCGTGGTGTCGGTATTGGTCGGCTGGGTCGGCGTCGGGTTGGTATCGGTGCCCGCCCCGGTGTCGGTGGTGGTCGTCGTCGTGTCGGTCGCCGTCGTCGCCGTGGCTGCGACGGCGGCCGGGGTGGAGGACGAGCGGGTGCTGAGCGGCTCGCTCGCAGGCAGGCGGTAGGCGGCCGGCCGGGTATGGGTCAGGTCGACCGCCTCGCCGACCGAGGCGGTGAGTTGGGCGACGTGGGCACTGTAGTCGGAGAGCGTCGTGTCGGGCACGACCTCGAGCGAGGTGAAGGTAGCCTCGAGCGCCGCCGGCGGGGCATGGCCGCCGGGAAGGAGGGCGACGACGGCGCTGATGGCCGCGGCCAGTGCACCGAGGCCGAGGGCGACGTTCTTCAGGCTCAGCAGTGCTCGCTTGCCGCTGGCCAGCGCTCCGGGGAGCGGGGCGTGCTGGCCTTCCTCGGCGGCGCCGGTCGCCGTATCCCCGGGGTTGGCGGGTCGGGTACTGGGATCAGTTGGCGGTGTACTCACCTGCGGCCCTCACACCTCGAGCGACGGACGGCGATGGCAGTCTTCCCGACATGCCGCCCCGGCGATTCTACGCCTGGGCCGCGTCGGATTTCAGACAGTTAAGGCGATCGACACATTTGCCGGGGATCCCGGTGTGGGCGAGGACCGCCGGTGGAACGGATGTGCGAGCGAGCGGGCGAGTCGTGGTGGCAGCCCTCGCCGCCGGGGATCAGGCGAGGGCGTTGATGCCGGTGGCGGCCCGCCCGATGATGAGCCTCTGGATCTCGGAGGTCCCCTCGTAGAGGGTGGTGACCCGGACGTCGCGGAAGTAGCGCTCGACTGGGTGGTCGTCGACGTAGCCGGCGCCGCCGTGGACCTGGATGGCGGCGTTGGCGCACTCGACGGCCGACTCGGTGGCGAAGAGCTTGGCGATCGAGGTCTCGGTGGTGCTCGGCCGGCCCCGGTCCTTGAGCAGTCCGGCGCGCCAGGTCAGGAGGCGGGCGGCGTCGGTCTTGACCACCATGTCGGCGATCATCGCCTGGACGAGCTGGAAGCCGGCGATCGGGCGGCCGAACTGGCGGCGCTGGGTGGAGTAGGCGACCGACTCCTCGAGGCAGCCCTGGCAGATGCCGACGCAGCCGGCGGCGACGCTGAAGCGGCCGGAGTCGAGGGCGGACATGGCGACCTTGAAGCCGTCGCCGACGGTCCCGAGGAGCTGGTCGTCGCCGGCGCGGACGTCGTCGAGGGTGATGGCGGCGGTGTCGGAGGCGTGGAGGCCCATCTTGCCCTCGATCGGCTGGGTCTGGAAGCCGGGCTGGTCGGTGTCGACGAGAAAGCAGGCGAGGCCGCGGTGGGCGAGGGTCGGGTCGGTCTGGGCGAAGACCAGGGCGAGGCGGGCGTGGCTGGCCCCGGAGATCCACATCTTGGCGCCGTTGATCAGCCAGCCGCCGCCGTCGTGGCGGCGGGCCCGGGTGCGGAGGTTGGCCGCGTCGGAGCCGGTGTCGGGCTCGGTCAGGGCGAAGCAGCCGAGCCAGTCGCCGGAGCAGAGGCGGGGGAGGAGGCTGCGCTTCTGGTCCGGGGTGCCCCAGCCGAGGATCGACTGGCAGACGAGCGAGGTCTGGACGGAGATGACGGTGCGCATGGCCGAGCAGCCGCGGCCGAGCTCCTCGACGACGAGGGCGTAGGAGACGTGGTCGAGGCCGGCGCCGCCGAGGTCGGCGGGGACGAGGGCCCCGAGGTAGCCCTGGGCGGCGATCCGGGCGACGAGCTCGGTGTCGAAGTGGTGGTTGCGGGCGTTTTCGGCGGCCCGGGGGATGATCTCCCGGTCGGTGAACTCTCGCGCCGTCCGGCGGATCAGCTCCTGCTCGTCGGTGAGGTCTAGGTCCATCGGGTCTGCGGTCTGCGGTCTGCGATCTGCGATCTGCGGTGTGGGGTCCGGCCGGACGGACGATAGTCGCCGAGGCCGACGGGCGGACGGTCACATACGCTGGGCCGGTGGACGACCGTCGGGCCGAGGTTTCGGGCGCATAGGATGGCCCGGGTGCTGATCGTGGCCGGCGGGTGCCGGGGGCGGGCGCTCGGCCGGCGGTTGGCCGGGGCGGGCCACGCCGTGCGCATCACGACCCGGACCGAGGCCGGGCGGGCGGGGATCGAAGCGGCCGGGGCTGAGTGCTACATCGGCACGCCCGACCGGATCGCGTCGCTGCG
>JAXDHJ010000103.1:0-13154 GCA_034664565.1 Solirubrobacteraceae bacterium
CTGGTCGGGCTGACCCATCGCCTGCGGGCCATGGGCTCGATCGCCATCTCCCTCTGCCAGGTGGCCGGCGGCCGCGTCGACGGGATGCTGACCCTCTGGCGCTGCCGCTCGGTCGACGCCGCCGCCGCCCAGCTCATCGTCCGTGAGGGCGGCGGCCTGGTGGCCTTCACCGCCTTTGACGACCCGCTCGCCGCGCCCCTCGACCTCGCCCCCCACTCGCCGGTGGTGGCCGCCCGCAGCCCCGGCGCCCTGGCCGAGCTGGCGAGGGTGCCATCATCTCCTGAATGATCGATTGGCGCACAGCAGAGCGGGTGGCCGGCTTCGTCAGCGGCGCCTCGGCCTCGACCCAGCCACTTCCCGGCGACCTGGTGGCCATCACCCACGACTCGGAGACGCGGGTGCGCGGCTATACGGGGATGACGGCGAGCCGGGCCCTCCCCCCGCCGGAGTCGGTCACCCGGGGGGAATGGATCACCGCCAACCTGAAGACCATGCGCCCGATGCTCGACCCGGTGACCGGCCGCGTGGCCGAGGGCCTCGGGCCGTTGGCCGCTCCCGTGCGCATCGCCACCGGCCTCGTCCTCGCCGCTCAGGTCGGCGCCCTCACCGGCTACCTGGCCCAGCGGGTGCTCGGGCAGTACGACCTCGCCCTGCTCGATCCGACCGTCACCCCGCGCCTGCTCTTCGTCGCCCCCAACCTCAACGAGGTGGCCGGCAAGCTCGACGCCGACCGTGAGGAGCTGCTGCGCTGGGTCGCCTTCCACGAGGTGACCCACGCCGTCCAGTTCAGCTCCGTGCCGTGGCTGCGCGAGCACCTCGGCGGGATGCTGCGGGAGATGCTGGCCAGCCTCGAGGTCAAGGTCGACACCAGGGGGCTGCTCAAGCTGCCTCGGGGCGGCGACCTCAAGGAGCTGCTCGAGATGGTCCGCTCCGGCGATCTCGTCACCCTGGTCCTGGGTCCGGAGCGCCGGGCGGTGATCGACCGCCTCCAGGCGAGCATGGCGGTGATCGAGGGCCACGCCGAGCACGTGATGGACGCCGTCGGGGCCGAGGTCCTCCCCTCCCTCGACCGCCTGCGGGCGGCGCTCGAGCGGCGCCGGGAGAACCGGCCGCCGCTGCTGGCCCTCTTCGAGCGCCTGCTCGGGCTCGAGCTCAAGATGCGCCAGTACCGCGACGGCAAGCGCTTCTGCGACCGGGTGGTCGAGCTCGGCGGGGTCGGCGCCCTCAACCGGGTGTGGAGCTCACCCCAGTCCCTGCCCAACCTGGCCGAGCTGGCGGATCCGCCGGCCTGGATGGCACGAACAGCTGTTCCGTCGCTCACCGCCTGACCGGCATTCACCGCGGCGTAGAGCCGAATTTCGGCCACCGTGGGGCGGGATGTAACCATCTCGCCGCCACCGGGTACAAACAAATGTTCGCTGCTATCCTGCATACGAACAGAGAAGAAGAAGCCTCCCTTCCGTCCTCGATGTGAGGAGTTCAGCACATGGCATCCGCCGCCAGTACGACTTCCCCCAAGGCCGCGCCGCGCAAGCCGGCCGCCTCCGCCCGGAAGCCGGCCGCCTCCCGATCCACCGCCAAGCGCTCTGAGCCGTCCACGGCCCGGCGGGCCAGCACCCAGGCCACCACGGCCAAGCGCAACGCCACCGTGGCCGGCAAGGCCCGGACCCGGGCCGCCAAGGCCACGGTAACCGAGGCCAAGTCCGGCGCCGCCGTGGTCGGCACCTACGCCGAGCGCGCCGTCCTCGTCCCGGTCGGGGCCGCCCTGATCGCCCGCGAGCGGGTGATGGACACGGTCAGCGACCTCGTCGAGACCTACTCGACCCGCAAGAAGACCGAGGCCCAACTCAAGCGCTTCGAGCGGCGGGGCATCACCGCCCGCAACCGCATCGACCGCGAGACGCGCAAGGCCCGCACCCGGGTCGAGAAGGAGATGCGCCGCCGAGGCATCACCGTCGGCCGCGGCGTCTCCGACCTCGACCGGGTCCGCGAGGAGGCCACCAAGGTGGTCACCGGCCGCGTCGAGGA
Organism: Solirubrobacteraceae bacterium; assembly: GCA_034664565.1. GTDB lineage: Bacteria > Actinomycetota > Thermoleophilia > Solirubrobacterales > Solirubrobacteraceae > Palsa-513. Next base: position 2,029 of record JAXDHJ010000103.1, read on the forward strand.
CGTCTCCTCCCAGCTCCAGACCGTCGCCTCCAAGGTGCAGGAGACGGTCAAGTCGATCGCCTGACCCGCTTCCCCCGCCCGGCTTGAGAGACCGGTAGCGGAAGGTTCTGCCGGCCCATACCTCGCTGGCAGAAGTAGCACCCTCTCCTCCCTCAGCCCCCGGGGCGTCGCGAAGTGCGGCGCCCCGGGGGTGGTTTTGAGGGGTCGGCGCGGCGGTCTGAGAGAATGAGGCAGATGCCGAGCGTCGACGAGATCCGCAGGGCCCTCGAGGTGGTGATCGATCCCGAGCTGCGCCGGTCGATCGTCGAGCTCGACATGGTCCGCTCGATCGAGCCCCACCCCGGCGGGGCGGTCGACGTCATGGTCTCCCTGACCACGCCGGGCTGCCCCATCCGCGGCCACTTCCAGACCTCGGTGCGCGACGCGGTTATGGGCCTCCCCGGGGTGACGGCGGTCAACGTCGGCTTCGACGTGCTCGACGACACCCAGAAGTCGGCGCTCCAGCGCAAGCTCGGCCGCACCTCGCTGCCCAAGGGGGCGCTGGCTCAGGTGGCCAACGTGGTCTGCGTCGGGTCGGGCAAGGGCGGCGTCGGCAAGTCGACCCTGACCGTCAACCTCGCCGCCGCCCTCCAGGCCCAGGGCAAGCGGGTCGGGGTGCTCGACGCCGACGTCTGGGGCTACTCGATCCCCCGGATGCTCGGACTCGGATCCGAGCGACCGGCGGTGTCAGCCGAGCGCAAGATCGTGCCGCTGACCGCCCACGGCCTGAGCGTCATGTCGATCGGCTTCTTCGTCGCGGAGGACGCGGCGGTGGTCTGGCGGGGGCCGATGCTCCACAAGGCGCTCACCCAGTTCCTCGAGGACGTGACCTGGGGCGAGCTCGACTTTCTCCTCATCGACCTCCCCCCCGGGACGGGCGACGTCTCGATGACCCTGGCCCAGCTCCTGCCCCAGGCGAGCTTCGTCATCGTCACCACCCCCCAGCCGGCGGCCCAGCGAGTGGCCCGCCGGGCGGCCGAGATGGCTCACAAGGTCGACCTGGAGATCTCCGGGGTGATCGAGAACATGGCCGGCTTCGTCACCCCCGGGGGAGAGCGCTTCGCCATCTTCGGCGAGGGCGGCGGCCAGGCCCTGGCCGACGAGCTCGACGTTCCCCTGCTCGGCAAGGTCCCCCTGACCATGGCCCTGCGCGAGCAGGCCGACGCCGGGGTGCCGCTCGTCCTCTGCGACCCCGACGATCCCGCGGCTCAGGCCATCCGCCACGCGGCACGGGGACTGCTGGCGCTGGCCCCGGCCGACCCGATCGTCGCGAGCTCGCCCGAGCCGGTCGGCATGTCGCTCCCGATGGCCTGAGGCCGGCCGCTCGGGCCGCAGGCGAGTGGACCTTCAGCCGGCGGAGATCCGCGTCCTCGGCTGCCTGCTCGAGAAGCAGCGCACCACACCGGACGCCTACCCCCTGAGCCTCAACGCCCTACGGCTGGCCTGCAACCAGGCGACCAACCGCGAGCCGGTGGTCGACTACGACGATGCCACCGTCCGCGACGCCCTCCACCGGCTCGGGCGGCGGCGGATGACCCGGCTGGCCAGCGGGGCGGGGAGCCGGGCGCCGAAGTACCGCCACCTGCTCGAGGATGCGCTGCCGATGGGCCGCGACGAGTCGGCCGTCCTCTGCGTGCTCATGCTTCGCGGGCCCCAGACCCCGGGGGAGCTCAAGCAGCGGGCCGAGCGCATGCATCCCTTCGCCGACCTGGCGGCCATCGGGACGACGCTCGGGCGGCTGATCGAGCGGGGTCTGGTGGCCCGGCTCGAGCGCCGGCCGGGGCAGAAGGAGGAGCGCTACCGGGAGCTGCTCGGCGAGGATGCCGAGCCGGCGGACGGCGCGCCGGCCTCCCGCCCGGTGCATCCGCCGGCCGGCGACCCGGCGCCCCGCCCCCTACCCGCCCCGGCCGGCCCCCCGGCGGGCGAGCCGGCGCCGAGGCCGACGGGCGGGCCGGTACCCGGGCTCGCCGCCCCGGGGGCCGGGCCGCGAGACAGGCCTGCCCCGTCCGGGGCCGAGCTGGAAGCCCGGGTGGCCCGCCTCGAGCGATCGCTGGCCACGCTCGGTGACGAGCGCCTCGCTCGCCTCGAGCGCGAGGTCGCCGAGCTGCGCGAGGCGCTCGGCGGCTGAGAGCCGGGTGCGGGGCAGCGGCCGGTGGGGTCACCGGGGCTACGTCGGCATGCGGACCGCCCGGGCCGTCCGCCGGCCGGCCGAGGGTAAGCCCTGGCCACAACCGAACCGAAGGAGACCGCCGTGCTGATCGCCCTCGCCCTGCTCCTGCTCGTGATCGCCGTAGTCGGCGGAATCGCCGTCCACCCGCTGCTCTTCCTCATCGCCATCCTCGCCATCCTGGCGCTGTTCAGCGGGCGCCGCGGCTCGGTCTACTGACCGCACAACCGCTTCCGGAGACTGGATCGACCGGCCCGCCTCGCGGCGGGCCGGTCGGCGTTCCGGGGGGTCAGCTCATGGTGGCCACCAGCGGATGGTGGCGCAGCTGCTCGGGGGGCTGGCCGTGGAGCAGCCACTCCCCCGACTCGCGGCGGCTGATCGCCCCGGCGCGCGAGAGGTCCCCGAGGGCGGCGGTGACCGACGGCCGGTGGGCGCCGACCAGGTCGGCGAGGCGCTGGTGGGAGAGCGGGAGGTCGACCCGGATGCCGTCGCGCCCCACCCGTCCGAAGCGCTCGGCCAGGTGCCAGAGGGTGAGGAGGATGCGGTCGTCGACCCGCGGGTGATGGGCGATGGCCAGAGCCACCGCCAGCCGGTGGGCGCGGCGGGTGCCCCGGGCGAAGAGCTCGACCCCGAGCTCCGGCCAGGGCACCATGCGGGTGACCAGGCCGTGGTCGAGCAGGGCGAGGCGGGCGGGCTCGAGCACCGTCCAGCCGACCTCGGCCCGCACGTGCGACCCGTCCTCGTCCCAGCGCCACGGCCGGAGCACGTCGCCCGGGCCGAGCAGCTCGACACAGCGCCGGTCGAGGATGTCGACCTCGCGGGTGAGGACGCCCTCGAAGAGGAGAAAGCCTCGGTGATGGATGCCGCTCTCCACCGCGGCCCCGGCGTCCCAGGTCCCGGGCGAGAGGCGGCGCACCCGGGCCAGGGCGTCGCGGCGGGCGTGGGCCCGGGCCACCTCGTCGAGGAGGGCGGCGAGGTCATCGTCGGCGTCGACGATGCTGATCACGTCGGGACCGGCCACCCGACCATCTTGGCAGCCTGCGGCCGCCGCGGGGGGGCGGAGGCTCGCCGAGCCGCGGGTCAGGCCGGCGGGCCGCTGCCCAGGGCGACGCTGGCGCTGCGGGCCTGGCCGCCACCGTCGGTCCAGTGCAGGGTCACGGTGTCACCCGGCTTGAGGGCGATGATCAGCTTGCTCAGGGTCCGGGGCGAGTCGACGGCCTGTCCGTTGATCGAGGTGATGACGTCCCCGGCGACGAGGCCGGCGCGCTGGGCGGCGCTGGCGTCGGCCACCTGGGCGACCACGGCGCCCGCGGCGGCAACCGAACTCGGCGGGGCGCCGTAGCCGTAGCCGTAGCCGCCGAGGCCGCGACGCCGCTGCCCGGGCTGACTGGTCCCGCCCGAGGTGAGCACCCCGAGCAGGGCGGTGGGGCCGACGTGAACGGTAGCCGAGGCCTGCCCCGACTCGATCTGGCGGGCGAGGTCCATGGCGCGGTTGATGGGAATGGCAAAGCCCTGACCGGCCGTCGACTGGAAGGAGAACCCGGCGGAGGCGGCGGTGTCGACTCCGATCACCTCGCCCGAGCCGTTGACCAGCGGACCGCCGGAGTCGCCAGGCTGCACGTTGGCGTCGACCTCGATCAGGCCGGAGAGCCGCTCGCTCGAGCCGTCGGCCCCGTCGCTGGCGGTGATCGATCGTCCGAGGGCGGTGATCGATCCGGCGGCCATGCTCGGCGTGCCACCGGAGCCGCCGGCGTTGCCCAGGGCGACGACCGGCGCCCCGACGGTGGCCGCGGTCGAATCGCCGAGCTTGGCCGCCTGGAGCCCGGAGGCATTCTCGAGCTGGAGGACGGCGATGTCCTCGCTGACGTCGTAGCCGACCACCTTGGCCTGGTAGCTGCGTCCGTTGCCGACGTCGGTGACCTTGATCGAGCCGGCGCCGTTGACCACGTGGTTGTTGGTGAGGATCTCCCCGTCGGGAGTCAGGACGATCCCGGTGCCGGCGCCCACGTCGCCCCGGTAGGCGAAGGTCGACTCGATGTCCACCAGGGTCGGGTCGACCTTGGCGGCGAGCGCTTGGGCGGCGGGTGAGGCGGAGGCGCTGGCGGCGGGCGAGCCGCCGGCGCTGGGAGCGCCGCCTCCGTAGCCCGAGCGACCCAGGTAGCCGCCGGAGCCCGAGCTCCCGAACCGGCTCGGCGGGCTCGCGCCGCCGCTGCTCGCCACCGGGCCGACGGCCCCCGAGGGCCAGGCCTCCCGGCCGATGGCCAGCCCGACGAGGATGCCGGCCGCGACGAGCAGGCCGATCACCGCCGGGGCAAACCGGCGCCGCAGAGCCACCGGGGGCGGGTCCTCGGGGATGACCAGGGTGTCGGGCGGCGGGCTCGGGCGCAGCGGCCAGGCGGGCGGCGGCGTGCGGTGGTCGTCGAAGAGCGAGCTCACGCGGCCCCCACGACGACTCTCGGTTGGATCGGCATCTCGATCGCCAGTAAAGCGGCGATTGATAAACGCTCAGCCAGACGCGCTGAAGATTCTCCTAAGAGGCGCGGGCACGCGCCGCCGCCCGACTCGGGGAGCCAACCGGTCCGACGCGGCCGGTGGCCACGCCGGCCGGGCGGCGGAGGCGGCCCGGCCGGGGGGGAGGCGGCTCGGGTCGACGGCGCGGGGCTGGCGCGCCGCCTACGAGGAGACCCGCCCGCGGCGGGTCTCCCGGGCCGAGATCTTCTGGCGGGGGTCGGAGATCGCCCGGAGCTCGTCGGCGAGGGCCGGGCGGGCACCGGACGGGCGCAGGGTGGCGTTCAGGAGGGCGAAGAGCTTGCGGAAGCGCTCGACCGTCCGGGGATCGACGTGGAGGAAGAACTCGGTGCGGTGCTCGGTGAGGGCATGCGCCGGTCGGGCGTGGTCGAAGGGACCGAGGGCGGCCTCGAGGCGGTGGAGCACGGGCTCGCGGGTCGAGGCCACGTCGTGGGCGGTGACCGTGGTGTCGAAAGCCCAGTTGTAGAGCCTGAGGTAGTCCTCGAGAGCGAACAGGTCCTCGAGCTCGGCCGTCCGCGACAGCGACTCGTCGGCGTCGGCGCAGACCACGAGCGCGGTCAGGGGGACGCCGTTGGCCAGGGCCGCCGCCCTGATGCGCTCGAGGCCGTTAACCGGCCGCGAGCCGTCGATCAGGGCCGAGAGGGGCCGCTGGCGGCCCATGAGGGCAACGAAGGCCGGCATGCTGGCGGCCCCGCCGACGGGGATGACGGCGAGCCGGGGATTCAGTCCGCCGTCGTCGCCGGTGCGCAGGAGATGCTCGGTCAGCCGCTGGAGGTAGATGAGATCGCTGTTCTCGGCCACCGCCAGGTGCTGGCCGGCGCCGAGGAAGAGGTGCCGGCTGACCGAGTAGCCGAGGGCCGCCTCGATGGGCAGGAGGGTGTCGCGGTCGGCGGTGAGGTCGACCGGGGTGACCACCACGGCGAGGTCCGGGTTCTCGCGGGTGGCCCGGTCGTGGACCGCCCGGAGCTTCTCGTAGCGGGCCGGGTCGACCATGTGCTGGGAGTGGGTGGTGTAGAGAGTCTGCTTGGCCACCGCCAGCTCCTCGCTGACGAAGCGCACGAAGTCGCTCTGGGCGTCGCCGTGGAGGCTGGTCCCCGGCTCGTCGAGGAGGACGACGAGGCGCTCGTCGCTGTCCTGATACTCGCTGAAGGCGGCGAAGAAGGAGAAGAACCAGCGAAAGCCGGCCGACCGGGCTTCGAAGTTGGTCTCGACGTCGCCGTGGCGGCCGTCGCGGAGCTGGATCTTCAGGAGCCGGTGCATCGGGTCGCCATGGGGCGACGGACCGTCGAAGCGGACGTTGTCGGTGTCGAAGACGACGGCCAGGTCCCGGTTCTGGCCCCAGTACTCGAAGGCCCGACGGCTGAGGTCGACGCTCGCCGCCTGAAGCTCGGCCTTGCGGCTGTCGTAATCCTCGTCGAGGAAGTCCTCGGGCTGCTCGCCGGCGTGGGCGAGCAGGGCGACCACGGTCCGCTCCTGGGGGGTGATCGCCGCTCCGCCGGCGATCTTGGCCGCCAGGGCGGTGAGATCGCACTGGCCGGGGAGGTTCTCGTAGTTGGAGAAGTAGAAGAACCGGGGCAGGCGGGCCCAGATCGCCGCGGCCGCCGCCTCGTCGAGCCCGTTCGCGCCGAGGAGGAAGGCGTAGTCGCCGGAGCGGGCGGCGAAGCTGGTCAAGGCCTTGGCCCGGGGTCCGGCGTCGGGGGCCGCCTTGAGCTCCTTGGCCAGGGTCCTGGCGGCGGCGATCGCCTCGTCGAGGCTGTCGGCGGCCAGGAGGACGGCGAGATCGGGGGCGTCGACCTCGGCCAGGGCGGCCGCGGCGGCCACCACCTGGGCCAGGTCGGCGCGGAGCTCGACCCGCGGGGCGTTGGCGTAGGACCGGGCGGCGGTGACGATCGAGCCGGCGGGCGGGGCGGCGGGGAGGTGGCCGGCCAGGTGGCGGCAGTCCGCCTCGTCGAGGGCGAACTCGGCCGAGACCGGCTCGAGGTCGAGGATGCGCCGGTTGCGGCGCCGGTCGGGGGCCAGGCGCCAGCGGGGATAGTCGGTCTTGAGGTCGAAGGCGGCGTCGTCGGGGTTGGCCGGGTTGAGACGGTGGAGGGCCTTGAGGATGGTCGTCTTGCCCGATTCGTTCTTCCCGACGAACACGGTGAAGTCGTCCTCGATGCGAACGGTCTGCCCGTCCACGAAGTTGTGGAAGAACTGAATGGTGGCGCTGGTCAACAGCATGGTCGGTACCTCCGAGTTGTTTGCCCATCCTCCAGCGAGCCGGCCACTCGAGCTGCTCCACAGGTGGCTAGGTATTCGACGGTCGGCGGGCGCGTCCTTCCGAGGTCTGGTCCGGCCGGGCCGGCGTCCTGGCGCGCCGAGCCAGCCCGGCCCTAGAATCAGCGCATGTCCACCCCGCGGCGCTCCAGCCTGCGGACCAGCGCCCTGTTCTGCGCGGGCGCCCTCTCCCTGCACGAGCTGCGCTACCTCATCGGCTGGGGCACCGGTTCCGAGCACGGCCCGGCCGGCCCGGGTCACGCCTACCTGACCTACCTGATGCCGCTCGCCGTCGGCCTGGCCGCCGCCGGGCTGGCCCAGGTCGTCGTGCGCCTGGGGCGGGCGCGGACCAGGCCCGCCGCCCCGGGGCGCCGGTGGCCGGTCGCCTGGCTGGGTGCGAGCGCGGTGCTCATGGCCATCTTCCTGGCCCAGGAGACCGCCGAGGGGCTCCTCGGTCCCGGCCCTACGGTCGGGGTGTTCAGCCACGGGGGGCTGGTCGCCGTACCCCTGGCCCTGGCCCTCGGCGCCCTGATCGCCATGGCCGAGCGAGGCGCCCGGGCCGTCCTGGCCACCCGGTCCCGCCTGGGCCCGGCCCCGGCCGCCCTGGCCTGCGTCCGGCCCGGCCCGGTCAGGGCGTGGTCCGGGCACCGGGCCGGCCCCCGGGCCGGCGAGCTCGCCCTCCACCTCGCCGGTCGCGCTCCCCCCCTCTCGAGCCGGTAAGCGCCCGGGGCGGCGGAGAGCCGTCGCCCGCATGCCAACTCGAGAGGTATCTCATGCGAAACAACCAGCGGATCATCGTCCTCCTGGCCGCCGTGGCCGTCCTTGTCGTCGGCTTCGTCCTGGCCAACTCCGGCGGGTCGAGCAAGCCGAAGGGACCGGTCGCCCGTCATTTCACCGTCGTCGTCGCCGGCGGCAGGCCGGTGGGCGGGATCAACAAGCTCGACGCCAACAAGCGGGACACCATCGACCTGACGGTGAAATCGAACGTGGCCGACGAGATCCACATCCACGGCTACGACCTCCACAAGACCGTCCCGGCCGGCGGGGTCGTCCACTTCAGCTTCCCGGCGTCGATCGACGGCACCTTCGTCGTCGAGCTCGAGTCCAAGAGCGAGCAGATCGCCTCCCTCACCGTGAACGCATGAGGCGGCGCACAGCGGGGGTCGGGGCGGCCATCCTCGCCGCCCTGCTGCTCACCCCGGCCCCGGCCCTGGCCCACGGCCTGGTGGGGAAGGTCGACCTGCCCATCCCCCGGTGGCTGTTCGCCTGGGCGGCGGCGGTGGTGCTCGTCGTCTCCTTCGTCGCCCTGGCCACCCTGTGGCCCAAGCCCCGGCTGGCCGACATCCGCGAGCGGGAGATCGGGGGCGTCCCCCGGGTGCTCGACCCGGCGTGCGGGCTGATCGGGATCCTCCTCTTCGCCGTCGTGGTCTACGCCGGGTTCGCCGGCCAGCAGGAGGCGACGGCCAACCTGGCCCCGACCTGGATCTACGTCATCTTCTGGGTGGGGCTGGCCTTCGCGAGCCTCATCTTCGGCGACGTCTTCCGCGCCTTCAACCCGTGGCGGGCGCTGGCCCGCGGGGTGGCGCGGGTCCTCCCGGTCCGGAGCGAGCCGCTGGCCTATCCGGCGTGGCTCGGACGGTGGCCGGCGGTGCTCGGCATCTTCGCCTTCGCCTGGCTCGAGCTGGTCTACGCCAATAAGGACGTCCCCCAGACCCTGGCCATTCTCTCCCTCGTCTACGCGGCGGTCCAGTTCGTGGGGATGAGCCTGTTCGGGATCGCCGCCTGGAGCGACCGGGCCGATGCCTTCTCGGTGTTCTACGGCCTGCTCGCCCGCCTGGCCCCGCTGCGCTGGGCCGAGGGGCGGCTCTACCTGCGCCCGCCGTTCGTCGGCGTGGCCGATCTCGAGGTCATGCCGGGGACGGTGGCCCTGCTGGCGGTGATGATCGGCTCGACCAGCTTCGACGGCTTCTCCAACGGCTCGGTCTGGGTCGGCTCGGGGCAGCTGTTCAGCAGCCTCCAGAGCTTCTTCGTCGACGCCGGGGTCGCGGTGGAGACGGCCAGCGAGCTGGCGAGCACGGTGGGCCTCCTGGCCATGATCGCCATCATCGCCGGGCTCTTCCGGCTGGGCGTCCTCGGCATGCACTCGCTGGGCGGCAAGCTGAGCAAGGCCGAGCTGGCCGAGCGCTTCGTCCACTCGCTGGTGCCGATCGCCGCCGCCTACCTCATCGCCCACTACTTCTCGCTGCTCGCCTTCCAGGGCCAGGCCCTCGGCTACCTGGCCTCGGACCCGCTCGGCAACGGGGACGACCTGCTGGGGACGGCGGGGGCGGGGATCGACTACGGCGTGGTGGCGGCCAACGTCATCTGGTACGTCCAGGTCGCCGCCCTGGTCATCGGCCACGTGGCCGGGCTGATGCTGGCCCACGAGCGGGCGCTGATCGTCTACCGCCGCCCGAGCGACGCCACCCGCTCGCAGTACTGGATGCTGGCGGTGATGGTCGGCTTCACCAGCCTCGGCCTGTGGATCCTCTCCTCGACGCAGTGACTCCGATCCTCGCCCACTTCGGACACTGGTACGTCCAGCTGCTCTACGCGGCGCCGGTCGCGGTGATCGTCGGGATCCTCGGTTTCCAGAGCTGGCGGACCCGGCGGGAGGCCGCGCGGTCGCCCCCGCCCCGCCCGTCCCGGCCGCCGCCCCGCCGGCGGGACTGACCTCGGGCCGGCTGTGTACGCTTGTACGTGATGACAGACAGCGCGCCGGAGACCTTCGACGCCCACGCCGGCACATACGAGGCGCAGCGCCGGCGCCTGATCCCGCCCTACGACGCCTTCTACGACACCGCGGTCGCCGCCCTCGGCCTCGTCGACGGCCCACTCGGGCAGGTGCTCGACCTCGGGGCGGGCACCGGCCTGCTCGCCCGGCGCGTCCGGGCGGCGTATCCCCAGGCCGCGTTGACCCTGCTCGACGGAGCCCCGGCCATGCTCGAGCAGGCGCGGGGCGTGCTCGGCGAGCGGGCGCGCTATGTCGTCGGCGATCTCGGTGACCCCCTGCCCGCCGGACGCTGGAGCGCGGTGGTCAGCGCTCTGGCCATCCACCACCTCGACGACCCCGGCAAGCGCGATCTCCTGCGACGGGTGCACGCCGCCCTGGCACCGGGCGGGGTGTTCGTCAACGCCGAGCAGGTGGCCGCCCCGAGCCCGCTCCTCGGCGACCTCTACGCCGCCTGGCACCAGCGGCGGGCTCGCGCCGCCGCAGCCAGCCGGGAGGAGTGGCGGGCGGCACGGGAGCGCATGCGCCTCGACCACCTGGCCACCGTCGAGGACCAGTTGACCTGGCTGGCGCAGGCCGGCTTCGCGGATGTCGACTGCCTGTTCAAGGACCACTGCTTCGCGGTCCTCGTCGCCCGGCGGCCGGCCACCAGGCAGGAGTGACGCGCCCGGCGGCGAACGGCCGGGGCATGGCCAGGCAGTTCAAGGAGTTCCTGCTCAGGGGGAACGTCGTCGACCTCGCTGTCGCCGTGGTGATCGGCGCCGCCTTCGGCACGGTCATCGCCTCCCTGGTACGCGATCTCCTCACCCCGCTGGTGGCGGCGGTGTTCGGCAAGCACGACTTCTCGACCCTGGCCTTCGCCGTCAACGGCAGCCACTTCCGCTACGGCGCGTTCATCAACGCCCTGGTCGCCTTCGTCAGCGTGGCGGCGGCGATGTTCTTCTTCGTCGTCAAGCCGATCAACCTCCTCTTCGTCCGCCACGGTGAGACCCAGCCCCCGAAGCGGGCGTGCCCCGAGTGCCTCTCGGACATACCGATCGCCGCGCGGCGGTGCGCCTTCTGTACAGCGCCACAGCCGGCGCCCGACGATCCGACCCCGGCCGCCGCCTGAGCGCCGGTCCGGGCCTACTGCTTGTCGAAGTAGGCGGCGTTGATCTGGATGTAGCCGCCCCACTCCTGGGGCAGCTGGTCCTCGGCAAAGCAGGCGTCGACCGGGCAGGCCTCGACGCACGCGTCGCAGTCGATGCACTCTTCAGGGTCGATATAGAGCATCTCGGCCGCGTCGTAGCCCGGCTCGTCCGGTGTCGGGTGGATGCAGTCGACCGGGCACACCTCGACGCAGGAGTTGTCCTTGGTGCCGATGCA
>JAXDHJ010000104.1:0-18372 GCA_034664565.1 Solirubrobacteraceae bacterium
CGGTCAGGGCAGGAGCCGCCCGTTCGACGAGCTCGGACGCCTCGCCGCCACCGCCAGCCTCGCCGCCTTGACCCCGGCGTCCATGACGCTGACCGTGTAGCGGCCGGCCCCGAGCTCGGCCTTCAGCTCGGCGGTGTCCGCCGGGTTGATCGGCGCCGTCTGCTGGGCGAAGGTGCGCCCCTCGGTTGACCGGACGGTGAGCTGCTGGGAGCTGGCGGTGAGGTTGGTGACCACCAGCTGCACCAGGCCGGCGCCGAAGTGGTCGGGCGAGAGGCTGACGCCGCTCGCCGTGATGGCCGCGGCGACCAGGGTAGGGGTGGGCGGCGACGGAGCGTTGGCGTACCTGGATCCCCCGCCGCACCCGCTGAGGACGACGGCGAGTCCGACTGACAGGAGGGCGGCTCTAGGTCGGGGCATCGTCGCCGTCGCGGGCTGGCGCCTCGACGTCGAAGGGGAGATCGGCCACCGTGGCCGTCACCGCGGCATCCTCACCGACGCGCAGAACGTCCCCCGGGACGGCGGTCCGGCGGACCAGGGCCAGGGCGATCGGGCCGTGGGCGGGGGAGACCGCGACGCTCCCGAGGACGCCGACCTCGGCCTCCTCCAGGCGCAGGGCCGCTCCCGGAGCCGCCTCGCCCGAGAGGCGCAGCCCGCGGAGGTGGCGGTTCGGCTTGCCCCTCCAGTACAGGCGGGCGACCGTCTCCTGGCCGACGTAACACCCCTTGGTGTAGCTCACCGCCCGCTCGTTGATCGCCGCCTCCTGGGGCATCGTCGTCTCGTCCATGTCGATGCCGAACCGCGGTCGTCCCCGCTCGACCCGCAGGCACTCGACCGCCGACTCGCCGATGGCCACCGCGCCGGCCGCCTCGAGCGCCGCCCGGACGTCCTCGGTGCGCTCCGACGGGCAGATCACGTCGATGCCCACGTCGCTGCGGACGAGGAGGACGTCGATGCCGGCGATCGTCCCCGGCAGGTTGGCGTGCTCCTGCGGCCCCGGCGGGCGGCCCACCAGCCGGTCGGCGTCCGGGCCGATGAGGGAGAGCAGGCCCCGCTCGAGGGTCCGCTTGTGGAGCTCGGCCCGGTAGCCGATGCGAAATTGGCGCAGCGCGTCGAACAGGGCCTGGAGGCCAGGCCGCTCGGTGTCCAGGCTGATGGCCTCGGCGGTGCGCAGGACCCGCACGTCGGCCAGCATCCGGCCCTTGTGGGTCAGCAGCGTCGCGTAGCAGCCCGATCCCTCGCCCAGGCTCTTGACGTCGTTGGAGAGCAGGGAGTCCAGGAAATCGGCGGCTTGGTCCCCGGTCACCGCCAGCTTGCCGCGCTCGGAGCGGTCGAACAGGCCGACGCCCTCGGTCATCGCCAGGTGCTCGCCGGCGTCGGGTCGCTGGATCGCGTCGGTTCTCGTCATTGCTTCGAGGATAACCCCGCCGCCCCGGAATCGATCGTCTAGGATCGCCCGGGCATGGCCCTCGCCGACACCTTCAACCAGGTTCTGGCCTCCCTGCCCGACGATTGGACCGACCTCGAGTTCGATCTGCGCATCGCCGACGAGACCCGCTACGTCGAGGCCGCCGTCTACCTCGTGACCTGCAACGCCCAGCCCTACTCCCGCCACGACTGGCACTGGCGCGTCCTCGTCGCCCACCGCTTCGGCCACGCCGCCGCGGCCCCCACCGTCCACGGCACCCTCGTCCTGCTCGACAACGCCGCCATCCACGGCGAGATCGCCGTGCGCGAGGTCCGCGAGGGGCGGGTCCCGGTGATGGACATGTGGGGCCGGCCCTACTCGGTCCGCGAGGAGTTCCTGAGGTTGTTCTCCCAGTAGGTCGCCGCGCCGGGGCGTAGGCCGCCCGGCTCGCTCGCGCCACGAGCCGTGGCGTCGATTCGTGCGCCGGTCGAGTCGCTCTGGCACGGGGCGGCGTCCCCGCCGGCTTCGCTCCCCCGCCGGGTCGGTTCGAGGGGTTGGCGGCGGGGGCGGACGGTGGCGAGCTCGCGTCGGCGGTTCGGGGTGATCCGGGGTCGGGTTCGGTGAGTAGGAGCCGGGTAGAACCGCTACGGTGAGACTGGGTCCACGAGACGGGGTGAGCGTGCTGGGGCAGGGAGAGGCGAGAGAGGTCCAGGTGGCGCTCGACGAGGCGCTCACCCGCTGGCGGCGGCGCATCGGCTCAGACCAGGGACAGGCGGGGGACGGGTTCGTCGGTGAGCTGCACGAGGCGCTCGGCCGGGCCAGCGAGGCCTGCGACCGCCAGGAGCTCAGGTCGGCCTGTCTCGATCTCGCCGCCGGGGCGATCACCGCCACCGCGCTCGTCCTGGCCATCGCCAAGCCGATCCCCACCCCGGCCGGCGGGCCGCACCCCATGGGCGAGGAGATCGCCGCCGCCGCCCGCCGCTGGGCCCAGTCTCGGCCCGGCTCGTGGTTCGCCGCCGCCCGCACCGCCCTCGAGGATCTCGATGATCCCGACGCCGAGCCGGCGGCGATCCAGGCCACCTTCTGCGAGATCGCCGGGCTCGGGGTGGCCTGGGCGGCGTCCGTCCCCGGCCCGCGCTGAGCAGCCGATGACTTCGGACGCGGTCGCGGTCGCGCCGACCCTCGAACTCGAGACGCCGCACGGCCCGGCCCGGGCCCACCTCCATCCCGCCCCCCGGCCGCGGGCGGGGATGGTGCTCGGCCACGGCGCCGGCGGGTCGGTGACCGCCCGCGACCTGGTGGCGGTCACCCGGGTGGCCCGGGAGGCGGGGATCAGCGTGGCCCTGCTCGAGCAGCCCTACCGTGTCGCCGGGCGCCGCTCCTCCCCGCCCGCCCACCACCTCGACCGGGCCTGGCTGGCCGCCGTCGAGCAGCTCCGGGCCGGCCTGCTCGGCGACCTACCGCTCGTCGTCGGCGGCCGCTCGGCCGGCGCCCGGGTGGCGTGCCGGACGGCGGCCGAGTCCGGGGCGACCGCCGTGCTCTGCCTCGCCTTCCCCCTCCAGCCGCCGCCGACCAAGTTCAACGCCGCGCCGGCGAGCCGCCTGATCGAGCTCGACGGCGTCGAGCTGCCGACCCTCGTCGTCCAGGGCGCCGGCGACAGGTTCGGTCTCCCCCCGCCGGGCCCCACCCGCAAGGTGATCATCGTCGCCGGCGACCATCGCCTGACCAGGGACCTCGATGCCGTCACCGACGCCGTCGGCGACTGGCTTCCCGAGGCCCTCGGCCTGGCGGGAGCCGGGTAGCGAGCCGCGTTCCCTAGCGGCCCCGCAGCTTCTTGACCAGGCGGCCGCCGCCGGTGGCGAACCCGATCGCCTTGTCCACCGCGCGGAAGGCCACGCTCCCCGACGACGAGTTGTGGGTCTCGTCGGTGACCGCCACGTGGGGCGGGGTCTCGCTCATGACCAGCAGCTTCTCCGGTCCGCCGCGGGCCCGGCGCTCCTCCTCAGTCAGGCCGCCGACGTTCTCGGCCATCCCGGCCAGCTCGGCCAGGACGCCGCTCGGGCGCCCGGTCGGCTTGATCTTCATCCCGGTCATCCCCGGCTTGGTCCAGGGAAGCTCCTCGTCGCTATGGGAATTCGTGACAGGCATGGGTTTCCTTTCTTCGCGTGTTGTTCACGCCCTTCGATTACCCCTAGTGTGACACGCGCGGGCGGTGGTGACCGGGGCCCGCGCCGGGTCAGCGCGCGCCGGCGAACATGCTGGCGGCGTCGGGGACCCGGTTGACGATGCCGAATCGCGCCTCCCATCGAGCCCAGGCGCGCAGGCGGGCCAGGTCGAAGGCGCCGAACGGCTGACCCGGGCCGGCGGTGAAGGCGCCGCGAAGGGCGGCGAGCTCGGCCAGGAGCAGCGTCCGGTCGAGGCCGGGGACCCGGGCGAGCTCGTCGGCCGCGCTGCGCTCGGGGTCTGCCACCGTCACCGCGTAGCCGCGCCTGAGGGCGGCGATGGTGGCCGCGGCGAGCTTGGGCTCGGAGCGCAGGCGCTTTCCGGTCATGCTGAGCACCAGCTCCGGGTAGGCGGGCGCGCCGTAGTCGTCGACCCTGAACTCGTGGATGCCCGGACGGCGGCGCCGCAGGGCCACGCCCTCGACGTCCCAGAAGGCCGTCGCCGCGGCGACGTGGCCGCCGAGCAGGGCGGGAACCGCGTTGAAGCCGATCGTCACCTCGCGCACCCGCGCCGGGTCGCCGCCGCCGCCGGCGACCACCGACCGCAGCACGGCGTCGTCGCTCGGCACGCCGGTGACCCCGACCAGGCGTCCGGCCAGCTCACGCGGGGTCCGCACCCCCGGGCCGGCGAGGACGGCGGCCAGCGGGCGCGCTACGAGGGCGAGGACGCCGACGATGTCGCGCCCTGCCGCCCGGGCGATGGCCAGGTCGTGAATGTCGAGGACGGCGAAGTCGGCCCGCCCGCTCAGCAGGAGCTTGACCGAGTCGGTCGACGAGGACGGCTGGCGGACATCGAGACGGACTCCGGCTGCCCGGTCGAAGCCCCCGGCCAGCGTCGAGTAGATCCCGGCGTGGACCGCGTTGGGGGTGAAATCGAGGACAAGCGTCGCCGGCCTCCCCGGGCCTGCCGAGCCCCCGCATCCGGCGAGCAGGAGCGCCCACGCTACGAGGACGCAGGCGATCGGCGCTCGCGGCATCGCGCGGACTATAGGCGGGGCGGCGGGCCGAGGCGGGGCGGCGGGCCGAGCCTCGGCCGATCGGGAGACCGGCCCGCCGCCTGAGGGCAGCGGGGCGAGGCCGGCGCCGGGCCGGCGGCCGGGTCCGGCGGCCGCGCGTAGACTTGCCCGAGATGCGCCGCCGCGTCACCTTCTCGCGCAACCTCACCCTCTCGGTGTCGCGAACGTGCCGCTGCTACTGCAAGTACTGCGCCTTCGCCACCCGCCAGGCCCACCTCCACGCCCCCGACGAGGTGGAGTCGATCCTCGACGGGGCGGTGCGGCGCAACGTCAAGGAGCTCCTCGTCCTCACCGGCGAGCGCCCCGAGGTCAACCCCGAGGTGGCCCGCCGTCTGACCGAGTACGGCCACGCCGACTTCACCGACTACGTGGTCTGGACCTGCGAGCGGGCGCTCGAGCGCGGCCTGCTCCCCCACACCAACATCGGCGTGCTCGACGCCGCCGATCTCGCCCGCCTCCGGGAGGTCACCGCCTCCCAGGGGCTGATGCTCGAATCGATCAACCCCGACCTTGCCGCCCACGCCGGGTCCCCGACCAAGGATCCCCAGGTCCGCCTGGCCACCCTCGAGGCGGCCGGCCGCCTGCGGATCCCCTTCACCACCGGGATCCTGGTCGGAATCGGGGAGACCGAGGACGACCGGGTCGCCTCGCTCGAGGCGATCGCCGCCGTCCACTCCCGCCACGGCCACATCCAGGAGGTCATCCTCCAGAACTTCGTCCCGCACCAGCGCTACTACGGGCAGGAGCCGGCGGAGATCGCCGATGCCGCCGCCGCCGAGCTCTGGCGGACGGGGATCGCCCGCGGACCGGCCCGCGATCTCCCGAGCTGGGCCTGCCCGGTCACCATCGAGGACCTGGTCCGGCTCATCGCCGAGTGCCGGCGCCTGATGCCCGACGTCGGCGTCCAGGTCCCGCCCAACCTCTCGGACTGGTGGCCGGAGCTCGTCGCCGCCGGGGCGAGCGACCTCGGCGGCCTCTCGGCCAACGGCGACCACATCTCCCCCGAGCATCCCTTCCCCTCGCCCCACCAGGTCCGAAAGCGCCTGGCCGGCGACGGATACGCCCTGACCGAGCGCCTCTGCGTCTATCCCCAGTACATCGATCCCGCCTGGGTGGCCCAGGGGGTGCTCGACGTCATCCGCCAGCGCTACTGGTCCTTCATCCCCCGCCGCGGATCCGGCCGCCGGGCCGCGCGTCCCATCCGCCGCGACCTGGTGGCCGGGGCCGTGGCCCGCGGTCGCGACGGGGTGGCCCTCAGCCCGCAGGAGCTGACCGCCCTGTTCGCCGAGACCCGGCCCGAGGCGATCGAGGACATCCGCCAGGCCGCCGACGAGCTGCGCCGCGAGCTGGCCGGGGACACCGTCACCTTCGTCGTCAACCGCAACATCAACGTCTCCAACATCTGCATCGTCGGCTGCTCGTTCTGCGGCTTCGGCCAGGGCAGGCGCTCGCCCGACGCCTATCAGCACGACCGGGACGAGCTGGTGCGGCGGGTCCACGAGGCGGTCGACTACGGCGCCACCGAGGTGTGCATGCAGTCGGGCATCCATCCCGACTGGGAGCTCGCCGACTACGAGCGCTGGCTGCGCCTGGTCAAGGAGACGGCGCCGTCCCTGCACCTCCACGCCTACTCGCCGATGGAAGTGGCCCACATGGCCGACGTCTCCGGGTTCGGTCCCCGGGAGGTCCTCGCCCGGCTGCGCGAGGCCGGCCTCGACTCGACGCCGGGAACGGCGGCCGAGGTGCTCGACGACGGCGTGCGCGAGCGGATCTCGCCCAACAAGCTCCCGGTCGCCCGGTGGGTCGAAGTGATCGAGGCCGCCCATGCCGAGGGCATCCCCTCCACCGTCACCGTGATGTTCGGTCACATCGAGGAGCCGTGGGAGCTGGCCGAGCACATGCGGGTGGTCCGCGAGCTCCAGGAGCGGACCGGCGGGTTCACCGAGTTCGTGCCCCTCTCCTTCATCCCCTTCCACACCCTGCTCGGCCGCACCCACGGCATCGAGGAGATCTCGGCCGAGGAGAGCCTCAAGCACACCGCGGTGTTCCGCCTCGCCCTCGGGCGGACGATCCGAAACCTCCAGGCCTCGTGGGTCAAGCTCGGCCTCGACGTGGCCACCGAGTCCCTGCGCTGGGGGGTCAACGATCTCGGCGGCACCCTGATGGAGGAGTCGATCTCCCGGATGGCCGGCTCCTACCACGGCGTTCGCCTCGATCCGCCCGAGCTCATCGCCGCCGCCCACCGGGCCGGGCGCCCGGCCGCCGAGCGCACCACCCTCTACGCGATCCGCCAACGCCACGAGGTGCCGGCGGCCGGGGGCTGAGCCGGCCGGGCCGGGCCGGTCAGGACGGTGACCGCTGACCCACGACTCGGCCCCGGCGGCGAGCCCCAGACCGAGCACGGCGGTGACCGGTCAAGCCCGGTCCCTCCGGCCCGGGCCGACCCACGTCAAGCCGCTCTAGAAGTCGAAGCCCCCGCCATCGAAGCCGCCGCCGCCGAAGTCGCCGCCGTCATCGCCGCCGCCCCAGCCGCCGCCGTCGTCGCCGCCGCCCCAGCCGCCGTCGTCGTCACCGAAGAGGCCGCCGCCGGCCATGCCGAGCGCCCCGCCGAGGAGGGAGCCCACCAGCAGGCCCTGGAACATCCCGCCGCCGCCGAAGCCGCCGTAGTAGCCGCCGGCCCAGGGCGCGTAGTGGGCCGGAGCATTCCAGTACTCGGTCGGACGGCCGTTGACCAGGACCTGACGGCCGTGGGGGCTGAAGCCCTCACGCACCCGTAGGGCGTCGGCTCTGCAGGCGGGCACCGGGCGGGGAGCGCCGCCGTCGGGAGCCCAGTCGACCTCGTCGGTCGAGGGGCCGTGTCGCGGATCGAAGAAGCAGGGCGCCCGGCGCTCCGGGGGCTGGCGCCCCTCCAGGTGAGCCTTGGCGGCGAGCATGGCGTAGCGGCCCTCCTCGAGGGTCTCGCTCACCGGAGCGAGATCCTCGGGCCGGCGCGCCGACTCGAAGACCTGGTTGGCCCGGCCGTAGGCCTCGACCGCCTGGTTGTAGCGATCGAGTGCGTCCTGGGAGACCCCCTCCATCTGGACGTCGACGTCGAGCGAGCGGATATCCTCGCCGAGGGCGATGAGGTCGTCGCGCGCCTGGGCGCGCACCTCGTCCCATTCACGCTCGCGCCGCGACTTGTGTCCGAGAAAGCCCATGACAACTACCAAGATACCGCGTCGCCGGTGGCGCCTTCTCAGTCCGCCCGGTTCGAAGGAGAGCGAGCCTGTCTGGGAGCGGACTCCGCCGAGCAGGTCGCCGGCACAGGCGTCCCGGGTCGCCGCCGGCCCCCCGCCCGAGAACCGTTGCGTGTGCAACTTTTTGCTAGCCTGGGAGGAACGAGGCCGGCCAGAAGGAGGACAGGGCGGACGGCCGGACCCCCACGGCGAAGGGCGGCGCGAGCGCGATGAGCCAGGTCACCAGGCAGCAGAGCCCCGGTCCGGCCGAGCGGGGGGCCGGCGGTCGCTTCAACCGCCAGGCCAGCCGGTTTCGCGACTGGGTGAGCGCCGACGGGCGCTCGGGTTATCCGGCCGAGGCCGGCCGCTACCACCTCTACGTGTCGCTGGCCTGCCCGTGGGCCCACCGGACGGTGATCCTCCGCAAGCTCAAGGGCCTCGAGGGGTCGATCGGCATGTCGATCACCGACCCGATCCGCGACGAGCGGGGCTGGGCGTTCCGCGACGTCCGGGGAGCGACCGGCGATCCCCTCCACGGCTGGGAATTCCTCGCCGAGGCCTACGCGGCCAGCGACCCGTCCTTCGCCGGGCGCATCACCGTGCCCGTCCTCTGGGACCGGGAGACCCGGCGGATCGTCAACAACGAGTCGGCCGACCTCGTGGTCATGCTCAACCACGCCTTCGACGCCGTGGCCGAGCACCCGGACCGCGACTTCTATCCGGTCGACCGGCGGCCGGAGATCGACGCTCTCGACGAGGTCGTCTACGAGACGGTCAACAACGGCGTCTACCGGGCCGGCTTCGCCGAGACGGCCGAGGCCTACGAGGAGGCGGTCCACCCGCTGTTCGAGACCCTCGACCGGCTCGACGAGCGGCTCGCCGACCGGCGCTTCCTCCTCGGCGCCGAGCAGACGCTGGCCGACTGGCGCCTGTTTCCCACCCTCGTCCGCTTCGATCCGGTCTACGTCGGCCACTTCAAGTGCAACCTCCGGCGGATCGTCGACTACCCCAACCTCGGGCCCTACCTCCGTGACCTCTACCAGACCCCGGGGGTGGCCGAGACCGTCGACCTCGACCACATCAAGCGCCACTACTACGAGACCCACCGGGGCATCAACCCGACGGGGATCGTCCCCGTCGGTCCCCTCCTCGACCTCGCCGCGCCCCACGACCGGGCCAGGTTCGGCGACTGACGATCGCCGGCGCCGGCGCCGGCGCCGGACCGGCCCGGCGGCCGGCAGGACTAGAGTGTTGGTTCTACCGCATCCGGCCCGCCGCCACGGAAGGCCTCTCATGTCGATCAGCTTCTCACTAGCCCTGCCCCGCGACTCGGTCGCGAGCTCCCTCGCCCGCGCGGCGGTCCGCGAGGAGTTCGCCGACGTCCTCCCGGCCTCGACCCTGGCCGACGTCATCCTCGCGGTGAGCGAGTTGGTGACCAACGCCGTCCTGCATGGCGCCGGCGAGATCGAGTTGCGGATGGAGGTCGACGGCGAGACGGTGAAGGGCCAGGTGATCGACGAGGGCGGCGGCTTCGAGCAGCGCATCCGCGACGACGGCGGCCTCGACGGCGTCGGCGGCCGGGGCCTCGTCATCGTCGGCCAGCTCGCCGAGAACTGGGGGGTCCACGAGGGCACCACCAACGTCTGGTTCCAGATCCCGGTGACCGGCGCCAGCGCCGTGCTCGAGGATCCCGACCTCGGCCACCCCGGCGAGGACGAGCTGCCCGCCGTGTAGGCGGCGCCCGATCGACCGAGTCCGGGCGCCGCCACCGCCCTACCGGAAGAGATCCTCGGCGAGCGGCCTGATCAGGGCCGCCGCCCCGGGGCCGTCCTCGGCGGTGACGTGGTCCCCGAGCCCGTCGACGATGACCACCGGCTCGCCGGTGTCCTTGCCGCGGGCGAGGTCGGCGGCGGCGGCGACCTCGTCGGCCAGGGCGATCCAGGTGGCGGCGAGCTCCCGGCCGCGGAGGTCGGGCCGCCCGCGCCAGTCGAGGAGGGGGGCGAGGCCGGCGCAGCCGATGGCCACGTCGACCTGGCCGTGGCGCCAGGCCCGGCCGAAGCTGTCGGTGACGAGGACGGCCGGGGCGTGGCCGGTCAGCTCGCGCAGCCGGGCCCGGAGGGCCCGGGCCGAGGCGTCGGGGTCGACGGGCAGGAGGACGAGGCTGTCGGCCGCGGGCGCGTTGGAGGCGTCGACGCCGGCGCTGGCGCAGACGTGGCCGTGGCGCGTGCGGCAGATCAACACCCCGGGTTTGGCGCGGAGGACCTCGTCTGACTCGTCGAGGATCACCTGCACATGGCGGGGGTCGCGGCCGCTCACCGCGGCCAGGCGACCGGCGCGGGGGCCGGGGAGGACGGCGGCGAGGGCGCGGACCCGTCCCTCGGCCTTGGAGAGCGCCTTGTGGGCGACGACGACGATCTCCCGGGGCCCGGGCCGGGCGCCGGCGGCGAGGATCAGGGCGGCGAGGTCGTCGCCGGCGACGATCTCCGGGAGGCCGGCCACCGCCCTGGCTGCGACCGCGCCCACCGGCGCCTCAGCGGGGCCAGGTGGCGAGCACGGCGCGGGTGCGCTCGGCCTGGCCGCCGCGGATCTCGAGCGCCTCGCGGAGGGCGTCGAGGTCGCGGGGAGTGTCGACGTCGAGCAGGAGCGACGGGATCTGGGCCACCCGGCAGACGGCGCCGGCGGCGGCGGCCCGCTCGCGGTGGCGGCGGCAGCTCCCGGGTCCGAAGGTGGGGGCGAGGGCGTTCGGCGGGGTGAGCAGCAGCCCGTTGGTGCCGATGCCGTGGCGGTCGGGGACGATCACCACGCTCGTCCCGGCGCGGGTGTCGGCGAGGAGGCCGTCGAGCTCGGTCGGGTCGAGGGCCGGGCAGTCGCCGGGGACGAGGAGCGCCCGGTCGAAGCCGTCGGCCAGGGCCCGGGCCAGCCCGACGGCGACGGCGGCGCTCTGGCCCGACTCGTGGGGGTCGGGCACGGCCTCGGCCCCGCGGGCCCGGGCGAGATCGGCCACCCGGGGCTCGTTGGTCACCACCAGGATGGCCTCGACCGCCTCGCAGCCGGCGAGGGCGGCGAGGACGTCGGCGACCATCGCCTCGGCGAGATCGCCGCGGAATTCCTGGCTGAGGTCGGCGCTCAGCCGCTGCTTGGCCAGGTGGAAGCGCTTGACGGGGAGGACGGCGAGGGTGCGCACGGCCGGTGAACGCTACTCGGCGAGGGCGCCGGCGAAGGCCAGGGTCTCGCGGGCCAGGCGGCGCCGGGCGGCCGGGTCGTCCATCCGGGTCGCCGTCCTGAGCATCGGGATGCCGGCCGCCGGCTCGTCGGCGACGAGCCCGTCGATCAGCCCGTGGTAGCAGGCGGCCACCCCGGCGGCGTCGGCGTCGAGGCCGGCCCAGGCGAGGAAGGCGGCGGTCGGACCCTTGAGGACGCGGCCGCCGACGATGGGGCTGACGGCGACCACTGGTGCCGGGGCGCCGGCCACCGCCTCCCGGATACCGGGGACGGCAAGGATGGGGCCGATGGAGATGATCGGGTTGGACGGGCCGAGGATGATGGCCCGGGCGCCGGCGATGGCGGCCAGGACCCCGGGGGCGGGGGAGGCATCGGCGGCGCCGGCGAAGCGGACGTCCTCGATCGGGGCGGCCCCGGCGAGGCGGATGAGGAAGTCCTGGACGCCGACCCAGCCGCCGCCGGTCCGGATCTCGGTGCGGACCGGCTCCTCGCTCATGGGCAGGACCCGGGCGGCGAGGCCGAGGCAGCGGCCGAGGCGGGCCAGCGCCTCGGTCAGCCCGGCCCCGCCGGCCAGGAGCCGCCGGCGCTCGAGGCAGACGGCGAGGTCGCGGTCGCCGAGGTTGAACCAGACCTCGACCCCGAGCTCGCGCAGGGCGTCCATCACGGCGAAGGTGTCGCCGGCGATGCCCCAGCCACGGTCGTCGATCCGGTCGGCCAGCCAGTAGGTGATGAGGTCGGGGTCGGGGGAGACGTGGCCGCCGTGGATCTCGATGTCGTCGCCGGTGTTGGCGATCACCGTCAGCTCGTCGCCGACCTCGTCGAGGAGGCCCCGAGCGAGCTTGGCCCCGCCCGAGCCCCCGGAGAGGAGGACGACGCTCACGGCAGCCGGGCGGGCAGGCCGGTGATGCGGATCCCGGCCCGGGTGCGGTGGCGGGAGTTGACGGAGATCATCAGGGCGGTCAGCGACTCGGTGATCCGCGACATCTCCAGGCGCCCGGCGTCGACGCAGCGCAGGCCGTCGATCCGGTCGAGGATCGCCGCCACCGCCTGCTTGTCCTCGCGCCGGTCGCCGCAGAGGAGGACGTCGTCGTCGAGGGGGTGGGCGAGGTCGGTGAGGGAGGCGGCGCTGACCGTGTGCAGGCCGGAGACCACCCGGACCCCGTCGGGCGCCATCTCCTGGGCCTGCTGGGCGGCCGAGCCCTGCCAGACCCCGAGCATGCGCGTCGCCCGGCCGCTGACCGCGGCGGCCAGGGGGACGGTGGCGTCGAGGAGGATCTGCCCTTCGCCGAGGACGGCCTTGAGGTTGGTGAGGGTCTCTGACTGGTTGCGGAACGGGACGCAGAGGATGACGAGCTCGTTGGCCGCGGCCGCCGCCCCGTTCTCCCGGCCCTCGAAGGTCCCCGCCGGCACCGCCTGGCGGGCGCGGCCGGCGGCAGCGGCGGCCCGGTCGCCGTCCCGGGAGCCGAGGGTCACCGCCACCCCGGTGGCCCCGAGCCGGACGGCGAGCCCGAAGCCGAGGGCGCCGGAGGCGCCGATGATGCTGACGGCGGGGGGCACCGCCGCGGAGTATAAGGTCGGGGTGTGGCCCCGCCCGACGCCCGCGAGCAGTCGCCCGAGGAGCTCGCCGCCGACCAGCGCCGGCGCGAGCAGGTGGAGCTGCGACGGGCGGCCGAGGCGGTCGACGAGGACGATGTCCGCGAGCATGAGCGCCGGGCCGAGAAGGCCGACTACCTGCGGGCGAAGCTCGAGCAGCAGGCCGATTCCGAGCGCGACGCCGGGGGGTGAGCCCCCCGGGCGAGGCGGCGGCCGGCCGGTGGCCGGGGGCGGTGCGGATCCGCGAGGTCGGGCCGCGGGACGGGTTCCAGAACGAGCCGGAGACCATCCCGACCGCGGAGAAGGTGGCCCTGATCGACGCCCTGGCCCGGACCGGGCTGCGCCGGCTCGAGGTGACGAGCTTCGTCCGGGCCGAGGTCATCCCCCAACTCGCCGACGCCGACGCGGTGCTCGCGGGGATCGACCGGCCGCCGGGGGTGGCGCTCAGCGTGCTCGTGCCCAACCGCCGGGGGCTCGACCGGGCACTCGAGCGGCGGGATCGCTTCCAGGAGATCGGGGTCTTCCTCTCGGCTTCGGAGACCCACAACCGGCGCAACGTCAGCCGCTCGGTGGCCGAGTCGCTGGCCGAGGTGGCGGCGGTGCTCGGCCGGGCGGCAGAGGACGGCCTGCGGGGGGAGGCGGTGGTCTCGGTGGCCTTCGGCTGCCCCTACGAGGGTCGGGTCGACCCGGAGTGGGTGTTCGGCCTCGGGCGGGCCCTGCGCGACGCCGGGGCGGCGGAGCTGAGCTTCGCCGACACCACGGGGATGGCCAATCCCCGCCAGGTGCGGGCCTTCTTCCTGGCGGCGCGGGAGGCGCTGGGGGACGAGGTCGAGCTGACGGCGCACTTCCACAACACCCGGGGAGCCGGCCTGGCCAACGTGGTGGCCGCCCTGGGGGCCGGGGTCGAGTCCTTCGAGGCGAGCTTCGGCGAGCTCGGCGGCTGCCCGGTGCCGCCGGGGGCGACGGGCAACATCGCCACCGAGGACCTGGTGTCCATGCTCGAGGAGATGGGCATCGACACCGGCATCGACCTGGCCGCCCTGCTCGACTGCGCGCGCCGGGCCGAGCGGACGCTGGGCCGGACCCTGGGGAGCCACACCCTCCGGGCCGGACCGGTGAACTGGGGCTAAAGTCGGCCCGCCGCCCTGCCGATACATGCCATGCACTCCCTCCCTCCCCCTGAACGGGCCGGTCCGAAAGGATCGGCCCGCGATGGTTAAGCGACACCGGGCGGCGCCCCCATGCCGATTCCTGGGAGCGGCCTCGTGAGGGCGGGATGGGCGAGCGGCGGAGGGTTCGAGCTGCGCTCGGCCGCCGGGGCGTCGCCGTCGGTCGGGGGCCCGCCGGCGGGCGAGGTCCACCTGTGGCACGCGGTCCTCGGGCCGGGGTCGGGCGGGGCGGGGGATCGGGCGCTCCTGGCGGCGGGGGAAGAGGCCCGGGCCGGGGCGTTCGCCTTCGGGGAGCTGGGCCGCCACTGGGTGTGGGCGCGGGCGACCCTCCGCCGGGTCCTCGCCCCCTACCTGGGGGTCGACCCCGGGGAGATCGTCTTCGCCTACGGCGAGCACGGCCGGCCCGAGCTCGGGGAGGCGGGAGGGGGGTTGGTGTTCAACCTCGCCCACAGCGGCGGCCGCCTGGCGGTGGCGGTGGGGCGGGGGGCGGCGGTGGGAGTGGACATCGAGCGGGTCTCGCGCTGCCTCGAGCCCCTGGCCCTGGCCGAGCGCTACTTCGCCGCCTCCGAGGTGGAGGGGCTCCGGGCGGTGCCCGGGGACGAGCGCCCGGAGGCCTTCGCCGCCCTGTGGAGCTGTAAGGAGGCCTACGCCAAGGCCCTGGGACTCGGGCTGGTCATGCCCCTGCGCGACTGTGAGATGTCGAGCGGCCCGGGCGGGCCGGCGATCCTGGTCACGGCGCCGGGCGACCCCCTCGGTCCGGCGGACTGGGTGCTGGCCCAGAGCTCGCCGGCGCCCGACTACGTGTGCACGGTGGCCCACGCCGGGAGCCGGCTGGTGCTGGTCGAGCTACATTGGGCCGATGAACGACGGCCGGCGATCCCCGAGCCGCCCGCGATGAGCGAGGACCTCGGCCGGGCGCTCGAGCGGGCGCGGTCGGGCGGGCCGATCGGTCATCGCGAGAAGGCGGCGGCCCAGGGCAAGCTCCCGGTGCGCGAGCGGGTCGGCCTGCTGCTCGACGCCGGCTCCTTCGCCGAGGAGGGCCTCCTGGCCAACTGGGAGATCGACGGCCTCGGGGCCGACGGGGTGGTGACGGGGATGGGCACGGTCGAGGGCCGGCCGGTCGCCGTCATGGCCAACGACCCGACGGTCAAGGCGGGGTCGTGGGGGCGCAAGTCGGTGGAGAAGATCATCCGCATCCAGGAGCGGGCGCTCGCCGCCCGGGTGCCCGTCGTCTACCTGGTCGACTCGGCCGGGGCCCGGATCACCGACCAGGTGGAGATGTTCCCGGGGCGGCGTGGGGCCGGCCGGATCTTCCACAACCAGGTGAGGCTGTCGGGCCTGGTGCCGCAGGTGTGCGTGCTGTTCGGGCCGAGCGCGGCCGGCGGGGCCTACATCCCGGCGTTCTGCGACCTGGTGATCATGCACGAGGCGCATGCCTCGATGTACCTCGGCTCGCCGCGGATGGCGGAGATGGTCATCGGGGAGAAGGTGACGCTCGAGGAGATGGGCGGGGCCCGGATGCACACCGAGGTCTCGGGCTGCGGGCACCTCCTGGCCGCGGACGACGCCGAGGGCATCGATCTCGCCCGGCGCTATCTGTCCTACTTCCCGACCAGCTGGCTCGAACCGGCCCCGGAGGCGGCGCCGGTGGCGGCGGCCCGCCGGCCGGCGGAGCTGGCCGGTCTGGTCCCGGCCGACGAGAACCAGGCCTTCGACATGAAGGAGCTGATCGACGGGGTGGTCGACGGCGGCTCGTTCTTCGAGATCCATCCGGGGTGGGCCCGGGAGATCGTCGTCGGCTACGCCCGCCTCGACGGCCGGGCCCTCGGCGTCGTGGCCAGTCAGCCGCGCCACCGGGGCGGCGTCCTCTTCACCGACTCGGCCGACAAGGCGGCCCGGTTCGTCTCGACGTGCAACGCCTTCAACCTGCCGCTCCTCTTCCTGGCCGACGTTCCCGGCTTCATGATCGGGACCCGGGTCGAGCGGGAGGGGATCATCCGCCACGGGGCGAAGCTGATCAGCGCGGTCAGCGAGGCGACGGTGCCGAAGATCTCGGTGATCGTCCGCAAGGCCTACGGGGCCGGGCTCTACGCCATGGCCGGCCCGGCCTTCGACCCCGACTGCTGCCTGGCCCTGCCGGGGGCCAAGGTGGCGGTGATGGGGGCGCAGGCGGCGGTCAACGCCGTCTACTTCAACGAGCTGGCGGCGATCGCCGACCCGGCCGACCGGGCGTCGCGGACGGCGCAGCTGCGCGGGGAGTACGCCGCCGGCATCGACATCCTCCGCCTGGCCGGGGAGCTCGTGGTCGACGCGGTGGTCGAGGCGCCGGACCTGCGCGAGGAGCTGCGGCGCCGCTTTGCCGCCGTGGCCGGCAAGTCGCGGGACTGGCCGGCCAAGCGCAACGCGGTCACCCCGGTCTAGGTCGGGGTGGACTCGGCCTACTCGTCGAACGGGGGGTAGGTCTCGGTGAGGAGGTACATCAGGGCGTAGGCCCGCATGGTGTAGGAGAGGCAGAAGAACAGCGGCTTCTGGAGGCCGGCCGGCTGGCGGCCGGTGACGACGATGACGACCCAGCTGGCGATGGCCACGAGGAAGGCGAAGAGCCCGAGGGCGTAGGCGATGATCGCCGCCGGGATGATGTAGAGCCCGCGGAAGAAGACCTTGAGGCGGCTGTAGCGGGCGAGCGGCGGATCGACGCGCAGGCGCGCCGGGTAACCGGGGTCGGGGGCGAGCCCGAAGGGCGGATAGGGGTCGACGGCGAGCATGGTGTAGGCGGTGTAGCGGGCGTTGAAGCGCAGGAGCCCGGCGACGAGGTCGTACATCCCCCGTGGCCACTGGGCGGTGAAGAGGAGGACGAACCAGGCGGCGACGGCGAGGAAGAACAGGGCGATGGCATAGAAGTAGCCGACGATGACCAGGGGGATGGCGAGGAGAAGGCGGAAGAACGTGGTCAGGCGGCTGCGCCGCTCGACGTAGTCGATCTCGAGCGTGACGGGATAGGACATGTGGCTGGACCCCTTCGGTGGTGATCGCCTTCCCTACCCGCGGTCCATCCTAGACCGTCGATCGGCGCGCCGGGCGGGGGATTGCCTGGCGTCCCCGGGGCGGGGTAGCCTCGCCGGCCGAATGCTCCACGAGGCCAAGAACGCCGGGTTCACCGCCGGGCGGCGGCTCCTTCGCCGGCGCTACCGGTTCGCGGCGGGGACGGTGGCCTGCGAGCGGTCGGTGAGCCGCCGGACCCACGCCGCCCAGGACCGCGCCCAGGCCGAGCGGCCGGTGGCGGTGGCCGCGGTCGCGGACGGTCGTCGCTGCTACTGGTGGTTTCGGGGGCGCTTCTGGTGGGAGGACGAGAGCCTCGAGGCGG
Organism: Solirubrobacteraceae bacterium; assembly: GCA_034664565.1. Taxonomy (GTDB): domain Bacteria; phylum Actinomycetota; class Thermoleophilia; order Solirubrobacterales; family Solirubrobacteraceae; genus Palsa-513. Next base: position 17,207 of record JAXDHJ010000104.1, read on the forward strand.
CCGACGTGATGGCCCTCGTCCTCGAGCGCGAGCGACGCCTGGCGCGCCGCCTCGAGCGGGCCCGGGCGATGATGGCCGGGGACCTCGAGGCGGCCCGGCCGGGCATCCCGGTCGAGGTCAAGCGGGCGGTGTGGCGGCGCTGCGGCGGGCGGTGCGCGGAGTGCGGGGCCGACAGCCTGCTCGAGTTCGACCACGTCATCCCCCTGGCCATGGGCGGGTCGGGCGGGGAGCGCAACCTCCAGCTCCTGTGCGCCGAGTGCAACCGCGCCAAGGGAGCCTCGCTCTAGCCGGCGCTCTGACGGCGGCGGGCCGGCGCGGCGGGGCGGTCGTCGGGTCGGGTGCGGTCGCGTCGCCCGAGGAGAAAAGGTCTAGATTCCGGGGCCGATGGACTCCTCCGACACCGGCCGGCCGGCCGCGCTCCTCGCTGTGGCCCGGGAAGCGGCCGAGCGGGCCGGGGCCCTCTTGCGGGAGCGGTTCGAGGCGGGACCGGAGCGGACGATCACCACCAAGTCGACCGACACCGACCTGGTCAGCGAGGCCGACTACGCGGCCCAGCGGTCGATCCGCTCGGTGCTCGACGAGCGGCGCCCGGGCGACGGCTTCCTCGGGGAGGAGGGGGGCGACGCGGCCGGGTCGAGCGGGCTGCGGTGGATCGTCGACCCGCTGGACGGGACGGTGAACTTCCTCTTCGGCATCCCCCAATGGTGCGTCAGCGTGGCGGTGTGCGACGGGGACGGAGCGGTGGCCGGGGTGGTCCACGACCCGATCCGGGCGGAGACCTTCGCCGGGGTCCGGGGGGGCGCGGCCAGCCTCAACGGCCGCGAGCTGACGGCGTCGGTGAAGAGCGACCTGGCGACGGCGCTGGTGGCGACCGGCTTCGCCTACGACGCCGGGGTCCGGGCTGAGCAGGGAGCGGTGGTGGCCCGGCTGATCAGCCGGGCCCGGGACATCCGCCGGTGCGGGTCGGCCGCCCTCGACCTGGCGTGGACGGCGGCCGGCCGCTACGACGCCTACTACGAGCGGGCGGTGAACCAGTGGGACGTCTGTGCCGGCGAGCTCCTCTGCCGGTGCGCCGGCCTCGAGCTGCGGGAGCTCCCGGCGGCCGGGGTGCTCCCCCACGGGATCATGGCGGCGCCGGCCGGGCTGGCCGACGAGCTCCACCGGCT
>JAXDHJ010000105.1:0-4048 GCA_034664565.1 Solirubrobacteraceae bacterium
CCGGACTCGGTCAGTCGACCGCCGTCTCGATCGGGGGCGACGCGATCATCGGGTCCACCTACGCCGAGCTGATGCCCCTCTTCGAGGCCGACGACCAGACCCAGGGCCTCGTCGTCTACACCGAGCCGGGCGGGCGCATGGAGGCCGAGCTCGGCCGGTGGGTGCGCGAGCACGACTCCCGCCTCCCGATCGTCGCCTTCATGGCCGGGCGCTTCATGGACGAGATGCCCGGGATGAGCTTCGGCCACGCCGGGACGATCGTCGAGGGCAAGGAGGACACGGCGTTCGAGAAGATCGTCCGCCTGGCCGAGGCCGGGATCGAGGTGGCCGAGGAGATCTCCCAGATCCCCGACCTGATCAGTGCGAAGATCGAAGCCCGACGGGTCTCGGCATGAGCGGGCTCTTCATCGACGTGGAAGTCGACGACGCGGTCGCAGAGGACCCCCGGCTGGCCGCCAAGCTGACCGAGGTCTGCCCGGTCGACATCTTCGCCGCCGGCCCCGACGGGACGCTGCGGATCAACGACGAGAACCTCGACGAATGCGTCCTCTGCCGGCTGTGCATCAACGCCCTCGACCAGGCGGGGGCGCCCGGCGGGGTCCGGGTGATCAAGCTCTACGAGGACGACCCCGCGCAGGCCGTCCTGCGCTGACGGCGACCCGCGTCTAGGTGGGCGCGGTGGCGGACCTTCTCGCAGCGAGGCCCGACTTCGCGAGACTGCTCGACGCCGTCGAGAACGCCCCGCCGGTCGACGCCGCCGACGTTCTCGGCGGGTGGCTGGCCGGGGCGCTCGGCGCCTACGCGGTCTCCTTCCTGATCGTCGACCTCAGCGGCCGGGCGCTGATCCGGCTCGGGCACGCCAGCATCACGGGCGCGGTCCGAACCCAGGGCCACGAGACTGCCAAGCTGGTGGCCCTGGCCGGCACCCCGCATGGACGCACGCTCCTCGAGCAGGCGGTAGAGGTCGAGATCGGCGCCGGCGAGGTTCGCCTGTACGCGCCGGTGACCAACCGGGGGGAGGCGATCGGCGTGCTCAAGCTCAGCCTGCCCGAGGCCCCAGACGAGCAGACGCTCGCCGATGTCGCCCTCGCCGCCCACGCGCTCGCGTACATCATCATCGCCAACCGCCGGTTCACCGACCTCTTCGAGTGGGGGCAGCGCTCGGTTCGCCTGTCCCTGGCCGCCGAGATCCAACATCGCCTCCTGCCCGGGGCGTTCACGTGCGAGAGCGGCCAGGCACGCTCGCCGCCTGGCTCGAGCCGGCCGGCGAGATCGCCGGGGCCTCGGCGATCACGTCGATTGGCGGGACTTCGTGAGGGGGGAGGTCGCCCGGATCGACCTCCGAGCGAGGACGGCGACCGTCGTCAACGCGGGACATCCCCACCCTTGGCGCCTCCGGGCCGGGCGGGTCGAGTCGGTCCCCGCTCCTGGCCGACCCACCGTTCGGGACTTCGAGGGGACACGACTACCGAGTGCAGCGGCTACCGCTGGAATCGGGGGATCGGCTGTTGTTCCTTACCGACGGCATGCTCGAGCGCAACGCCGCGAGCCTCGAGATCGAGACCGCTGATGGTCAGGGGCGCCGAGATGCACCCACGGGAGGCCGTCCAGCACATCGTGCTCGCCCTGCTCGACGCGACCGACGGGGATCTCGAGGACGACGCGGCGGCGATGTGCCTCGACTGGCACGGCGGCCCGCCCCGGGAGCGAACGGCCGAGTCGGGAGCGAACGACCGAGTCGGGAGCGAACGAATGAGGCGCCCGGGCGGCCCGAGCCTACGGTGACGGTCGGGCGTCGGCGCCCGCCACCGAGGCCCAGCGGTGTGTCCCGATCAGCCCGGGAAGCCCCAGTTCGGGTTGACGGGCGGACGGGGATCCGGCGCCTGCTCGGGCCGGGGTCGGGCCTCGGTCGTCGTCTTGAGCGGGCCTCTCGCCTTGATCCCGGGGATCGTCACCCGCACCGGGCCCCAGTCCCCGGGCGCCACCTCCCGCACGAGCCAGCGCACCCCGGGCTGGCCCCCGTCCTCGCGGTTGCGCTCGGCGCACAGCTGGTCGGCCTCGATCCGGGTCATGTCCACGAAGGTAGCGCCGCGGCGGTCCGCCCGCAACCCACCCTTGGGTGTCGGCGGTCGGCCCGGCGGGTACCGCCGGATAATGGTGACCGCTCCCCGTCCGCGCCGCCGGACCTCGTGGGTGACGCGCGCCTTCTACGCCGTCGACGGCGAGTCGGCGTTGGTCGGCCGGTGATCCAGCACGTCGCCCTCGAGACGGCGCCCGGCGACGGCCCGGCCGCCGTCGCCTTCTGGGGCCTGCTCGGGTTCGTCGAGGTCGAGCCGCCGAGCACGCTCCGGGACCGGGCGGCCTGGGTCGAGCGTGCCGGCACCCAGATCCATCTGCTCTGGACCGACGGGCCGAGCGTCCCTCCGGACGGCCATGTCGCCGTGGTCGTCGCCGACTACGCGGCGACGCTCGACCGCCTCCGGGCGGCCGGCCACCCGGTGGAGGCGCGCACCGAGCACTGGGGGGCAGCGCGATCCTTCACCCGGGCCCCAGGCGGGCAGCGGGTCGAGCTGATGGCCTCCCCGCCGGGCTGACGCTCCACGCCCCGGCTCCGATTGGGCCGCCGGTCCGCTCAAGCGGCAGCGGGGTCCGCCGCGCGGCGCCACGAGCGCCGCGCCCGCCACGACACGCACACGTGTCGGTTGGCAGCCTGGTGGCGCAGGTGGAGGGCCGCTACGCTTGGAGGATGCCAACGCTGGTGCTGGGAGCACCGCCCCCGGAGCTCGAGGCGCTGCTCGCGCGTCGTCGGCGGGCGGGCGTCGACCGCCTCGACGAGGTCTGGCAGGGTGTCCGCCACATGGTTCCCGGCCCCAGCTTCGAACACGCCCATGTCGCCCAGCAGCTCGGCGAGTTGCTGGGCCCCGTGGCGCGCGCCGCAGGGCTGGTGCCGACGATGCACGAGTTCAACCTCGGTGAGTCCGAGCACGACTTCCGCGTGCCCGATGGCGGACTCCATCGTCGGGGCGCTGCGGGGACGTGGCTCGCGACGGCGGCTCTCGTCGTGGAGATCCGTTCCCCGGATGATGAGACCTGGGGAAAGCTTCCCTTCTACGCCGCCCACCAAGTCGACGAGGTTCTCATCATCGACATCACCGACCGGAACGTCGCCTGGCTCGCCCTACGCGGGGGCGAGTACCAGCCGGTCGAGGGCAGCGGCCTGATCGAGCTCGGGCCGGTTGCCCTGGCCGAGCAGCTCGACTGGCCGTAGCACCCCTGGTCGACTCGAGACGGCAGCGGCCGCCTTCCGCGTCCAGGAGCCCGACCTGACCCGAGACCCCTACCCGGCACGCGGGCCCCGAGCACGACGAGCCCGAACAACCCGGCGAGGCACCCGGCGGCGATCGTCGTCTTGGTCGGCGTGCGCCGCCACCGCCAAGGCATCCTGAGCGGCGGCTACGAGAAAGCGATCGCTCGTGGGATCGCCGGAACCGTCGTCGTGTGCGGAGCTTCGGTCACGTAGCGCCCGGATCCACCGGGCTGAGCCCGTCGTCTTCTGCCTCGGCCCCGTACATCGCGGGGGGTAGCGGGCCGTCGTAGGGCTGAGCGGGCCGCGGCTCGCGTCGCTCTGGATCAGCTTCTCCTCGATCGCGTCGAGCTGGACCACGAGCTGGCGCTGGCGCTGGGCATCGTCACCCACGGCGGCGGCTTCGGTCGCGAGAGGCCGGTGGCCGTCCGGTAGGTGGCGAACAGAACGACCGTCACCGAAATCAACCTCCTCAGCCGGGGAACCGCCCCCGTCGATCGGACCCACCATGAGCGCATCGTGACCCTTGGCGTGGCCGTCCGAAGACCCGCTGCCCGGTGGGCCGCCCGGCGCAACCGGACTCAGCGGCGCAAGAGCTACCCCGCGCGCGCGGCCGCGCGCAGGCCGCCCCGGGCCCAGAGCACGACGAGCCCGAACAACCCGGCCAGGCACACGGCGGCGATCGCCGTCTTGGTCGGCGCGCCGGAGATCAGGCCCCGCCCGGCCTCGAGCAGGGCGGTCACC
>JAXDHJ010000106.1:0-3695 GCA_034664565.1 Solirubrobacteraceae bacterium
CCGGAGATCATCGTCAACAACGAGAAGCGCATGCTCCAGGAGGCGGTCGACGCGCTGTTCGACAACGGCCGCCGCGGCCGGCCGGTCACCGGTCCGGGCAACCGCCCGCTCAAGTCGCTCTCGGACATGCTCAAGGGCAAGCAGGGACGCTTCCGCCAGAACCTGCTCGGCAAGCGGGTCGACTACTCGGGGCGCTCGGTCATCGTCGCCGGCCCCTACCTCAAGCTCCACCAGTGCGGCCTGCCGAAGATCATGGCCCTCGAGCTGTTCAAGCCCTTCATCATGGCCCGCCTGGTCGAGCGCAAGTCGGCTCAGAACATCAAGGCGGCCAAGAAGATGGTGGACACCATGATCGGCGAGGTGTGGGACGTCCTCGAGGAGGTCATCCACGAGCACCCGGTGCTGCTCAACCGGGCGCCGACCCTCCACCGCCTGGGCATCCAGGCCTTCGAGCCGCTGCTCGTCGAGGGCAAGGCGATCCAGGTCCATCCGCTGGTCTGCCACGCCTTCAACGCCGACTTCGACGGCGACCAGATGGCGGTCCACCTCCCGCTCTCGGCCGAAGCCCAGGCCGAGGCCCGCATCCTCATGCTCTCCTCCAACAACATCCTCTCCCCGGCCCACGGGGCGCCGCTGGCCACTCCGACCCAGGACATGATCCTCGGGGCCTACTACCTGACCTACGGGCTGGAGGCCGAGGAGCTGGTCAAGATCGACCGCACCACCCACGAGCCCCGGCCCCACGTGTTCCGCACCGCGCAGGAGGCTGAGCTCTCCTACGAGGCCGGCGTGGTCAAGCTCCACGACCTGGCCGAGTTCCGACCCTTCGGCCGTGAGGGCGGACACGTCCTCACCACGGTGGGACGGATCATCTACAACGACCGCATCGAGCGGGCGCTGGAGGATGCCCTGGGCGACGAGTTCGACCCGAGCACCTACGTGTTCGTCAACCAGTCGATGAAGAAGCGCGACACCACCCGGCTGATCGACGCCCTCGTCCAGCGCTACGGGGCGACGACGATCTCCCTGGTCCTCGACGCGTTCAAGGACCTCGGCTTCAAGTACGCCACCCAGGCCGGCATCACCATCTCCAAGAACGACGTGGTCATCCCGCCCCAGAAGGGTGGGATCCTCGGCAAGTACGAGGGCGAGGTGGCGGAGATCCAGGAGCAGTACGACACCGGCCTGATCACCCAGGAGGAGCGCCACGAGGCGGTCGTCGAGCGGTGGAACGCCTGCACCGACGAGGTGGCGGACGCCATGGTGGCCAACCTCGAGGAGCTCAACCCCATCTTCATGATGGCCAACTCGGGCGCCCGTGGCTCGTTCAAGCAGATTCGCCAGCTCGCCGGGATGCGCGGCCTGATGGCCAACCCAAAGGGCGAGATCATCGAGCGGCCGATCAAGGCCAACTTCATGGAGGGCCTCTCCGTGCTCGAGTACTTCATCTCGACCCACGGGGCCCGCAAGGGCCTGGCCGACACCGCCCTGCGCACGGCCGACTCCGGCTACCTGACCCGGCGTCTGGTCGACGTCGCTCAGGACGTGATCATCCGCGAGCCCGACTGCGGCACCGTCGGGTTCATCGAGATCCCCGCCTTCAAGGACGGCGGGGACCCCAACGACAACCTGATCGGGCGGATCGCCGCGGCCGAGGTCAAGACCAAGCGCGGCCGGGTCCTCGTCGAGCACGGCCGGGAGATCGACCGTGCCGAGTTCGCCGAGATCATCGAGGTCTTCCGGGAGGACTACGACAACGGCCACAACCAGCGGGTCGCGGTCCGTTCGGTGCTCAAGTGCGAGGCCCACACCGGCGTCTGCCAGGCCTGCTACGGCCGGGCCATGGCGACGGGCAAGACGGCTCAGATCGGCGACGCGGTGGGCATCGTCGCCGCGCAGTCGATCGGTGAGCCCGGGACGCAGCTCACCATGCGGACCTTCCACACCGGCGGCGTGGCCGGGGCCGACATCACCCACGGCCTGCCGCGGGTGGTCGAGCTCTTCGAGGCGCGCAAGCCCAAGGGCCTGGCCAAGATCGCCGAGCAGGACGGGGCGATCTCCATCGAGGAGTCCGACAAGGCGCTCACCGTGGTCATCACCGACGACTCCGGCGACGAGCACCGCCACACCTTCCCCCGCCGGACGCGCCTGTTCGTGACCGGCGGCCAGCGGATCGAGGCCGGCACCCAGCTCAACGAGGGATCGCTGTACCCGCACGAGCTGCTGGCCATCCGCGGGCGCACGGAGACCGAGCAGTACCTCGTCCGCGAGGTCCAGGAGGTCTACAAGTCCCAGGGCGTCGACATCAACGACAAGCACATCGAGCTGATCGTGCGCCAGATGCTCAAGAAGGTCCGGGTCGACCAGAAGGGCGACACCGAGTACCTGCCCGGGCAGTTCGTCGACCGCTTCGAGTTCGCCAAGATCAACGACGACATAATCCGCAAGGGCGGCGAGTCGGCCCAGTTCGAGGACATCATCCTCGGCATCACCAAGGCATCCCTGAACACCGACTCCTTCCTGTCGGCGGCCTCCTTCCAGGAGACGACCAAGGTGCTGACCGATGCCGCCCTCGAGGGCAAGATCGATCGCCTGAACGGGCTCAAGGAGAACGTGATCATCGGCAAGCTGATCCCGGCCGCCACCGGGCTCAAGCGCTACCGGAGGATCGAGATCCAGCCGTCCGAGCCGCTGCCCCGGGCCATGGACGAGCTCGGCCTGCTCGGCGACGACGACCTCGCCGCCGAGCTCGGGATCGGCAACGGCGGCTTCGGCGCCGAGTTCGATCAGGACCTGGCCTCGCTCGAGGAGATCGGCCTGGGCTCGGACGCCAGCTTCGTCGAGGAGCTGGCCGAGCTCGACGTCCCCGGCGAGAAGAGCTAGAGGGACCGGTCGGGGGCGCCGCCGCGGCGGCGCCCCGTGTCGCTGAGGTGAGCCCGCGGATCACCCTCCACCTGGGCGATATCACCACCGACCGCGAGGCCGGAGCGATCGTCAACGCCGCCAACTCGAGCCTCCTCGGCGGCGGCGGGGTCGACGGGGCCATCCATCGGGCGGCCGGGCCCGAGCTCCTGACCGAGTGTCGCCGGCTCGGCGGCTGCGAGACCGGGCAGGCGAAGGTCACCGGCGGCGGCCGTCTCGCCCCCCGCCATGTGATCCACGCCGTCGGCCCGGTGTGGCGGGGAGGCGGGGCCGGCGAGCCCGCCCTGCTTGCCTCCTGCTACCGCCGCGCGGTCGAGCTGGCCGAGGCCCGCGGGGTGCGGATCCTCGCCCTGCCGGCGATCTCCACCGGCGTCTACGGCTACCCCCTCGAGGCGGCCGCCGCCGTCGCCCTCGCCGCGGTGGCGGAGGCGCTGGCCGGGTGCGCCGCGGTGGAGGAGGCCCGGTTCTGGCTGTCTGACCAGGCGGCCTACGATGCTTTCGCGGCGGCGCTCGACGGGGTTGGCGGGGCGCCGGGCCCGTAGGGCGAGTCGGCGCGGGGCGCGGCGCGGGCGGGCGGCTCGGTCGCGTCCGATTCAAGGGCTCGGGGCCCGGCGCCGATACGCGTAGGGCGACAATGTCGCGCTCGAGCTGACTCTGCGCCATCGAGGCATTGCGGCCCCGCCCTCGACGGAAGGCTAGCGATGCGCAGGAAGCGCTCAGGTCTCGGAGTCGGTATTGCCATCCTCGTGCTCGGGGCGCTGCTCGCCCTGTTC
>JAXDHJ010000107.1:0-2845 GCA_034664565.1 Solirubrobacteraceae bacterium
GCGACGTCGACGCCGCAGCGCTGAGCGAGCAGTTCGGCACCGCGGTAGCGGAGCCGAACTCGATGAGCTGGGACCTGTTCTCGGCACGCACCCCCTACCGGACACTGATCATGGTGTCGCGGTTCGGCCACTGCCTCAACGACCTGCTCTTCCGCTGGAGTACCGGCGCCCTCCACATCGAGATCCCCGCGATCGTGTCCAACCATCGTGACTTCGAACGGCTCGCCTCGTCGTACGACATCCCCTTCCACCACATCCCCGTGACCCCAGAGACCAAGAGCGATGCCGAGCGGCGAGTGCTCGAGCTGGTCGACGAGCTGGGGATCCACCTGGTTGTCCTGGCCCGCTACATGCAGGTGCTCTCGGACGAGGCGTGCCGGCGACTCTCTGGGCGGGCGATCAACATCCACCACTCGTTCCTTCCGAGCTTCAAGGGCTCGCGGCCGTACCACCAGGCGCACACGCGAGGCGTGAAGCTGATCGGTGCAACGGCGCACTACGTGACCGCGGACCTCGACGAGGGCCCGATCATCGAGCAGGGCGTCGCCCGCGCCGACCATACGATGTCCCCCGAACAGCTCGTCAGCATCGGTCGCGAGGTCGAGAGCCGAGTGCTGTCGCAGGCGGTCCGCTGGCACTCGGAGCAACGAGTGCTGCTCAACGGCAGCAAGACGATCGTCTTCCCCTGACGCCGGTCTTCCGCGAGGGAACAGCGTCGACAGGTCCGGCAGGTGTGTTTGGGTGGTGCACCACCCAAACAGACCCGGAGCCACTCAGATCCGGATGGCGTGAGGGCAACCTGGGTGGTGCACCACCCAAACGGACTCGCAGCCACTCAGATCCGGATGGCGTGAGGGCAACCTGAGTGGTGCACCACCCAAACGCAACGCGGGACTTCAAAAGCGGCGCGTCGGGGTCGCCGACAAAGGGCACCCCCCGACGGACCGGCGGCCGGAACGCGCCCGAGGCCCAGCTAGTCACCGAGCTCGGCGCGGCGCCGGACGACGTACTCCTCGAGCTCCTGCCGGATCGCGTCATCGAGCGGCGGCTGCTCGTACGACGCCAGCTTGTCCTGGTAGATCTTGGTCGCCCTGGCCGCCGTGTCGAGTCCGCCGTTGCGCATCCACCTCTCGTAGTTGTCGGACGAGGAGAGCAGCGGCCGGTAGAAGCAGGTGCGGAAGCGCTCCAGGGTGTGCGCGGCGCCGAGGAAGTGGCCGCCCGACCCGACCTCCTGATGGGCGTCGAAGGCGAGGCTCGCCTCGTCGATCTCCAGCGGGGTGAACTCGTGCCGGAGCATTCGCAGCAGCTCGATGTCCACGATGAACTTCTCGTAGGAGGAGACCAGGCCGCCCTCCAGCCAGCCGGCCGAGTGCATCACGAAGTTCGTGCCGGCAAGGAATGTCGGCCACAGCGTCATCGCCGCCTCGTAGGCGGCCTGGGCGTCGACCGTCTGGGAGGCGTTCAGGCCTCCGCCGCCACGCCAGGGCAGGTTGAAGTGACGGGCGATCTGGCCCGTGCAGAGCACGCCGATGCCCGACTCCGGCGTGCCGAAGGCCGGCGATCCCGACTGCATGTCGGTGTTCGAGAGAAACGAGCCGAAGACGACCGGCGCTCCCGGCCGGATCAGCTGGGCAAGCGCGATCCCGGCGAGCGCCTCGGCCATCTGCTGCACGAGCGTGGCCGGCAATGACACCGGGGACATGGCCCCCATCAGCAAAAACGGGGTGATCACCACCGCCTGGTTGGCCTTGACGTACTCGAACATCGCGCCCAGCATCCGGTCGTCGTAGCGCAGCGGGCTGTTGACGTTGATCAAGGAGATCGATGCGGGGGCGCGCTCGATCGCCTCGCGCCCTCCGAACAGGATCTCCCCCATCCGGATCGTGTCGGCGGCGTTGGGCCCGGAGGTGACCGACCCCATGTACGGCTTGTCGGAGAACGTCTGCAGCGCGTAGACCATGTCGAGGTGGCGCGAATCGAGCGGCCGGTCCTCGGGCTCGCAGATCGTGCCGCCCGGCGAGTCGAGCTCCGGAAAGGCCTGGGCGAGGCGCACGAGGTTCTCGAAATCGGCCATCTTGGCGTCGCGCCGAACGTCGCCCTCGCGGATGAACGGGCAGCCGTAGACGGGGGCGAAGACCATGTGGTCCCCGCCGATGTGTGCGCTCTGCTCGGGGTTGCGCGCCTGCAGTTCAAATTCCTTGGGCGCCTTGGCCACCTGCTCGAGGATGAAGTCCGGGTCGAATCTGACCCGGTTCTCGTCCTCGACGGTCTGCCCGGCCGCGCGCAGCAACTCGACCGCCTCGGGCAGCAGGAACTCGATCCCGAGCTCGGAGACGATCCGCCGCCAGCCCTTGTCGAGCACGGCCATCGCGTCCTCGCTGAGGATCTCGTAGCGGGGCATGGCGTTGACGAACAAGGTGACTCCTTGGGTCGTGGCTTGACCTGACGGCCGGGGGCCCTAATATATATCCCGTGGAACAAGAGTTCCAAGTCTCGGGTGAAGAAGTTCTGGACCCGGCCGCCGGGATCACCGCCACAGAGCCCGCCCCCGTGCCCGCCCACGGAGTCGCCGCCGTCGATCGCGGCGCCGACCTGCTCGTGCGCGTGCTCGAGAGCGACCAGCCCGTGGCCCTGACCGAGCTGGTCTCGGCCACCGGGATCCCCAAGAGCACGGCCTCCCGGCTGATCAGCGCCCTCGAGCGCCGCGGGCTGGTCGAGCAGGACGGGCAGCGCGGACGCCTGCGCCCCGGCCCGGCGATCCTCCGGGTGGCCGAGCGCAGCATGCTCGAGCGCAACGTGGTTGAGCTGGCCCGGCCGGCCCTCGATGCTCTGGCCGGGGCCAGCG
>JAXDHJ010000108.1:0-9663 GCA_034664565.1 Solirubrobacteraceae bacterium
ACGCCGCTCATCGTCGTCATCGTCCTCTTCCTCCTCGTCGGCTTCGCCCTCGGCCGCCTGCTCGCCAGCCTCCCGGGCCGGGGACGACGCGGCAAGAGCTGACCTGCGGCGGGCCGCTGGCCTGGCCGGCGCCGGGCATTGCACGGCGTGCAACCCGGGCCTGCGCCGCCGGCCGCCGGGCGGGTTGGCACCCGGGTCGACGGCGTCGTCAGAGGTCGCTGAGTACCCGATCGAGCTGCTGGCAGGTGAGACCGGCCGGGCGCGAGCTCACCGGGTCGGTGCTCGGCGGCGCCTCGATGTCCTCGGGGACCCACCAGGCCGCGTCCTCGACTCCCCGGAGGCCCGCCTCGGCGGCCGGACGGGCCGACCCGGCGGGGGCGGGGGCCGGGGCGACCCGGCGCAGGCGACGCAGGACATGCTCGGCGAGCAGGCGGGTCTCCGGGTCGGGGTCCTCGGCGAGGCGGCGGGCGGCGTGGCCGTCGAGGCGCTCGAGGGCGGCGTCCTCGCCGGCCGGGAAGTCGAGCGCGCGGAGCGCCGTCGGGTCCCAGGCGCGGCGGCGGTGCGGGTGGGCCGGGTCGCCGCGGATCCACACCCCGGCGACGGCCACCGGCCCCGGCAGGCGAACCGCGAGGTCGGGGAGGACGACCGGGCCCTCGACCCAGGCCAGCCGACCGTGGGAGCCGACATCGCGCCAGCCGAGGCCGGTGATCCCGGCCTCGAAGTCGAGGACGAGCGTGGCCAGCCGCTCGAATTGGAGCCACCCGAGCTGGTCCAGCCGGTAGGCGGCCGGGGAGGCGGAGCCCTCCATCGCCCCCATGGTGGCAGGTCGCCGGCCCCCGGAGAGGAGGCGCGCGGCGCCGTCGAGCACCCGGCGCGGGGCCGGGGGACCCGGTCTATGATCGGCGGGCATGGAGCCGGTCAACGCAACGCGCACCGGTAGGTCGATTCTCGCCGCGACCGTGACCGCGACCGTGACCTTGACGGTGACCCTGACTCTCGCGCTCGCCATCGCCGCCGGCGCCGTCGATCCCGCCGGCTCGGTCGCCGCGGGCCGGCCGCCCCGGGCCCGGGCCGCCGACGCGTGCTCGGGGAGCGCGAGCCTCGGCGTCTCGGACCGGCGCCCGCGCCAGGGGCGCCCGGTGCGCTTCAGCGCCGCCGACTCGACGGTGGCGCCGGCCTCGGTGGTCTTCTACGACTACAGCTACGGCGACGGGAGCGACGACGCCACCGCCCTGCCGACGGCGGTCCACGCCTACCAGGCGGCGGGAGCCTACGCCGCCAAGCTCAGCATCGTCACCGCCTGCAACACCATCGTCAGCTCGTCGGAGGTTCGCGTGGTGGTGGCCGACGGTACGCCCCCGACGGTGACCATCGCCTTCCCGCGCGCCAACCAGACCGCCCACTTCGGATCGGCGGGGCTCCTCCTGCGGGGATCGGCTCGCGACCCGGCGGGGGTGCGGCGGGTGGAGCTGGCCATCCAGCTCGTCGGTGGCCTCAAGCGCTCGGCCCGCCGCTCGGCGGCGGCGCACCCGGCGGCGGCGAGGACCACCCCGGGCTGCTACTGGTACGACGGCCGGCGCACCCTGAAGGTGCGGGGGTGCGCGCGCCCGCTGTTCTTCCCCGTCCATGTCAGGGCCGGCCAGTGGTCGTTTCGCATGAACCCCCGGTCGCAGATCCCTCCCGGGACCTACACCGCCCGAGTCCGGGCGACCGACCGGTCCGGCAACATCACCACGGTGTTCTCGCCGAAGCTCGGCAACATCCTCGCCTTCGGGCTGGTGGCGTGAGTCGGCCCGCCGCCCGGCCCTCGCGAGCCGGCCGGGCCGCCCGGGCCGGCCGGGCCGCGCTCGTCCTCGCCGTGGCCCTGGTCCTCGGGCTGGCCGGGACGCCGGCCGCGGCCGCGGCCGCGCAGGGCGGCTTCGGCCGGGGCCCCGAGCTGGGCATCGCCCGGATGCTCGCCGAGCCGGCGGTGCTGGGCGACGGCCGGGTGCTCCTGACCGGGGGCTTCGGCTTCCCGGGCATCCTCGCCTCCAACGAGATCTACCAGCCGGGGAGCGGCGGGTGGCTGCGGGCGGCCCCCCTGGTCTCGCCCCGCTTCGGCCACGCCGCCGTCACCCTGCTCGACGGCCGGGTGCTGATCGCCGGGGGGGCCAACCTGACCGCGTCCTACCTGGACAGCGCCGAGCTGTATGACCCGGCGAGCGGGAGCTGGACGGTGAGTCCGGCGACGACGGGGCCGCGGGCCTTCGCCACGGCGACGCTGCTCGGCGACGGCCGGGTGCTGGTGGCGGGCGGGCGCAACGCCACCGCCCACGCCATCGCCACCGCCGAGGTGTTCGACCCGGCGAGCGCCGGGTGGACGCGTGTGGCGAGCATGCGGGGCGCGCGCAGCCACGCGACCGCCAACCTCCTGCGCGACGGCCGGGTGCTGGTGGCCGGGGGGCTGGACGCCAAGGACGGGCAACTGGCGAGCGCCGAGCTCTTCGACCCACGGACGAACACCTGGTCGGCGGCGCCGGGGATGCACGTCGCGCGGGCCAACGACACGGCCACCCTGCTCGGCGACGGCCGGGTGCTGGTGGCCGGGGGCGGCGATCGGCCGTCGGGGTTCACGGCGGCGGCGGAGATCTACGACCCGGCGCAGGGCGGGTGGTCGCAGGCCGCGAAGATGGCCGACGCCCGCGGCTTCGCCACCGCGACCCCGCTGCGCGACGGTCGCGTCCTGGTGGCCGGCGGCTACGGCAACCGCGGCGACCTGGCGGGGGCGGAGACCTTCGACCCGCGCACCGGTCGCTGGTCGAGCGTCGGCCCCCTGGCCACGCCCCGGGGCCAGGCGACGGCGGCGCTGCTGCCTGGGGGACGGGTCCTGGTGGCGGGGGGCCAGCGCTACACCGGCGGCTTCCTGGGCAGCAGCGAGATCTTCGACCCCGACGTGACCGCCCGGATCGGCCCGAGCGGGCTCGCCGTCTCACCGGCGCGGGTCCGGGGCCAGCGCCGCGTCACCCTGAGCTATCGCGCGCCGGCCGCCGGCTCGTCGGTGATCCGCATCGAGCGGACCCGAACCGGCGGCGGCTGGACCAGGCTGCCCGAGCGGATCGTCCACCGGGACGTCGTCGGGAAGAACCGGGTCCGGGTGGCGCTGGTCCACGGGGGCCGGCGCCTGGCGCCCGGCGCCTACCGCCTGGTGCTGGCCCGGGTGGGGGCGAGCAGCGGGGCGATGACCGCGGCGTTCTCCATCGTCTCGTAGTAGGAGACGCCGGCGCCGGGTCAGCGGACGCGGAAGCGGGTGACGACGGGCACGGGATCGAACTGCATGCCGTTGCCGCCGGCGGCAAAGGCCAGGGTGTGCATGCCGGGGCTGAGGGTGGGGAGGGTGAAGTGGCCGAGGGGGCAGATGCGCCGCCGCTCGTCGATCTGGCACAGGCCGATGGTGGCGAAGGGGTCGTCGGCCCGGTAGACGACGCTTGGCCGGCGTCCGACGACGGCGGCGGGGGGGCGCACGGCGATCGTCCGGGGCGGGGCCAGGGTGCGGAGGAAGAGGTTCTCGACGCCGTTGGAGGCGGTGCCCACCAGGTTGGCGGCGCCCGACTCGAAGACGGCGAAGGCGCCGGAGACCGAGACCACCGGCTGCTGGAGGAGGCCGGCGCGGGCCTCGGGGCCGCGGGGGCGGGAGTCGGTGGTGACGTCGACGGTGGAAGTCGTCGCCCGCTGGAGGTCGCGGAGGTAGACGTTGGGGCCGGGGGCGGCGCCGGGGGCGAGGTCGTCGGCCAGGGAGTCGAAGATCACGAAGCGCCCGTCGGGGGAGATGGCCGGGGCGAAGCTGTCGTTGATGCCGACCCCGCCGGTGCTGCTCAGGCTCACCGACGAGGTTCGGTGCTTGACGCGGTCGCGGACGAAGACGTTGGTGTGCCCGTCGGTGGGGTGGACGGTGAGGTTGGTGGCGTCGGAGTCGAAGGCGACGTAGCGGCCGTCGCCGCTGATCGAGGAGATCTGGGTGAAGGGTGCGGCCACGGCGGCGTTCTGGCGCCGTTTGCGGCGGCCGATGCTGATCAGTGAGGTCCGGTTGGTTGCCGTGTCGTGGACGTAGACCTGCTCGGTCGGCTTGGCCTGGTGGCCGGCGAGGTTGCCCGAGACCGAGGCGAAGGTGACGAAGCGCCCGTCCCGGGAGACCGAGGCATTCGAGGAGGGGCCGTCGGCCTGGGCGCCTGCGGCCCCGGTGCTCACCCGCCGCAGGGCGGCGGTGCGCAGGTCGTACTCGAAGACGTCGGGCTTGCCGTTGTCGTCGCCGGCGATGAGGTTGTCGGCGGTGGAGGTGAAGACGACGAAGCGGCCGTTGCCGGCGACCGCGGGCTGGTAGGAGCCGCCGTCGGCGGCGGCCCCGCCGACCCCGGAGCTGAGCAGCCGCGGCGGCCCGGCGTCGGTGGCCGCGAAGACGTTGGTCGTCGCTGCGGCCACGCCGGGGGCGAGGTTCCCGGCGCGCGAGGTGAAGGCGAGGACCCGGCCGTCGGCGCTGAGCGACGGCTGGCTAGAGGCGTCGGCGGCCGGGCTGCCGTCGGGGGCATGCGAAGCCAGCTGGACCTGCTTGGCGCGGGTGTCGAACACGTAGACCTGGGCCGCGGCCGAGGTGACGGCGGGCAGGGTCAGGTTGGTGGCAGCGGAGACGAAGGCGACGTAGTGCGCATCGGCGGAGATGCTCGGTTGTCCGCTGGCCGCGTTCGGGACGGTGAACGGCGGCGCGAGCAGAGCGGTCCGTCCCTCGGGCAGGCTGGCGGCCCCGGCGCCGGGCGGGGCGGCGGCGCTGAGGAGGGCGAGGGCGGCCGCCGTCCCGGCGGCGCGCCACGCGCGGGGGCCGGTCCCGGTCCCGGTGGCGGGGTCAATCGGCACGGGGGAGCACCGGCCGGGGGGTGGGGCGGCCGGGCTGGGTCCGGGGTGCGCCCTTGCGCCGGCGCCGGCGGGCGTCGCGGAGGGCGAGGATCTTGGCGGCGGCCCAGTCGGGATCGAGGAAGGAGACGTAGAGGACGAACATGGTCAGGCCGAAGAAGCCGACGCGGATCGCCCAGCCGATCGAGAGGTGGAGGGCCACCCCGACCAGGAGCACCCAGGGGCGGGCGCGCCGGCTCCAGACGAGGATGCCCAGGGCGAGCTCGGTGGCCAGGGTGCCGAAGGTGAGGAGGTTGACCACCGCCGGGGAGTGGCTGAGGAAGGCCGGGGTGGGCAGCCCGGCGATGTCGGTCACCCGCAGGGCGTAGGAGACGGCGGTCCCGTTGTTCCAGGACGCGCCCTGGACCTTGTCCCACACGCCGGCCAGGTAGACCACGCTGAGCTGGATCTGCATGAGGCGCAGGGCCCACGGCGCGCGGGCCGGGAACGCCCAGAAGTCCTGGGGGTGGCGGCGGCGGCGGTCGAGGGAGAGGGCGGCGCCGGCCGGTGCCAGCATGAGGTAGAAGGCGACCAGGCGCAGGAGCCCGTCGCCGCCGTTGAACACCCAGGGGTCGCGGCGCTCGAGGGAGAGGAGGCCGACGAAGACCACGGCCGCCGCCAGCCTCGTCCACCATCCGGCGGCCAGGGCGAGGGAGCCGGCGAGGAGGGCGGCGTAGACCGCGACCACCGCCCAGCCGCTGCCGCTGAGCCCGAGGACCCCCCACACCGCGGGGCCCTGGATCTGGCCGGGGAGGAGGCCGCCGCCGGTGAAGAAGGCGCTGAGGTCGGGGGTGAGGGAGACCGTCCAGGCGAAGACGAGGACCCCGAAGGCGATCCGCACCAGGGCGAGGCTCGAGGTGGCCACGGGATCGAACCAGAAGCCCGTCCACGCCCGCAGCGGCCGGCTCATCGGGGGCCGGTGATGTCGAGGGTGTAGAAGAGCTTCTCCTGCCACGGCAGCTGGCTCGGCGACTGGCCGGGGGGCTGGAGCGGGGCCACCCGGCGCACCAGGGTGACCTGGACGGCGCGGCGCCCGGGCCGCGTCTCCTGGCCGGCGACCCAGAGCGCCGCCGGGCGCCAGAGCTGGGGGTTGGCGTCGGCGATCACGTTCTCCAGCCACTTGCGCCAGCGGTAGTCGCGGAACGTCCCGATCACCGGGTCGTCGTGGGGGATGCGCCAGGTGCGGGTCGAGCCGTCGTCGTAGCGGACGACGGCGCGCAGGTCGATCACCGCCCGCCGGGGGTCGGGGGCGAAGATCGCCCAGCTCTGGTCGAGCCCGAGCGCGTTGAGGTAGGGCTGCCCGGAGCGCATCAGCTTGTCGCGCAGGGGGGAGGACGGCAGGTTGGTGGCGGCGATGAAGCCGAGGGTGACGATCAGGAACATGCTGATCAGGCCCCGGCCGAACTCGCTCGACTCGGTCCGCTCCTGCACCTGGGACCAGCGATCGAGCCAAAGCCGCACCCGCAGGCTTATAGAGCGCGCGGGCGGTTCATGCAAGAACCAACCCGCCCCCGCCGCGTGCGTTTGTAGTGCGTCGGTCCCAGGTGGTACGGTAGCGCCTGCCAGATTTGGGAGGAGCGGTGGTGCGCTCCCGTACGGGGAATCGAACAGGGAGTGTTTTAGGTGCGACGTCAATTTGGGGCCTCAGCGGTCGGCCTGGCGATTGCGGGTCTGCTGGTGGCAGCGCCCGTGTCGAGCGGACTTGATCTCAACATCGGCTCCCGGGGCTCGGCTACGGCCGGGGCGGGGTCGCTGGCCACCAAGGCCACAGGTTCGCTTGCCGCTCCCGCCGCCGGCGTGACCGCCAACGTCACCCATGCCGCCTCCGGGGCGGGGCTGGCCGGGAACACGGCCGCGGCGGTGACGGCCGGTACCTACACGCCGCCCATCCAGGACGCCGGCAACCCCCACGGCGAGGGAACGGTGGCCACGGCGACCGTCGGAGCCAACCTCCTGCCGGGCGTACCCGGGACGGCGACCGGCGGCGATGTCGTGGTCGGACGCTCGCTCGGCGAGTTCCAGAAGTCGACGACCCAGCAGTTCCACGGCCACATCACCATCCTCTCGCTGTTCGGAACCGAGATCTTCGGGGTGGACAGCGTTCCCGGCCAGACCAACAACGGCATCCTCGGCAACGGCGCGTCGGCGATCGGCATGCTCTGCACGGGCACCGGCGGGACCATCTGCCTGAACGTCCTCAAGGCGACCTCGGCGACCACCAACGTGAGCTCGATCAATCAGTTCGAGGCGGCCGGAGTGGCCATTCCCGGCCTGGTCAGCACCAACGCCGCCACCTCCGACGGCAACATCACCGTCAACCCGATCACCGGCTGCGAGACCAGCTTCGGCGACTCCCACGTGGCCAACGCCAACCTCACCGCCCTGTCGGTGGCCGATGCCGTCGACTCCCAGTCGGGCGTGACCACGTGCAACAACGCGGCCGGGAACGTGGCCCCGGCCAGCCTCTCCCAGGTCGTTCACCTGCTCTCGGCCCCGCTGGCCGTGCCGCTGCTGATCCCGACCGGCTGCTCGACCGGGGGTCCGTCGACCACGGCGTTCAACGTTCCGCCCGGGACGGGGACGCCCCAGTCGACGGGTACGCCCAACTCCGACGGCGGCATCCCCCTGGTCCTGCCGCTGACCTGCAACGCCGACGACACCAACGGCAACTCGCCGGCCGGCACGGCCCAGGACTCCATCCCCTACGCCATCCGTGAGGCGCTGACCATCCGTGCCCTCCAGCTCCTGCCCGGTGCTGCCGTGGCCAAGGTGACGGTCGGCGCGTCCCAGGCCAGCGCGGCTGCCCCGGGGACGATCGGCACCACGACGTCGACCACGGCGACCACCGCCACCACGGCGACCACCGCCACCACGGCGACCACGGCGACGACCGCCACCACGGCGACGACGGCGACCACGAGCACGGGCACGACGGCGACCACGAGCACGGGGACGACGGCGACCACGAGCACGGGGACCACGGCGACCACGAGCACCGGCACCACCGGGACGACCGGCTCCACCGGGAGCACGGGGACGACGGGAAGCACCGGCGCCACCGGAACCACGAGCACCGGGACGACCGGTAGCACCGGGACGACCGGGACCACCGGGAGCACCGGCACGACGACGGGTGTGACCACCAGCGCGGCGAAGCTGCCGTTCACCGGCCTCAACGTCCTCTGGCTCCTGGTCGGCGGGCTCAGCATGCTGGTGGCGGGGACGACGCTCCGGCGCTTGGGCTCACGTCGCCACCCGACTGAGTGACGCCTGCGGCCAGCACGCCGGCGGCTGCCGAGCCGCCGGCGTCGGCCAGGGGTCGGTCGTTGAGATTCGCGGCCGGGCTCTTCCTGGCCGGGGTGGTGATCGCGGCGGCGCTGATCGTGCTGACCGGCGGCGGGGGCACGGCGACGCCGAAGAAGCCGCCGCCGCCGACGCCGCTACCCAAGCTCTCGGTGCAGTTCAACGACCGGGCCCTCGGCGTGACCGGCCTGGCCACCCGTCACTGGGTGATCGGGGGCAAGGGGCCGTTCCTCCATCTGGTCAGCACCGACCACAAGGCGATCATCGCCATCGGGACGCCGGGAGCGGCGCGGACCGCCCACGGTGCTCTCCACGTGGCCATCGCCACCATCCGCGGCACCTACCGCAACACCACCCTCAGGCAGGCTCCCGGCTCCCTGCTGGGCGGCCGGCCGGCCTACACCGTGGTCATGTACGCAACCAACCGGCGGGGGGTGCGCCTGCGCATCCTCCTGGCCACCGCGGCCGGACGCAAGCTGGCCTACGTGATGCAGGCGTTCACCGCCAGCGATACGCCGGTCAACATCCTGGTCGAGGCCCAGGAGATCATCTCCACCCTGCGTTTCGAGAACTGAGCTCGAGCCGCTAGCGCAGACCGACGGTGCTGACCGCGGCCACCGGGCCGGTCTCGGCGGCACTCTGGCCGTTGGCGGCGAAGGCGATGGCCACACCGGCCAGGCGCGCCGAGTGCGCGTGGTGGAGGATCAGGCGCAGGCGGCGGGCGACGGGGATGTAGAGGATGCGAGACCCGCCGGGGGCGAGCACGAACAGCGCCGATCCCAGCGAGGTCCCGCCGGGCAGCGGCGACTTCTTGGCGTGAGAGGGGAGGGTGACGATGCGGGCCACGCCGAGGCAGCGACTCGCCGTCGCCGGACAGGCGACTCGCAGCGACAGGGTCTGGGTGCCGGCGGGCCGCGGCGCCGAGACGTCGAGGCTCGGCGGGGATCCGGGAGCCGCCGGCTTGGGCGGCGGCGGCGGCAGGGAAGTCGCACCGCCGGGTGGTGGTGACGGGGCGGTGACGGTGATCGTCCCGCCGGCCGAGCCCGCACTGCCGGCCTTGTCGCGCACGAGAATCGTCGTCCTGAACGGCCCGGCCCGGGCGTAGGTGTGGGCGGCGCTCACCGTGAAGGCGCCGCCCGAGGCGGCGGCGATGGTCGGGTCGGTGGTCACGGCGCCGTCGCCCCAGTCGACGGTCGCCGTGAAGTCGGTGACCGGGGCCCCGGCGAACTCGTCGGTGAAGCTCGCCACCACCCCGGCCAGCGGCGTGCCGGCGACGGCCGAGGCCGGCGCGGCCGTCGTCTGCACGAGGGCGTCGGCCACCGTGGCCGTGGAGGGGATGCTCGTCGCCTGGCTCCGGGCGTCGGTGACCGTCACCGTGAACGCCTCGCCGCCCTCCTCGCCGAAGGTGTGGGTCGCGGTCACCGTGTAGGCGCAGGAGGT
>JAXDHJ010000109.1:0-44673 GCA_034664565.1 Solirubrobacteraceae bacterium
CGGACAGACCGCGGCCGTGGGCCACGGCATCACCGTCTCGGCCGACGAGCTGCCGAGCGCGGCCTACACCCCGAGCACCTACACCCCGGCCCAGGGGCAGACGGTCTCCTTCAACGGGAGCGCGTCGAGCGACCCCGACGGCAGCATCGTCACCTACCGCTGGGTATGGAACGACGGCACCCCGGACGGCAGCGGCCCGCGGCCGACGCACGTGTTCACCACCCAGGGCACGGTCAGCGTCGCCCTCTACGTCACCGACAGCGACGGCCAGACCGCGGCCGTCGGCCACGGCATCACCGTGGGCGACGACCTCCCGACCGCCGCCTACACCCCGAGCACCTACACCCCGACCGTCGGGCAGACCGTCACCTTCAACGGGAACGCCTCGAGCGACCCCGACGGGCGCATCGTCACCTACCGCTGGGTGTGGAACGACGGGACCCCCGACGGGAGCGGCCCGACCGCGACGCACGCCTTCACCACCCCGGGCCTGCGCAGCGTCGCCCTCTACGTCACCGACAGCGACGGCAGGACGGCCGCCGTCGGCCACGGGATCACCGTCTCCGGGGGCGCGGGCGGCGTCTGAACCGGGCGCCGCCGGCCGGCCCGGACGGCCCCGGGCGAACGCCACCCCGCTCGACCGAGCGGGCTCAGCTCACCGGAGCCGGATGGGGAGCGGCCGGCCGGCGAGGGCGGTCAGGGTCTGGGCGGTCACCCAGACCGGGCTCTGGGTGCTGGTCGGGGAGTAGCGGACGGCGCCGTCGCCCCCGGTCAGGGAGCGGAGGTAGCCGAGGGGGGTGAGGGAGCCGCGCCGGTGCAGGTGGGCCGGGTCGCGGCCGGCGGCGATGAGGCCCTGCACCGCCCAGGCCGTCGACTGGGCGTTGGACGCGCCGCCCGGGGTGAGGGGGAACCCGCCGTCGGGGTTCTGGCGGGCGGTGAGGAAGGACGCCGCCCGCTGGGCGGCCCGCCCGCCCCGCCGGGCACCGGCGGCGAGTAGCCCCTGGAGGGCCCCGGCGGTGTCGTCGATGCCGCTGGCCGCCCCCCGGCCGAAGGCGTTGAAGCCGCCGTCGGCGTTCTGCTCCTGGGCCAGCCAGCCCAGGGCGTGACGGATCTGGCGGTCCCGGGCCGGCCGGCCGGCCGAGCGCAGGGCGAGGATGCCGAAGGCGGTGAGGTTGACCAGGTGCCCGAAGGACCCGTCGGCCGACTGGCCGCCGCTCAGGCGGGCGAGCATGGCCCGGGGGGCGCCGACGCGGGCGGCCCCGAGGGCGAGGATGGTGCGCTCGATGTCGCCGGCGCCGGCGAGGGTGCGGCTGTTGGCCAGCATGTAGGAGACCGGCGAGTGGCCGCCGCGGACAACGCGGCGGGGGTCGCGGCCGGCGGCGGCCAGGCCGAGGACCGCCCACGAGGTGTAGAGCTCGGTGGAGCGCTGGCCGGGAGCGGCGCCGAACCCGCCGTCGGCGTTCTGGGCCCGGGTCAGGTAGCCGACCTCGCGCTGGAGGGGCCCGGCGGCCAGGGCGAGGGGAGCGGTCAGGGCGAGGATGACCAGGGCGGCGGCGGTGACCGGGACCCAGCGGATGTCGAGGCGGGAGCGGAAGCGCAGGAGAGCGCGGACGAAGGCCGGGCCGAAGGCCAGGCAGAAGGCGACGTTGCCGATCACGTGGGCGAGGTCGAAGGGGAGGGCGGAGCCGGAGATGACGAGGTAGTGATCGAGGGTGAGGTCGCCGGTGAAGGTGACCCAGGTCGAGAAGTTTAGGATCAGCCCGAACAGGAGCCCGGCCAGACCGCAGGCGGCGGCCAGCCCCACCCGGCCGAGACGGCGCCCGCTCAGGCGGCCGAGCCCGGCCCCGCCGAGCCCGATCACCCCCCAGGCGAGCATCTGCCAGGGGGTCCAGGTGCCCTGGCCGAAGAAGAAGTTCGAGGCCAGGGCCCCGACGGCGCCGACGGCGAAGCCCGGCGCCCCGCCGAGGACGTAGCCGGCGAGGAGGACGATGTCGGTCATCGGCTTGATGTCGGGCAGGGCGGCGAACGCCACCCGGCCGAGGGCGGCCAGGCCGGCCAGGGTGGCCACCAGGGCGAGCACCTTGGCCTGCGGCCGGGAGCGCTCGTACCAGACGAAGCCGGCGCCGAGGGCCAGGGCGAGGAGGAGGAAGGAGGCGAGCTGCCAGCCGACGATCATGCGAGCTCGGCCCCCCAGCGCGGGGCGCAGTCGGTCAGGCGCCGCCGCAGGAGCGCCCCGCCCTGCTCGGGCAGGAGGGCGCCGCCGTCGCCGCCGAGGATGCGGGCGGTCTCGGTGGCGAAATACCAGCCGCCGCTGAGGATCTCGGCCACCGGCCCGTCGGCGATCACCCTGCCGTCGGCCAGGAGCACGACCCGGGCGGCGAAGGCGGCGGCGAACTCGGCGTCGTGGGTGGCCACGAGGACGGCGGCCCCGGCGGCGGCGTAGGCGCCGAGCCGGTCGGCGAGCTCGCCCTTGGCGGCCCGATCCATCCCCCGGGTGGGCTCGTCGAGGCAGACCACGGCCGGGGGCTCGCCGTCGCCGGCGACGATGGCCAGGGCCAGGCGCTGGCGCTCGCCGCCGCTGAGGTCACGGGGGTGGCGGTCGGCCAGGCCGTCGAGCCCGGCGGCGGCGAGGGCTGGGCCGGCGAGCTCGTCGCCGACACGGTCGGCGAGGAAGTAGTCGCCGGGGTTCTGGAGGAGGAGGGCGACCCGCCCGGCGCGGTCGACCCGCCCCCGGGTGGGCCGGCTGAGGCCGTGGGCGTGGCGCAGGAGCGTCGACTTCCCGGCCCCGTTTCGGCCCATGAGGGCGACCGTCTCGCCGGGAGCGAGGTCGAGATCGACGCCGCGAAGGATGGCCGGACCGTCGGCCAGCTCGTGCCAGACCCCGCGCAGGCGCAGCGCCGCCGGCGGGGACGCCTCGCCCCGGCGCCAGCGTGGTGGCTTCTTTGGAGCACCATCGCCCGACCGGTCGGCCCGGCCCGGTCCGGGGGGGCCGGGGTCGGCCGGCGGGCGGGGGTCGGCCGCAGCGACGCCGGCGCCGGGGTCGGGGTCGGACGCCGCGCGGGGGTCGGCCGGGGTCCCAGGGGGGCGGGGGTCGGGGAGGAGCCCGTGGGCGCGGAGGGTGGCCCGGGCGTCCTTGACGCCGGCCGGGGCCGGGCGCATCCCGGCGCAGGCGAAGAGTCGGGCCCCGGGGGTCTGGAGGGCCGGGGCCGCCTGGGCTGCCCAGTCGAGGAAGGGGCCGGGGGCGGCGTCGCAGGCGAGGGCGCCGCCGGCGAGGACGAGGACCCGATCGGCGGCGGCCAGGCAGCGCTCGAGGCGGTGCTCGATCATCACCACCGCCGTCCCCCACTGCTCGTTGAGGCGGCGCAGGAGCGAGATCAGCTCGTCGCCGGCGACCGGGTCGAGCTGGGAGGTCGGCTCGTCGAGGAGGACGAGCTCGGGCCGGCCGGCGAGGGCGGCGGCCAGGGCCACCCGCTGGAGCTCGCCGCCGCTGAGCTCGCGGGTCGTGCGCTCGAGGAGCCGCTCGATGCCGAGGGCGAGGGCCGCCTCCTCGACCCCGCGGGCCACCGCGGCGGCGCCGTAGCCGCGGTTCTCGAGGGGGAAGGCGAGCTCGGCGCGGACGGTGCCCATGAGGATCTGGGTCTCGGGATCCTGGAACAGCGTGCCGGCGACGGCGGCGATGTCGCCCGGGCCGTGGTCGCGGGTGTCGAGGCCGCCGACGGTGATCCGTCCGGCGAATGTCCCTCCGTGGAAGTGGGGGGCCAGGCCGCAGGCGGCGCGCAGGAGGGTCGACTTGCCGCCGGCGGTGAGGCCGGCGACGACGCAGAACTCACCGGGCTCGACGGCGAAGGTGAGGTCGCGCAGGGCGGGCTCGCCGGCCTGGGGATAGGTGTAGGTGACGGCGTCGAAGGCGAGCACGCTCACGGGTCGATGCCCCTGCGGTTGGCGAACGGGGCGAGGGCGAGAAGGATCAGGGCGCCGGCGAGGGCGGCCTCGCCGGGTCCGAGGGCGATGTCGAGGGTGGGATCGGCGCTGAAGGCGGCGAGGCCGCCGATCCTCGCCGCCACCGCCAGGGCGACGAGGCCGAGGCCGGCCGCGGTGAAGGCGAGGTCGTGGCGGGAGAGGGCCCGGTGCAGGCGGGGCGGGCGGCGGGCGAGGGCGTAGCCGCGAACCTCGAGGGTGGCGGCGACGTCGAGGGCGCGGTCGAGGGCGCCGGTGGCGACGGCCCGGACGATGGCCACCCGCCGGTGACGGAGCGGGTCGGGCCGGCAGCGCTGGGCATCGGCCAGGCGGCGGCCGTCGGCCTCGAGGAGGGGTACCAGCCGGGTGGCGAGGGCGGCGGTGAGGGCCGAGCGGAGGGAGAGGCGGCGGAACATGCGCAGGAGCTCGTCGGGGTTGACGGCGGCGGTGGCGAGCATGGCCACGAAGACGGCGAGCAGGAGCTGGAGGCCGAGGACGGCGCCGTAGGTCAGCGCCTCGAGGGTGATGTCGATCTGGCCGAAGGGGGGAAGCTCGCCGAGGCGGGCGACGACGGTGAGGCCGTTGCGGCTGATCACGGCGTTGAGGGCGGCGATGGCGAGGACGAGGACGAGCATCGGCAGGGCCGCCCGGCGGACGTCGGCGGCGACCCCGGCCAGGCGGGCGGCCCCGAGCACGGCGACGAGGACGGCGGCGAGCTCGAGGGGGTGGACGAGGATGAGGGCGCAGAGGACGAGGCCCGAGCAGTAGACGGCCCCGGCCCCGGCCCGCGCCGCGTGGAGGGGGCTGGCCCGCCGGCGGTAGGCCAGGGTGAGCCCGGCGGTCATCGCCCGGCCACCGGGAGGGGCACGCCGCGACCGGGGGCCGGCATGATCCCGGGGGTCATCGCCCGGCCACCGGGAGGGGCACGCCCTGGTCGGCACTGGACACGGCGAGGGCGAAGCGGTCGTGGAGGGCGCCGGGCTCGAAGGCCTGGGCGGCGGCGGCGACGCCGGCGTCATCGGTCCCGGTGACGATCCACACCGGGGGAGCGTCGGCGAGGCGAGTGGCGGCGACGAGGCCGCTGTGCGGTCCGAGGGTGCGCACGGCGGCGCCGCGGGCGTCGAGGAGGACGAGGGAGCGACCGCCGCCGGCGACCCGGACGTAGACCCCGCTGGCCGCCGGGCCGCTCTCCAGGCGGCGGGCGGCGGCGTCGGTGCGCAGGCGGGGCCAGGTGCCGACCAGGACCCGCAGGGCGGCGTCGTGCTCGGCCAGGCCGAGACCGCCCCGGCCGGCGGGGATGCCGATGGCGGTGAGCTGGTGGGCGACGCGGTCGCAGGCCGGGCTCGCGGGGTCGAGACATTCGATGCGGACGGGCAGGCGCTTGCCCTCGGTGCCGTGGAGGAAGGGCTCGGGAAAGGCGCCGACCACCGCCGGGACGGTCATCGTCGCCCCCCAGTCGTGGCGGTCCCACCAGACGTGGTCGCCGTCGTGGAGCGTGGTCGCAGCGGCGCCTTGGGTGGCCTCGATGCCGTTGACGTAGAAGAACCAGTCGACCGGCCGGCCGGCCTCCCGGCCGCCGGCCAGGCCGTCGATGGAGGCGACGAAGCCGCCGCCGAAGGCGGTGGCGACCCGGGCGTTGCGCTCGAGCAGGCGCATCGCGGTGTCGCTGCCGTGGACCGCCGGGGCCGCGCGCTCGGCCAGACCGGTGGCGCCGAAGTCCCGGGTGACGGTGAGCTGGACCCCGGCCGGGGTCCCGCCGGCGCCGAGCCCGCAGCCCCCGAGGAGCAGGCAGGCCCCGAGGAGCCCGGCGGCCGTCCGCGGCCGGCCGGGACGGGGCCGGCGGCCGGGGCAGCCGGGACGGCCGGGGCGGCCGTCGGCGGCGGGTCGGCGCCGCACAGCCGCTCGACGCCGGGCGGAGGGCGTGTCATTCGACACGGAAGACGATCCGGTTGCGGGCCGGCGCCGGGGCGTCGTGATTGCCGGCGCCGTCGGTCGCCTCGACCTCGACGGTGTACCGGCCGCGGGACAGGGCGGCAGGCAGGAGGTATGAGAAGGCGAGGCCACGGCCGACCGAGAACGACGGAGCGCGGGCGATGCCGCAGCCGGTCCGGGCGAACTTCCGGCGGCTGGCGTTGTAGGCCTCGCAGCGTCCACGGGTGACGATGCGGGTGATGCGCAGGACGACGTCGCGCAGGCCCGACGGGTCGGACTCGATGCGGCCGGTGAGGGTGCGCGGGCCGTGGCCGTGGCGGAAGCGGGTGCCCTCGGCGATGGTCAGGTGTCCGCGGGGTGGCGTGCGGTCGGTGGTGCCGCACAGACCATCGTCACCGTGATGCAGGCACGGGGCCGGCGGGGAGCTGGTGCCGGGCGGCGGGGTGGTCCCGGGTGGGGCCGGAGTGCCGCAGTTGCCGTCGTTGCCGTCGTGGACGCAGATGGTGTGAGTCTCCGAGCGGACGGAGTTGGGAGCGGTGGCCTGGAGGATGAAGGTGCCGACGGCGGTGAAGGTCAAGGCGGCGGCGCCGGCGACGGTGGTCGAGGCGGCGGCGCCGCCGCCGGAGACGGTGGCGTTGGCGGCCGGAGAGGCGGCGCCGTCAGCGGCGGCGTAGGTGGTGACCCCGACGCTGACCGGGGTGCCCGTCTGGGCCACGGTGGGAGCGGTCATCCCGAGCACGTTGGGGGAGACGAAGCCGGGCGGACAGGTGGCGCCGGCGAAGCTCGCGCAGTCGGGGAAGAAGAGGACCTCGTCGTTGGGATTCATCGCCGTCGAGCAGATCCCGGTGCTGGCCGGCCGGTGGTCATACCAGAGGGCCCAGTAGCTGCCGTCGGTCGGGCCGCTCGGATGGAGCTCGCCGGCGATGCTGGTGACGAGGTAGTCGCCGAAGCCGGCGAAGTAGGTCCCCGTCCAGCCGGTGGCGTGGCTCAGGCTGGCGAGCTCGAGCGCCTCGGCGGCGCTGGTGCCCGAGCAGGTGTGGGCGTGGTCGGCGATGGGGCTGAAGACGCCCGGCTGGGTGGCCACCAGGGTGGAGGGGATGAGGGTGGCGCTCGCGCCCTCGACCCGGACCCCGACCGGTCCGGGGGTTGGGGCGGCCGGGGCGCGCGACGCCCCGGCGAGGAGGATCACCAGCATCGCTCCGAGTACGGAACGCGAGAGGACGGTACGCATGCAGCCACCCCTTTCCACGAGGGCTCTTTGGCTTGTGGTCGGAGGCAGGTCTCCTGGCTCACGGAAATGCCGGCCCCGGCCTTCCCGATCGGTGAGGATCAGTGACCGCGCATGGTGCGCACAGCTGCGGCTGGCGTGGCTTCCGTTCACAGTGGCGGGTCCGCGCCGGATTCTCACCGGGCTTCCCATGACCACCGACCAATGTCAGGCGCCATCGTAGGCGATCGGGCCGACGACGTGGGGACCCGGCTCTCGAGTTCGGGGCCGTCTGTGTCAGACTCGGGACCATGACCGTCAACCTGACCAGGATCTACACCAAGCTCGGCGACGGCGGGGAGACCCACCTCGGCGACATGAGCCGGGTGGCGAAGACCCATCCGCGGATCGAGGCCTACGGGGCGGTGGACGAGCTGAACGCCCAGATCGGGGTCGCCCTGAGCTCTCCCGGTCTGCCCGAGCGGTATGTCGAGTGGCTGGCGACGGTGCAGAACGACCTCTTCGATGTCGGTGCCGACCTCTCGGTGCCGCCGGGCGGCGAGCGGGAGCGTCTGCGGGTGGCGCCCGAACAGGTGGCGTGGCTCGAGCGGGCGTGCGACGAGGTCAACGACACCCTGTCGCCGCTGCGGTCCTTCGTCCTCCCGGGGGGCACGGCGGCCGCGGCGGCCCTCCACGTGTGCCGGACGGTGTGCCGCCGGGCCGAGCGGCGGACGATCGCCCTGGGCGCCGAGGCTGGTCCCGAGGTGGTCCGCTACCTCAACCGCCTCTCCGACCTGCTCTTCATCCTCGCCCGGGGCGCCAACGGCCCGGACGAGCCGCTCTGGGAGCCGGGGCGCTCCCGCGAGGCCTAACGGCGCAGGGCGACGGCCATGCCCGTGGCCAGGACGGCGGCGAGGCCGGCGATGGCCAGGGCGCCGGTGACGAAGGAGAGATGGGCGGCACCGTAGGTCTCGACCAGGCCGCCGCGAGCGGCGAGGACGACGACGGCGGCCCCGAAGGTGGCGGCGAGGAGCGCCGCCGGGGCCAGCAGGTCGCCGCCGCCGGTGGTGCCCGCGACCCGCTCGAGGGCGTTTCGGGCGCTGCGTTGCGGCCAGCGGGCCTCGGCGGCCCAGAGGGCGGCGAGGGCCAGGGAGACCCAGGTGCCGGCGACGAGGAAGCCGCCGAGGATGTCGCTGGGGAAGTGCCAGCCGAGGACGAGGATCGAATAGCTCACCCCGACTGCGAGCCCGGTGCCGAGCAGGGCGGCGAGGGGCCGCAGCAGGCGGGGAGCGACGAGGACCGAGCAGAGGGCGACCATCATCGCCGCGGTGGCGTGGCCGCTCGGCCAGGAGGCGGATGAGATCTGCTCGCCGGCACTCAGCCACTCGGACTGGCGGGTCTGCCCGATGAGGGGCTTGAGCAGCTCGGAGGTGGCGCTGGCGGCGAACATCGTCACCGGGACGGCGAGCGCGACGCGGGGAAGGCCGCGAAGGAGGGCGACGACGACCAGGACGCCGGCGAACGCGAGGTAGTGGGAGGGGTCGACGCTGTGGGCGAGGACGTTGGCCAGCCGGCTGACCCGGGTGTGGGCGCTGAGGCTGATGAAGCCGGAAAGGGTGGCCGAGTCGCGGACCCGGGCCACGGGGAGGATGAGGGCGACGGCGCCGGTCAGGGCGAGGCCGATGAAGCAGGCCAGGGCGGCGATCAGGGGCCGGGACGGGCGGTGGCGCATGACCGTCCAGGGTAGAGGGGCGCCGTCAAGCGTCGCTAAGTGTCTTGGCGGCGGGTTGCCGCCCCACTCGGCGCCTGCGGTGGGTCTCGAGCTGCCCGGCGTCAGCTGCCGCGCCGGCGGCTGCGCGGGCGCAGGGCGTAGAGGTCTCGCGGGCCGCCGGGCAGGCGTGGGCCGAGGCGGGCGACGAGCTGGTGCTCGGCGGCCAGGCTGAGCCGGCGCCCGACGCCGCTGAGAGCTTCCGGTGGCTGGTCGCGAACCTCGGGGTCGAGCAGCGCGTGGCGCCGGCCGGCGCGAACTACCTCGCCGCGGCCGGCGGCCTCGAGGTTGAGCACCCACTGCGAGCCGCGCCCGTAGAGGAGGGGGACCACGAGCTCGTCGCCGACCCGGAAGCCGAGCACCGGGGTTGCGAACTGCCGGCCGGTCCGCCGGCCCCGATGGACGATGAGGGCGTAGGGCGCCAGCAGCCAGGCCCAATGACCCTGGAGCGGGTTGGTGACCCGTTGGTTGAAGGCGGCGACCGCGGGCGGGAGCTTGACCGGCACGACGCGAGTCCGCCTAGGTCACTTCGGCCAGGTCGTCGTGCTCGGCCAGGAGGTTCTCGTCGGCGAGGGGGGAGCCGGCGCGGATCAGCCGCCGGGCCTGGTCGAGGTCGCCGGGGCGGTTGACGGAGAGGGCGGCGAGGAGGTGCCGGTCGGCGAGGTAGAACACGGTGAAGCTGCCGTCCTCGAGCGAGCCGCGGACGATCTCCTTCTCCCAGGTCGGGGCCGGACCGACGTACTCGAGCGAGGCCCAGTCGGAGAGATCGGAGAAGAAGTAGGGCACCTCGTCGTGAGCACGGCGATCCGGACCGAGCATGTTGGCGGCGGCGGTCCGGGCCTGGGCGGCGGCGACGTCCTCGTGCTCGACGCGCATCACCCGGCCGTGGATGGTCGACCGGTACTCGCACATGTCGCCGGCGGCGTAGAGGCCGGGCATGGTGGTCTCGAGCTCGGCGGTGGCCAGGACGCCGCCGAGGCTGCCGATCTCGAGCCCGGACTTGCGGGCGAGCATGACGTCGGGCATGGCCCCGACGCCGCAGATCACGGCGTCGGCGGGGAGCGTGCGCCCGCCCTTGGTGATCACCCGCTGGACGCGTCCGTCGCCCTCGAAGCGCTCGACCTCGTCGGGGCCGACGACCTCGATGCCGTGCCCCTCGAGGACGCCCTGGAAGAAGCCGCCGGCCCGGGCGCCGAAATGACGCTCGAGGGTGAGTGACTCCTGCATGACGATGGTGCACCGCTTGCCGAGCTCGGTCAGTGAGGCGGCGACCTCGCAGCCGATGTAGGAGCCGCCGATCAGGACCACGTGCTCGGCGTCGGCGACATCGCGGCGGACGGCGTCGGCGTTGGCCAGGGCCCGGAGGTAGTGGATCCCGTCGAGCTCGGTGCCGTCGACGGTGAGACGACGGACCATGGCGCCGGTGGCGATGAGGCCGGTGGCGAACTCGATCGTCTCCTTGGTCGAGAGCTTGGCCGTCCGGGCGTCCTGGTCGATCTCGGTGACGCTGGTCCGGGTCAGGAGCTCGACGTCGTGGGCGGTCCACCAGTCGGCGGGGTGGACGAGCGTCTGCTCGCGGGACTCGACGCCTCTGAGATAGCCCTTGGAGACCGGGGGGCGGTGGTAGGGCGGGTCGAGCTCGCGTCCGACGAGGAGGATCGACCCGTCGGCTCCGGCCTGGCGAAGGGTCGCGGCGGCGGTGGCACCGGCGATCCCGCCACCGATGATGAGATGCTCGACGCGGCGATCGGCCATCGGCCGGACCCTACTAGCTGGTCTCGCCGAGGCCGGTGATCGTCCAGCCCACCGCGCGGCGGCGGAGTTCGAGCCTGACCTGGTAGACGGCGACGCCGTCCTCGATGACGGCGACCGCCCGGGCCCGGTCCGGGCCGGAGGTGGTGACCGCGAGGCTCCGCAGGCGGGGATCGGCGACGGCGAGGACGGCAGCCGGGGGGCGGGGATGCTGGGCGGCGAGCTGGCGGCGGACGGAGGGGGTGACCCCGGGCAGACGGGTCGGGTCGAGGCGGCCGTAGACGAAGGCGGCGTAGGCGGCGACGAAGGCCCGGCTGGCTCCGCGTGGTCCGAGCTGGGGCGGCGGAGGCGAGGAAGCCGAGGTCGGCGGTCCGGAACCGACGATGACGATCGGCGGCGCGGCGGACAGGCCGCGCAGAGGCGGCTCGCGGGAAGGCCGCCCGGCGCGGAGGTGCAGGACGAGGAGGGCGCCGGCGACGATCACCGCGGCGAGGAGCGGCGGGCAGCGGCCGACGCTGGCGCGGATGGCGGCGGCGGCGCTCGGAGGCCGGGCGGTCGGTCGGTCGCTCACAGGCCGGGCGGGTGGCGGGCGATGAAGCCGGCGGTTGAGCGGGTGGCCGGGCGCCAGCGGGGTCCGGGCTGGCTCCAAGGGCCGTCGCCGCCCTGGGGACTGGTGTCGAGCCGGATGCCGGCGACGAGGACGAAGGCGTGCCCCGGATTGGCGTAGACGGTGACCCAGAGTCCGGCGCCGGGAGCACCGAAGCCCTGGAGCGCGCTCGAGTCCTGGGGAGCGGTGAGGAAGCCGGCGGCGTGGAGCGCCCAGCTCACGCTGCTCGAGCAGTCGTAGCCGGCGGCCAGGGTGAAACCTCCGTGTCCGCCGCCGTAGACGTAGGGCCGGCCGATCAGCTGGTTGCCGGCGGCGATCATGGCGCGGACGGCGGGCGGGGCGCTGGCCGGCGCGGCGGCGAGGCCGCCGGGCTCGATCCGGGCGCGGTCGCCGGGGGCGAGGGGCACGGCTCCGCCGGCGGCGCACTGGTCGGCGGGAACGGCGGCGGCGGACGCAAGGGCGCCGGGGGTCAGGTCGAGGAGTTGGATGTGGTCGGCCTCGGCCGGATTCGTGTGGCCGCCGC
The DNA here is from genome assembly GCA_034664565.1 of Solirubrobacteraceae bacterium. GTDB lineage: Bacteria > Actinomycetota > Thermoleophilia > Solirubrobacterales > Solirubrobacteraceae > Palsa-513. The sequence continues at coordinate 11,747 of JAXDHJ010000109.1, forward strand.
CGGGGAGGAGCCGGTCGAGGGGGCGGGTCAGGCCGAACTGCTCGAGCACGGCCTCGGGGACGGCCTCGACCCCGGGGGTGTCGGACGCCTGACCCCGGGTGTGGGGGTCGCGGGCAGATCCGCCGACGGCCACCGACCGCGCGGGGCTGCGATACCCCGAGGTTCCGGTCAGGCGAAGATGAAGGAAGCGGCCGAGGGCATCGAGGCGGGAGGCGATCAGCGGCTCCTGGCCGACGGTGTACACGGCCCCTGGACGTGGAGTGAAGCCGACCCTGCCGCGGGCGTCAGGGACGGCAGCCGGGTCGTAGGACACCAGGGTGTCCGAGACCTGCGGCGAGGCGGGCGCCGGGCAGGGTGGGCAGGCGTCGGGACCGACGGGGCCGGCGGAGGATGCGAGACCGGCGTCCGGCGCGAGGGCGGAGGGCGATGCGGAGGCGGGGCCCACTCCGGGGCCGGGCGACACGGTGAGAGCGACCGGGCGCGCCGCCGGGTCCGGCCCGGGCGCGGGCGCGGGCGCGCCGGAGCTTGCGAGATAGGCGGCGGCCGAGCGAGCGGTGCTCTGCCAGTAGCCGAGGGTCGACGGCGACCGGGCCGCCCCCGGACCACCGTTGTAGCCGCGGATCGCCACCTGCCAGTCAGCCGGTGCGCCGAGTGCGCGCAGGTAGCGGGCGGCCGCGGCGATCGCGTCGGCCGGCTCGTATGGATCCCTTCTGCCGTCTGCGTTGCCGTCCACGGCGTACTCGGCCCAGGTGGCGGGCTCGAATTGCATCCAGCCGATCGCCCCGGCCGAGGAGGTGGCGAGATCGCGTCCAAAGTCGGTCTCGATCCGGTTTACGGCGGCGAGCCATGCCCAACCGCTCGGCCCGAGGGCATAGGTGGCGGCGGCCTGACGGTAGAGGGGCATCAGCCGGGACGGAATCTCGCGCAGGCCGACCGCCGAGGCGGGCGCCGCCCCGGTCGCCGGGACGGGGACGCCGCAACTCGAAGCGGCCTGTTGGGCACCGGTGATGAACGCGAGGATGGCGATCAGGAGGGTGAGGGCGAGGAACCCGGCGATCACCCCGGCGATGAGGGCAACCGGGTGGCGACGGAGGCTCACCGGTCGGGACGCGAGCGCCGGGGGGGGTCCCCGGCGCCGGTCCGGCCGGGGCGAGTCCGCCCCGGGGCGGACTCGCCGTCCGGGCGAGACTGTCGGGGAATCCCGCGGCTTGGCCTGCCGGTCGGGGAGTCGCGACAGGGAGGCGAGTCGCCGGGGCGTGAGGAGCCGCCGAACTGCCGCTCGCGACGAGTGACCGGACGGGGGGCGGGCCGGGGATCGGCCGACCGGCTCGGGCCGCCGCGCGCCGGCCGCCGCTCCTCGACCACCGCCGCGCGCTTGGCGTGCTTCGACCACTTGCGCCAGCTCTCGAGATCGCGATCGATCTTGAGTTGTGCCCGGCGCCGTTCGGCACCCGAGAGGCGCTCGTACTCCGCCGGCCCGAGACCGGCGAGCCCGGCGAGCCCGGCGTAGTCGCGCCGACCGCGGCGACGATCGCGGGATCCGGCGACCCGGGGACGGAGCTCGGCCTCGCGGTCGAGCAGCTCGGCCCGGTGCGAGCGCTGGGTCTCGTCGTGGACGACGCCGGTCTGGCGCCGGCGCTCTTCTCCGGCCGCCGCCATGGCCCGGGCGGCCGCGAGCTCACGCTCGCCGGCGTCGATCTGCGCCCCGAGATCGTTCTCGCGCCGCTGGAGGGACACAGCCCGCCGGCGATCGCCGGCGGCGACCGCCTCACCTCGCGCCTTGCGCACGGCCTCGCGCCGGGCTCGCCGCTCGCCGAGGTCGAGTTCGGTGGCCGGAGCGCGGGCGACGGTGTCGAGCGCCGTCGCGTGGTCCAAGTCGAGGGTGCGCGCCACCATGTCGGCTCTGTCCTTCGGGCGGTCGGGTCGCCACCGGCCCTCGGGGCCGCCCAGCACGATCGGGGGCAGACGGCGGAGCTGGTCGTACCCCCGGCGGGCGGCGTTGCGCAACGCTCGGGCCGGAGGCGAGGCGAGCTTGATCGCCTGGCGGGTGGCGACCAGACGGGAGGCCAACGACGGCCGCCGGGTCGGCTCCCCGCGCTCGTGGATGACGTTCTCGAGGACACGGTGGCGGTGGTTGAAGACGAGCCACCAGAAGGCGGCGATGAGGAGCCATTGAGTCCACCAGCCGAGGCCGCCGAGGTCGGAGAGGACGCGGACCATGAGGAGGGCGACGCCGAGGAAGACCGAGTAGACCAGCTTGGCGAGCACCGCCCCGACCAGACGGGTCGACCAGCGGCGGAAGACGGCGCGGCCACCGTCGCCGAGGGCCGGGGCGAGGACGGCGACGGGGGCGAGGAGTAGGTAGAGCAAGGCGAGGAGGGCCGCTCCGAGAAGACGCAGGCAGAGAAAGCCGAGGAGGGCGAACATGCCGGCGGCGCCGATGGTGATGAGGACGAGGCCGCCGATGCGGTCGGCCGTGCCCTTCTCGGTACGGAACTCGGCCTGCGGGCCGGTGGCGGCCGGGCAGGAGGTGGCGGTGTCACCGCCGCACAGCACGCGCAGTAGCGACGGATTCGCGGCGTCCGCGTTGATCGAGTTGCGTCTCGGCCCGTTGGCCGGAAGGGCGAGGAAGAGCTCGCCGTTGGTGCGGGCTCGGGCGATCGAGTCGGCCTCGGCCTGGACGCGCCGTCGGTCGGCGGCGGAGGAGGCCTCGGCGCGGTCCCGGGCGACGATGGCGTGGGCCGACGCCACCAGGCCCGAATCGAGCCGGGCCGGCTGGCGGCACCAGTCGACGTTGCCGAACTCGAGATAGCACCACGGCGCGGTGACCGCGGCGTCGAAGACCAGACGGAGGGCATCATCGAGACTCCGCTGCGGGTGCGCGGGGTCGCCGGTGGCGGCCGCGCCGAGCGCACCGAGGCTGGCCTCGTTGACCAGTCGGCTGGCCATCCCGACGCTGGCCTGGGGATCGGCGATGACCCAGAGCCCGCCGATCATCATGGCCAGGAGGAGAGCTACCTGACCGAGGGTGTCGACCACCCGCCGGCGGGCGATGCCGTTGTAGAGCATGGCGATCGAGGCGATGCCCAGGACGGGGGCAAGCCACGGCGTGGTCAGCGCGTCGCGCATCGAACGCAATCCCCGAGTGACCGGGCCGAGCGTGCCCGCGCCGAGCAGATCGAGCGAGAAGCACCACTCGAGCCCGACGACGGCGACGTGGGTCATCCAGACCAGCGCCAGCCACACCGGCTTGAGCACGTAGTCCTCCAACAGGGTCTTGCCGTTGGGGAGTGGCCCGGTGTCGATGTGGACGTCGAACTGATAGTTGTCGAGCGGCGCCGCCGCGACCGCGACCCCCGAGGCAGCGCAGTCGGCCCGGGCGACCGCCGAGAGCTGGGCGCGGAGGGCCGGGCTCCGGCAGGACGGACTGCCCAGGCCGTTGGCGGCAAGGGGCCCGGGACCGCCGAGCGACGAGGCCTGCGCCGCCGGGTCGGGCCCCAGGGCGGAGGCGCCGGTCGCCGGCCCCGGTCCGGAGGCGGGCGCGGGGGCGGCCCCCGGCAAGGGCCCCGGGCCTGGCCCCGGTCCGGGGTCGGGCGCGGGGGCGGCCCCCGGCAAGGGCCCCGCGGTCCCCGGCGCGGCAGGCGAGGCGGCAGGCGGGGGCGGTACCCGGCCAGGGGCGCGCGCCGCCGCTGCGGCCGGCATGCCGGCGAGCCCCGGCGTCGCCGCCACCCTCGACCCCGCGGCCCTGGCGGCAGCCGCCGTGGGCTCGGCGCGGGCCGAGGTGGACCCGGCGAGCACGAGGACCACGGCGGCGGCGGCCGCTCGCCGGTCACCGCCCACTCGCGTCCGCGTCGGCCGGCGGCGTTGTCGAGAGTGCCTTCAGCAGCCAGGGAGCGACCACGTCGACCTGAACGGCTTCGACCCGGCCGCGATGGTCGCGCATCAGGCACCGGCCGGCGTCGAATTCGAGCAGCCGCCGGCGCTCGCCCGGATCGTCGGGGTCGAGGTCGAGCAGGCGGAGGGCTCGGCCGGCCTCGCTCTCGCTGCGCAGCCCGAAGACGAAGGTTGCCCCGATCAGGTTCTCGAGGGAGTCGCGTCCGTCGAGCAGAGTGTCGCTGACCAGCTGGGTGGAGATGATCGGCACCGCCAGCTCGGACCGGCCCATTCGCTGCAGGGAGGCGAGGAGCATGCGGCCGACCGGATCGCCCAGCAGCCGCCAGCCCTCGTCGAAGGAGAAGAGCTTGAGCCGGTGGCGCTCGGCGGAGAGCAGCTGCATGGCGAACATGGCGATGAGCCGGACGATCTGCTCGCCCACCCGCTCGGCCACCGAGTAGTCGCCGCGGGCCGTCCCCGGCTGCGGGCCCGGAAGATCGCGGATCGGGATGTAGGTGACCTGGCGCTCGCCGACGGCGCCGGTGCGCACGTCGGGGTCGGCGAAGCCGAGTTGAGTCAGGCCGGCGCGCGCGTAGACGGCGAGGGTCTTGGCCACCTGGCGATCGACCTCGTCCCCGGCGGACAGGGCCCTGACCACCTCGAAGCAGCTCGGCTGGCCGGCGGCCCGGATGACGCCGTCGACGGCCTTGACCACCGCTGTCTCCCAGGCGGCCTCTGAGCGTGCCGGGAGGAGATCGCAGAGGAAGGAGACGGCGGCGTCCTGGCGCATGTGGGCCGGCGCCACCCGCAGGGGATCGAGCAGGCCGCGCAGAGCGCGCTCCGGTCGCAGCGCGATGGTCTCCACGTGGGGGGCGACATCGTCGAGCCGGTGGAGGCGATGGTCGCCCTTGGGATCGCAATCGATGATCCGAGCGCCGAGGAGAAAGCCTTCGTAGAGGAGCTTCTGGTCGAGCGTGGTCTTGCCCGAGCCGAGGGCGCCGAGGCTGAGGATGGCCGCGTTGCGGTCGGTGTCCGAGCCCTCGCGGAGGTTGAATCGAACCGGTTGACGCGAGCCGGTGAGCGTGTGGCCGAGGTAGAAGCCGTGGCGCGAGCCGACGGCGTGGGTGGCGAGCGGCATCATCGCCGCGACCTGCTCGGCGGTGAGAACATCGTCGTAGCCGCGCACCCGTGTCCGCTGGCCCGGCAGGTGCTGGAGGAACAGCTCGAGCTGATCGCCGACCGGACGGTGCAGGCGCACCTCGCCGTAGGCCCGGCGGCAGCTCTCCACCCGGCGCTCGAGCTCGTCCTCGGTGTCGGCGGCCACCGCGATGGCCAGCGTCGCCCGCATCAGGGGCGGCCGGCTCGCCGATTGGAGGTGGGCGAGGAGGTCGCGGGCATCCTGGGTGCGGTGGTAGCCGGAGTCCGACACCCCCTGATCACCGTCGGCCTCGGCGCGGACGATCTGATCGGCATCCTGAACCCGTCGGCGCACGAGCCGGAGAGCAAGCTCGTTGGGCAGGTAGCGGGCGGTCAGGGTCAGGTCGATGCCGAAGGGCAAGGATTCCGGCGGTGCGAACATCAACTCGAGCCGTCCGCCCGGGAACTCGGCCCGCTCGGGGAGCGCCCCGGCCACGAGGTGGGCCTGCCAACTGGTCCCGACCTCGGACTCGATGCGCAGGCTTCGACCGCGGTTCTCGACGTAGCCGTCGAGCCAGCGCAGGATGTCGGCCTCCAGTGGGGCCAGGACAGCCGCCCCGTTGCGCTCGAAGACCAGGGCCTGCGGTTCATGGCGGCCGTCCACCACCGGGTCGCCGGCTCCCCGGCAGAAGGCGCGGCGCAGCAGCCATTGGACCTCGACGGTACGGGCGGGACGGGCGTCGATGAAGGCGGCGATCCGGGCATGCGCCTCGTCGGCGCCCACCCGCAGGCGCTCGAGTTCCTCGGCTGCCAGGAGACGCCGGTCCTGCCAGGCGAGCGCTTCGCGCAGAGCGGCCAAGAGCTCGCGCGGCGGGCGCTCGAGGGCGCTCGAGACGTAGGCGCCGACATCGCGTTCGGGGTCCTCCAGGCTGACCGCCAGGAACACCTCGGCCATCGCCCGCCCGATGTCCCCCAGCCCGTCCCGGTGCTCGGTGACATAGCGGCCGTGTGCCACGGGGTGCGGCCCGCCGTAGCCGTCCTCGAGTTCCGCGACGTAACCCTCGAGGTCCCAGTCGCGGGTGACGCGGATCAGCTGGAGATCGGCCTCGGCCGCCTCGACGGCGGCGAGCAGCCGGCCGAACATCTCGTGCTTGCGCTCGCCGGAGAGCGCCGCGTAGGAGCAGGGGGCGAGCGCGAACAGCGCCCACGGCCCGCTCGAGCCGAGCACGCAGTTGCCGTAGACGAAGGAGATCGGCTGGCGGGTCAACGGCGTGCGCCTCCGGCACTCGACTGGGTCCGGGTCTCGACCACGGTCCCAGCCGCAAGGTCGAGTGCGGCTGGGCGGGTGAGTGGTCGACCGTCCTCTCGCGGATGCAGGGTCAGGTCGACCGAGCGGGCGGCCGGTCTGAACCTCGGTCGTCGCCACTCCGCCCGCTCGTGGGCGCAGCAGACGAGCACCGCCCCGGGACCGCGGTAGCGCAGCCGCCTGATCCTCGAGTCGGAACCGTCGGGGATCAGCACGACCGGACCCGGGCGCCAGCGCGCCCCCGGGGCGGGGACCCGCTCGAGTCGGCTCGTGTGGCGCGGTCTGACCCGGTGGGCCACCATGGCCTGCACGGCCAGATGAAACGGCCGGCCCTCGATCCGAACGACGGTCGCCAGTGCGGCCACGGTGATCGGCAGGCCGAGGTAACGCACGTACCAGGGCAGCGGCGAGAGGATCAGCCGGACGACCGCCACGCGAGAGGCGAGCAGGGTGAGGAGAATGAGGCCCACCGCGTAGCCGATGCCCCGCAGGGGAATGCCGCCCGGGTTCAGGCGTACGGTGTCGATCCGATAGACCCGCCGTTCGAGCTCGAACACCCCGCGGTAGGAACGAACCTCCATCGAGGCTCAAGCCCCGCCGAAGAGCATGGACACCGTCTGCTGGAGGACGCTCACCCCGACCGGGCTGGCGAGCAGCACCGCGACCAGCCCGATGGCCAGGACCCCGATTGCCTCCTTGAAGTCCCGCTTGAAGGCGAGCACGATCGCCGCCACCGCCAGGGCGAGCCCGATCAGGCTGAACGCCACCTTGCGTCCGGTGTCGCCGGCTCGGCTCGCAGCCGCCTCGAGGCTGCCCCCGCCCTGGCTCGAGACCCCGCCCTGGCTGGAGACCTGGCCGCCGGCTGCCGAGCCGCCCCCTGACGCCGTCCCCGACGCGTAGGCGCTGGGAGGCGCCAGAGCGAGGACGAGGAGAGCGCTCAGAAAGACTCTCCGCGCCGCCCCCAGCGCTGCCGATCGATGGGTCATGGGTTACCTCCTAGGTCCGCGGATCTGATTGGATCGCCGCCACCAGCCAGCGGCTGCCGGTCTGGAGCAGGTCGAGCTGATAGGTGAGGGTGTAGGTAGCCCCGCTGGGGTCGTGGGCGGCGACCGTGGCCAGAACCCCTCCCCCGCCCGCCACCCGCAGTCGCTCGACGCGCTCGAGCGTCAGGTGCCCATCGGGCGTGGCCACCAGCGAGCCGGGAGCGAGGTCGGCGGCCAGGTTCTGCGCCGACCCGGCCAGGTAGTTGCGCAGCGCCCGCTCAACCACGGTCGGCACCGCGCCGTCGGCGACATCCGCCACCCCGCCCGCGTCAAGCGTCTCCGCCGGCTGGATCAGCGGCGGCCCGATCAGGGCCGGATAGCGCCCGAGGGAAAGCTCGCCCGATCCGCCGCGCACCACGTCGACGGAGAGATAGGTCGGTGCCGAACCACCGGTGTCGGCGGCGACGGTGTACACGTGCTCGCCCGAACCCGCCGCGCGGGCCTGCACGATCTCGGCCCAACCGACCCGCTGGAACCCGCGGGCCGGCACCCCGAGGCCGATATCGGGATCGATGCCTCCGCCGACGAAGGCCGCCAGGCCCTGAGCGTGCGCCGCCGGCGAGGCGGCGTCCCAGGTCAGATAGCGTCGCGCGAACAGGGTGGCGAACCCCTCCGCGCCATGGTCCTCGCCCGCCACCGGCGGGAGCTTCACCACCGACGCCCGCGGCGGCGCGACGGCGAGCCGAGCCGTGGCCGCCACCCCGACCGCCGCAGTGACATAGAGCACCCAGCGCGTGAGCGACGCCGACGCCCGCAGCCGCCAGAGCGGGCGTGTATCGAGCCGCACCGCGGCTCGCTCGCCGTCGCTCATCGCTCGAAGCCGAATTCCGGGGGCAGGGACGGCGAGCCGGCGCGTGGGCCGCGGTCGGTTTCGCCGCTCGGCGCCCACCCCGACACACCGCGAACGGGGCCGGACCAATGACCGATCGGCTGCCCGCCCGCACCGCCGTCACCCGGCCGCCGCCCGCCCGAACCCACGGGCGTTGAGCGTCCCGTCGCGGCGGGTGGCGTCGCGCGGCCCGGGCCGACGTGGGCGGTCGGACGGCGCGGGGGGGCCGCCACCGCCCGGCCTCGCGCCGCGGCACGAGTCCTGGCAGGTCTCGGTGTGAGCGCCACGAGGCCCGCCACAGAAGCCAACGCTGCGGTCCCGGCCTCTCCCGCCGCCGCGCCCGCGACGATCGCCGAACGCGACGTCGGGTGCGAACCGCGCCCGCCCGCCGCCAGCGCCTGCGTGCCGCCGGGCGTGCCGCCCGCGGGTCGAGCGCCCCGCGCCGCGCCGGCACTGCCGAGCAGAACGCTGGCAAGTCGCGCCGCCACCACGGCCAGGACGAGGGTAGCCGCACAGACGAGGAGCGCGCGTACCCGGAGCCCGCTCCGAGAGCCGGCCTCCCTTCCCGCAGGCCGTCCGTCCCGGGGTCCCGCCCCACCGCCTGCCTCGGCAGTCAGAGAAGCGAAGCCCGGGCCTGCGCCGAAGCCGGTGGCGAAATGGGACGACTCCTCGCCGGCGGGCTCGGGCGCCAGCGTCACGGCGGGTGTCTCGGCAACGGGCCAATCCGCTGGCGGGGGGCTCGGGGCGTCGAGATAACCGGCGCCCGAAACGAGATCCTCCTCGTCGAGGACCCGGTAGACGGCGACCGGGCGACGGCGCCTCATGGGCCGCCGGCCTCAATCAGAAGTGGTGCGCGGCCGCCTCTTCCGCACGCCGCGCTCGCGGCGTGGCGATCCCGGCAGCGGCCGCGCCGACCGGCGCTGGTCCAGGGTGCGACCCGGGGGGGTCGGGTCGCGCTGGCGCCTTGGGAGACGCACCTTCGGTCGGGATGGGAAGTGTTCATCGGTGCCTCGTCGCCCATTCCGACCGCTCCCGAGCGTCGGGACGCAGGCGCCGTCCGGCCGGTCGTCGCATCCCGAGCTCCGGCGGCCGAATGGCCCCCGCGATGCCGCCTGGCCGCCCGCCGCACGCGGCGACCATTCCCCCCGCCGCCGCCGCCGCCGGCGCCAGGAGGGTCCCTCGACGGGCGTCAGCTCAGCGCTCGAAGCCCCCGAACTCGCGCCGCGCCTGGCCGACCCCAGGCCCGCCCGCCGGCGCCGACGCGGTCGACGCCCCGCTCCCCACCGTGCTCGAGGACGGTTGCACGGCGGCCAGATGGGCCGAGACCGAGCCGAACTCCCGGTGGGCGACCGCGGAGGCCACCTGGCCCTGGGCGGGACGAGCCGGCCTTGGCCGCGGCGGCGGAGCACTCGAGGACCGCGAGGCGGAGGAGACGACGCGGATCGGAGCCGGCGCCGACGCGGCAGCGCGGGCGACGGGCACCGCGCTCACCCGGGTGTGGTGATGGTGATGGCCGGAACCGACTGGGAGCCCGACGACGCCGGGCGAGCAGATCGCGTAGCCGCCGGCGGCCCCGGCCAGGCACGCGGCGGCCACGCCCAGCTTCACCGCACCAACCCCGACTGTCGAGCCACCGGCCACCCCGGCCGCTCCGGCCTCCGTCGCTCCTCGTCCGATCGAGGCGAAGATCCGGCGTCCGGCCAACGCGAGCCCTCCGAGCTTGGCCAGCAGACCGACCTTGGCCGCGATCGGGGCCGGAAGCAGGGCGGCGACTTGGCGGGAGGCCCGGTCGAGCGCGCGGATCTGACTGGCGCACGCCGGGCAGTTGGCCAGATGACTCGCGGCGCGCCGCGTCTGTTCGCCGTTCGCCGCGCCGGCCGAATAGGCCAACAGGTCGGCCTCGAGTCGTTGGCAGCGCTCGCCGAGCTGGTACTCGGCGCTCAGGGCTCGCAGCCGCGCTCGCGCCCGCTGGGCCACCTTGCGGAACTTCTCGGCCGACCATCCGAAGCGCCGGCAGAACTCGCCGCAGTCCATGCCGAGGCTCACCTGGCAGGCCAGGACGAGCCGCTGGTCATCGGTGAGGTCGTCGGCCACCTCGCGCAGCCGCCGCACCTCGATCCGCCCGGCCACCTGGCGCACGACCTCGGCGGTTCGATCCTCGAGCTCGCCGGCTCCGGACTCGGGTGCGTCGACGGGCAGCGCCCGGGCCATCGCCATCTCGATCGGGCTCCGCCCCGCCATCGCCCGCCGGCGATCGTCGATGCGCGAGGAGAACTTCTGCTCGAGGGCGTTGGCGATGTGCTCGGGGCTGGTGAACGGATTGCGCTGGGCCCGGGCCACGAGCTCGAGCGTCGCCTGGCTGTAGCAATCCTCCAGGTCCTCCCAGCGCAGCCTCCGGCGATTGACTCGCAGCAGGCGGTCTCGGCGCGCGATCGCCACTCGTGCCACCGCCTCCACCGGATCTCCCCTCCCGAGCGCCATCGTGTCCCCATCCGACGGGGACCGAGGATGCGGGACGGATAGCGAACGAAGCGACATCGGCGGTAGCCTCAGACGGCGAGCAGTCTACCCACGGGCGCCCGAGAAGCACCGCGAGCCGGCGCCCAGGTCGTAGACTCTGCGCACCGCCCGCGACGCGGCCCGCCTCATCCAGTCGCTCCCCCGAGCGCCATGACCCCCGGACCCCGACCCGAGATCTCAGACCGACCGCCGAGCCCGTTCTCGGTGGCCCTCTCCGGCGGCGGCGATCGGCCCCTGGTGGCGGCCGTGGCCGGCGACGTGGATATCGCCACCGCCGCCGGGATGAGCGAGGCGGTGATCGGCGCCCTCGACCAGTCACCCGGGCGGGGAGGCGTCGTTCTCGACTTCACCAACGTCGGTTTCATGGACTCGACCGGCCTGCGCGCCGTGCTCGACATCTCGCGCCGGCTCGACCTGGGCGCCGCCAGCCTGGTGCTCCTCAGCCCCACCCGCCCGGTGCGCAAGCTCCTCTCGCTCGCCGGCCTCGACGAGCGCATGCCCATCGCCACCAGCATCGAGCAGGCCGAGAACATCCTCGCCCAGGCCTCCGGCCAGCCCTAGTCGGCGGCCGGTGCTCCCCGCGAGATCGACCGCCCGCGCGGGCGGCTCAGCGTCCGCGCCGCCCCGACTGGCGCCGCTTGGCGACGGCGATCCCGGCCAGACGCCGGCCGAGTATCGGCAGCTGGAGCTCGGCGAGCAGCCCGCGCAACTCGGCGCGCTCGGCGGCCGAGAGGCTGGCCGGGCGCAGGCGAGATCGCGATGCTAGGTCAACCACCCGCTGGCGCTGGGCCCGGGGGAGCGACTGCCAATGCTCGCGAACCGCCATGGCCACCTGCCACACGGTGACCGCGCCGCCCAGTACCCCGAATCTCCGCCTCACCTCGGCGACCCGTCGGCGCCGAAGGACACCCGCGCGCCGGGAACTCCGGCGGCAAGGGCAACAATCAACCGGGAATATGGCGGGAGCTGGCTCACGCGATCCAGAGCCTACAACCCGCTCTCCGATCCCCGCTGCCTGCCCCGACGAGCCGACCGGACTCGGCCGTCGCCCTGATCGTCGCCCGCCCCGGGCCGATCGCCCGATCCGGTCGCCGGAACTCCAAGTCAGCGGGGGACCGAGGAATCGAACCTCGAGCAAGGGTTTTGGAGACCCCCATGTTGACCGTTACACCAGTCCCCCGGGCCGCGGCTCCAAGATAGCGTGCCCCGCCCGTGCACCGCCCCCGGGCCAGCACGGCGCCGACCGGGGGCGGCCGCGCTCACGCGGCGCTCCCCCCGCCGCCGGCCGACCGCGTCCGCACCGCCCGGGGAGGCAGCACCTGGCTGTCGGAGAGCCGTCGCAGGGCCCGGACCGTCGAGGCAGCGGCGGTGTCGATGACCACCCCGCGCCGGTCGCGGGCCATGAGGTTGACCCCCATCACCGCGAGGTCGGCGCCGCTGGGCTGGATAAGCAGGATCTCGGTTCCCAGCTCGCGGAGCTTTCGGGCCTCGCTGCCCAGGCGTCGCCCGGCCGAGGCGCGGACGTTGGCGGCCACGAGCTCGGCCGGAGTGCGCGCCGCCACCCGGGCCCGGGTGGACATCGGGTTGAGGCAGACGACGAGATCGAGCTCGGAGTCGGCCAGCAGATCGAGGTTCGAGACCGAGTGGATGCCGCCATCGACGTATCGGCGCCCGCCGATCTTCACCGGGTGGTAGAAGGCGGGGATCGCGCACGAGGCGGCGACCGCCTCCCCCACGCGGGCGCGCGGTCCTCCCGGGCGGCCGAAGACGACCCGCCGCCCGGTGGCATAGTCGCACGCCACCGCCCAGTAGCTCGGATGCTCGGGCCAGTCGGTGCTCACGAACCGCTCGACGAGTTCGCGGATCGGGTCGGTCCGCACCACGCCCCACGGCAGCCACCCGCTGAGCAGCGCCGCCGGCGAGTGGCTGCGGGGGTGCAGCAGGGTGGCCACGCCCATCCGCCACGATCCCGGACCGATCCGGGGTAGCGTCAGCCGGTACTCGGCGCCGGTCGTGCCCTCGGCGATCTCGTCGGCCAGGCGGGCGACCTCGGCCACCCTCGCCGGATCCTCGTGGGTCTCTCCGCTCGCGTAGGCCGCCATGCGCTCCGGTCCGACCCCGCCCGCGGTGAGAGCGCCGATGACCGAGCCCGCGGACGTGCCGACGATGCGCTGAGCCGAGCGCGGCGACCAGCCGGTCTCCGCCTCGAGGGCCTGGAGGGCCCCGATCAGCCAGGCGGCGCCGACGACCCCGCCCGCTCCGAGAACCAGCCCCACCCGCATGCCGCCCGCCGCCTCCTCTGAACTGACGCTACGTGTACGCCTCGGCCCCCCGGGGGCGGCCGGCACGCGACCGTGACGCAGCATATTCGGCCTCGAGAGGCGGGTCGCGGGCGCCCGGACGAAGACCCGGTACGCCCCGCCGGGGAGCCGAACAGCCGCCTTCACGGGGTTCGTCCTGCAAATGCGTTCCCCGCCCGCCCGCGGAGGTAGAGTGCTGGAACGCGCGGAGGGGTCTCATCCGCACGGTCGAGCAGGCAACGCGGTGGAGGCATAAGAGGACCGTGGCGCACCCAGCCAGATCGAGCACGCTCGGCCGGAGCCGGCGACTCCCCGCGGCCGCGGCGCAGCCGACCGCCGCATGCACCGCCCGCCGCCATCCCCTGGCGGCCCGGTGAGCGTCAGCCCGGCCGACCTGCTGGAGTCGGCCGGCGGCGACCCGTTCGACCTGGCGGGTACCCCCGAGCAGGCGATCGCCGCCCGCTCCCCGCTCCAGCTCTTCTGGCGGCGACTGCGCCGCGACCGGGTCTCCATGGTCTCGCTCGGCGTGATCGTCCTCATCGCCGCCCTCGCCATCCTCGCTCCCCTGGTCATCCAGGTCACCGGCGTCCCTGGCCCCAACGTCCAGAACTCCAACCTCAGCGACGCGTTCGGCGTCCCCCAGGGACCGACCTCGGCCCACCCGTTCGGCGTCGACTCGCTCGGGCGTGACGTACTCGCCCGCGTGGTCTACGGGGCTCGGGTCTCGCTCGAGGTCGGCATCCTCGCCACGGGCATCGCCGTCGCCCTGGGCATCCTCGTCGGCCTGCTCGCCGGCTTCTACCGCGGCTGGGTCGACACCCTGCTCTCGCGCTTGGTCGACGTCTTCCTCTCCTTCCCCATCCTCCTGCTCGCCCTCGGCCTCGCCTCGGCCTGCCAGCTCGGTAGCGGCTGCCTCGGCGGGCTGGTCAAGCCGGGGCTGACCACGGTGATCCTGGTCATCGCCCTGGTCAACTGGACCTATATCGCCCGCATCGTCCGGGGTCAGGTGCTGACCCTGCGCGAGAAGGAGTTCGTCGAGGCCTCGCGCTCGCTCGGCGCCTCCAACCGGCGGATCATCTTCCGCGAGATCCTGCCCAACCTGGTGGCGCCGATCATCGTCTATGCCAGCCTCCTCATCCCCCAGAACATCCTCTTCGAGTCAGCCCTGTCGTTCCTCGGCGTCGGCGTTACCGAGCCGACAGCGAGCTGGGGCGCGATGATCGCCCAGGCGACCTCCATCTTCGACAGCGCATGGTGGTTCATGCTGTTCCCCGGCCTTGCCCTCCTCATCACCGTGCTTGCGTTCAATCTCCTCGGCGACGGGCTCCAGGACGCCCTCAACCCGAAGGACTCCAGGTGAAGTCAAAACGGAAAGGATCGACGATGCCAGGTACCGTGAGGATCGCGCTGGGCGTGGGGGTCGCCGTCGTACTGGCGGCGGCGCTCGCAGCCTGCGGATCGAGCAAGACGACGACATCCGGCGCCGCCACCGCCAACTCCAATCCGGCCAACGCCAACAACGGCGCCGGCGGCAAGCGCGGCGGCATCCTCAAGGTGGTCACCAACGAGGACGCCCAGCACCTCGACCCGGGCCTCGCCTACTTCACCATCGACTACGAATACACCTACGCGACCCAACGCCCGCTCTTCTCCTACAAGCCCAACGACCAGACCAACCCCGTCGCCGACCTGGCCGCCGGGCCGCCACAGATCTCCGCCGATAACAAGACGGTCACCGTCCACATCCGGCCCGGCGTCCACTTCAGCCCGCCGGTCAACCGCGAGGTGACGACGGCCGACGTGGCCTACGCCATCGAGCGGGGCTTCAATCCGCACGTGGCGAACCCCTACATCGGCGTCTACTACGGCAACGTCGTCGGCGCCGACAAGGCCAACGGCGGCCCGCTCGCCGGCATCAAGACCCCGGACAAGTACACCATCGTCTTCTCCCTCACCAAGCCCACCGGCGGGCTGCTCGCCGCCGCCTTCGTCCTGCCCGTCTCCGCCCCTGTCCCCAAGGAATACGCCCAGAAGTTCGACGCCCACACGCCGTCGGACTACGGCAACTACCAGGTGGCCACCGGCCCCTACAAGCTCCAGTCAGACGCGAGCGGCAAGGTCATCGGCATCGGCTACCAGCCGGGCAAGCACATCACCCTGGTGCGCAACCCCAATTGGTCGGCGGCCACCGACTACCGCCCCGCCTACCTCGACGGCGTCGACTGGTCGATCGGAGTGCCGCCGGAGATCGCCGGACGGCAGGCTCTGACCGGAACCCACATCGTCGACGGCGATACGCCGACGGCGACCATCGTCAAGCTCGCCTACCAGCGCTACCGCAGCCAGATCTTCTTCAGCCCAGGGTCCGGCAACCGCTACGTCGCCCTCAACACCCAAGTCCCGCCCTTCAACAACGTCAACCTTCGCAAGGCGGTGTTCGCGGCGATGAACCGCAAGCAGATGGGCACCGTGCGCGGCGGACTGCTGGTGGCCACTCCGGCGACCCACTTCATCTATCCGGGGCTGAGCGGCTTCGAGGAGGCAGGCGGCATCGCCGGTCCCGGCTACGACTTCACCACCTCACCCACCGGCAACATGGCGGTGGCGACCGCCTACATGAAGAAGGCCGGCTACCCCAGCGGCCGCTACACGGGGGCCAAGCCCTTGGTGGTCGTCGGCTCCACCGGGGCGCCGGCCGACCAGGACGCCCAGATCGTCAATCAGACGCTGCAGAACCTCGGCTTCCAGACCAATCTCAAGCTCGTCGACCAATCGGTGATGTACGGCACGTTCTGCGGCACGCCGAAGCTGAAGGTCAACGTCTGCCCGAACGTGGCCTGGGGAAGGGACTTCGCCGACCCGCAGACGGTGCTCGCCCCCACCTTCGAGGGCTCGGCCATCACCCAGACCAACAACCAGAACTGGCCGCAGCTCAACGACCCGGCGATCAACGCGGCGATGGAGAAGGCCAAGCTGCTCAACGGGACCGCGGCGCGGGCCCAGGCGTGGGGCAAGATCGATGACATGGTCACCGCCACCGCCGCCGCCGTCCCCTGGTCGTGGGACAACCAGGCCAACGTGTACTCGAAGGACACGATGTGCGTCAACGCCCTCTACAACACCGGACCCTGCGACTTCAGCTTCTCGTCATTGAAGTAGGAAGGATCGGCTAGCCGGGATCCGCCGGAGCCCCGCCGCCGCGAGGCGGGGCTCCCCGGACGCCGGTCAACACCCGTCATACAAACACCATGGGCCGCTACATCATCCGCCGCCTGCTGTGGGCACTCGTGCTGCTCGTGCTGGTCATCGCCCTGACCTTCGCCATCTTCTACCTGCTCCCCTCGGCCGACCCGGCCCAGCTGCGGGCCGGGCGCAACGCCACCGCCCAGAACATCGCCGACATCCGCCACAACCTCGGCCTCGACAAACCGGTCTACGTCCAGTTCTGGGACTACCTCAAGGCCGTGGTCCTCCACTTCGACCTCGGCTACAGCTACCAGAGCGATGCCTCGGTGAAGAGCTTGATCCTCGACCGGCTGCCGGCCACCGTCTCGCTGGCCGCGGGGGCGATCGTCATCTGGATGCTGGTCGGAATTCCCGTGGGGGTGATCTCGGCGGTCAGGCGTCGCTCGCTGCTCGACCGGGCGGCGATGACCGTCGCGCTGATCGGCGTCTCGGTCCCCGTCTTCTGGCTCGGCCTCGTCCTCCTCTACCTGTTCGCCGCCGACATCGGGAAGTTCCCCCTCCTCCCCGGGGCCAACACCTACGTGCCCCTGACCTCCGACCCGGTCAAGTGGCTGACCTCCCTGATCATGCCGTGGTTCGTGCTCGCCGCCAGCTCGGCGGCGGTCTACGCCCGGCTCTTGCGCGGGAGCCTGATCGAGACCATGCAGGAGGACTACATCCGCACCGCCCGGGCCAAGGGCCTGCTCGAGCGCACCGTGGTCATGCGCCACGGCCTGCGCTCGGCGCTGACCCCGCTGGTCACGGTGATGGGGCTCGATATCGGGGTGCTGCTCGGGGGTGCCCTGCTGACCGAGACCGTGTTCAACGTCCCGGGCATCGGACGCCTCAACTACGAGGCCATCGTCCACAGCGACTACCCGATCATCCAGGGGACGGTTCTCGTCGCCGCCATCTTCATCATCCTGGCCAACATCGCCGTCGACATCGTCTACGCCTTTCTCGATCCGCGGGTCCGCTACTCGTGAGCTCACAGCCACCGCCCCTGCTCGAGATCGAGGATCTCCGGGTCGAGTTCGCCACCGACGACGGGATCGTCCACGCCGTCGACGGCGTCTCCTACCAGGTCGAGCGCGGGCAGACCCTCGGCATCGTCGGCGAGTCGGGCTCGGGCAAGAGCGTCGGCGCCGGGACCATCCTCGGCCTGACCCGGGCCTCCAACGCCAGCATCTCCGGACGGATCCTCTTCGAGGGCCGCGACCTGGTGGCCATGCCCGCGCACGAGCTGCGCCGGGTCCGGGGGAGCGAGATCTCGATGATCTTCCAGGATCCCCTCTCCTCGCTGCATCCCTTCTACCGGGTCGGCCACCAGCTCGTCGAGGCGATCCGCGTGCACCGCGACGTGACCAAGGCCGCCGCCCGCGAGCGAGTGGTGGAGCTCCTCGGCCTGGTCGGCATCCCCGACCCCAAGCGGCGGATCGACGACTATCCGCACGAGCTCTCCGGCGGCATGCGCCAGCGGGCGATGATCGCCATGGCCCTGGCCAACGAACCCAAGCTCCTCGTCGCCGACGAGCCGACTACGGCGCTCGACGTCACCGTCCAGGCCCAGATCCTCGGGCTCATGGAGCGCCTCCAGCGCGAGCTGGGCATGGCCATCATCCTCATCACCCACGACCTCGGCGTGGTGGCCGAGATGGCCGACGACATCGCGGTGATGTACGCCGGGCGGATCGTCGAGGTGGGCCCGACCCTAGCCCTGTTCGATGCGCCCCAACATCCCTACACCTGGGGCCTGCTCAAATCGATCCCCTCGCTCGAGCACGACCCCGGGGACGAGTTGATCCCCATTCCTGGGCGCCCCCCGAGCCTGATCCACCGTCCCACGGGCTGCCACTTCCACCCCCGCTGCGCCTACGCCCAGCCCGCCCACGCCCGCACCGATCCGTCGCTGGCTCCGGTCGCCGGCCAGCCCGCCCACCGTGTCGCCTGCCTGCTCGACGAGCGCGCCCGCCGCGCCGCCTGGGCGGCGCTCGAGGCCGGCGAGGCGCCGGCCGCGAGCGCAGCGCTCAGCACCGCCGAGGACGGCCCGGGATGACCGCCGCCCCCAGCGACCAGCCGCTGCTCGAGGCCCGCGATCTCGTCAAGCACTTCCCCATTACCCGGGGCATCATCATCCAGCGCCAGGTCGGGGCGATCCGTGCCGTCGACGGTGTGTCCTTCGAGGTCCGCCGCGGGGAGACACTGGGCATCGTCGGCGAGAGCGGCTGCGGCAAGAGCACCACCGCCCGCCTGGTCACCCGCCTGCTCGACACCACCAGCGGCGAGGTCCACTTCGACGGGCGCGAGGTGACTCGGCTCAAGGGGCGGGAGCTCAAGGCCCTGCGGCGGGAGATGCAGATCATCTTCCAGGATCCCTATTCCTCTCTGAACCCCCGCAAGACGGTCGGCTCGATCGTCGCCGAGCCGCTCGTCATCCATGGCCTGCACCGGGACGATGGCGGGCGCCGGCGCCGGGTGCAGGAGCTGATGGAGATCGTCGGGCTGAACCCCGAGCACTACAACCGCTACGCCCACGAGTTCTCCGGCGGCCAGCGCCAGCGGATCGGCGTCGCCCGGGCGCTCGCCCTCGAGCCGCGGCTGATCATCGCCGACGAGCCGGTCTCCGCCCTCGACGTCTCGATCCAGGCGCAGATTCTCAACCTGCTGCGCGAGCTCCAGCGCGAGCTCGACCTCACCCTGGTGTTCATCGCCCATGACCTCTCGGTCATCCGGCAGATGTGCAACCGCGTCCTTGTCATGTACCTCGGCAAGGTGGTCGAGCTCGCGCCCAACGCCTCCCTCTACGGATTCCCGCGCCACCCCTACACCGGGGCCCTGCTCTCCGCCGTGCCGGTGGCCGACCCTCGCGGTCGGCGCGAGCGCCAGCTCCTGACCGGCGACGTCCCCAGCCCGGCCAACCCGCCGCCGGCCTGCCGCTTCCACACCCGCTGCCCCAAAGTGGAGGACATCTGCCGCCGCGAGGAGCCGCCGCTCGAGCCCAAAGGGAACGACACCCGCGCGGCCTGCCACTTCCCGCTCACCCGCGAGGAGGCCGACCTGCGCCTCCCTGCCGGCCTCGCCTCGAAGCGCCGCCCGGCGCCCAGCCGCTGACCAGCGCGCTCGCGGCCCAGCCAGGCCCGCTCAGGGGGTCGGCGTCGGCTGCTTGATGGCGATCGCGCTCTGGCGCCCGGCGGTCTGGCGCGCCGTCGGTGGCTGCGGGGCTTCCGGAGCCTGCGGTCCGCTGGCGACGGCGGACCCCGCCGCGGCGGCGGCCATCTCGGTGAGGATCAGCTCGCGCAGGGTGGCCACCACCCGCGGATCGAACTGGCTGCCGGCGCAGTGCTCGAGCTCGGCCAGCGCCTCGGCCGGCGAGCGACCCGGCCGGTAGGGCCGGTCGGTGGTCATGGCGCTGTAGGAGTCGCAGGCGGTGACGATCCGGGCCTCGAGCGGGATCTCGTCGCCGGCCAGGCCGTCCGGATAGCCCTGGCCGTCGAAGCGTTCGTGGGAGGCGCGGACGATGCGCCCCACCTCGACCAGCGCGCCGCCGACCTGGCAGAGCATCGCCTCGCCGTCGATGGTGTGGCGGCGGATGATGGTCCACTCCTCGTCGTCGAGTGGGCCCCGCTTGGTGATGATCGTCTTGGGCACGCGGATCTTGCCGACGTCGTGCAGGAGCGCCGCGAACTCCACCACCCGCCGGTGGCTCGCGTCGAGTCCGAGGGCGTCGGAGACGGCCAGCGACAGCTCGAGCACGCCGCGGCTGTGCTCGCCGGTGTAGAAGTCGTCGGCCTCGACCACGTCAGCCAGGAGCAGGGCGGTCCCGCGGTAGGCGGAGCTGAGGGTCAGCACCTGGTCGAGGCGCTCGTGGCGCTCGCGGGCGAAGAGCCCGAAGATGGCGGTGAGGGGCAGGGCGAGCAGGAGCAGGCCCGGCCGCTCGACAGCAGCCGAGGCGATGAGCAGACCGACCGTGGAGAGGGCGACATCGATGCCGAAGGTCCACACCATCGGGGGCAGTTGGTCGCGGGGAGAGATCCGCTCGGCGAACCAGCAACGCAGGACGGTCGCCCCGGAGTCGAAGGCGACCTGGGCGCCGAGCGCGGCAGCGTAGAGCGGCCAGTGTGACCAGCTGAACGACGGCGACCCGGCGGCCACGAGCACCAGCGCCGGCCCGACCGAGTACCAGCAGTCGCCGAGCACGTCGATCAGGCGGGGAGGCGCCAGGCGCCCCCTGACCACGTCGGGCGTCCGCGCCAGGAGCATGCCCACGGCGACCGCCGCCGGCACGATCGGCGTCGGGAGCACGAAGAGCATGGGCACGAAGACGAGTTGGGTGGGATAGGCCCAGACGCTGCCGACGGGAAAGCGCACGCTGGCGGCGGCGACGTATACGGCGATGGTGAGGATCAGCGTGGCCAGCGACAGCGTCCCCGGCCACGGGGAGAACACGGCCAGGGCGACGGCGGCAATGACGAAGCCCACGGCCGCGAGGCCGTGGGTCAAAACCTCGTGTCCGAGTGGCACCCGTCGCGCACGTCGAGTCTGCGCGGCGTGAAGCAGCGCCTCCGCTTCGGGACTCTCGTATGAGTCGATGTCCATCTGGATCAGACCGGGCCTGATCCGATGATACCGGTGCCCCCGGGCGCCAGGAGGCGGGTCGCCCGGCTCGCGCCCGCCGCCCGCCGGCGCCGCCGCGGCGCGGGCGAAGCCGCGGCGCGGCCCCGGCCACCGGCGACGGCCTCGACCGAGCATGCCCGATCAGCCGGATCCGGCGGGCGCTCGGGGTGCCGGCCGGGGTGCCGGCCGCCCGAGCTCCGGGGGAGAACGACGCGGGGCCGGCGGCTCATCGCCCGCCGGCCCCGCGACTTACGCTGGAGGTCGCTCAGTGGAAGCCGTGCGGATCGACGAAGACATCATCGATCTGGGAGGACCCGCTGAGCTCGGTGAAGCGCAGGGCCACCGGGGCGGTGCCGTCGGATAGCAGGCCGGGAACGGCCGAGCCGGTGACCATGGGGAGGGTCGGCGCCCAGTCGTGGCTCAGGCCGACGACCCCGACGGGAATGGTCATCTGTCCGAGCAGGGTGTTGTAGACGACCGAGACGGCGAGCAGCGACATCGGTGCGTCCGAGCGGGCGAAGAAGCGGAAGGTCGGGTAGGCGGCGTTGACGCAGGTGACCGGCGACTGCGCCGAGGCGCCGGCGCCGAGGCGCAGCGAGGAGGATCCGACCGAGCCGGTGACGCCCGCCGGCTCGCTGCCGGAGGCCGCGCCGGCTGAGCCGCTCAGGGTCCAGTCGGAGAGCGTCCCCTCGAAGTCGCCGCCCGGAGCCAGCTTGTAGGTGTTGATGTCGGCCCAGTGCAGGAACGGCTGGCTCAGCGGTGCGGTGTCGCACGCGCCGACGCTCACCACGGCGGCCTGGGCGCAGGAAACCGAGAGGGCCCCGAGCGCGGCGGCGCTGAGCACAACCGAGGCGGCGAGACCGCGAAGGCGGCGACGGATGGACATGCTCATTTGGCGAAGCTCCTTGACGAGGACGGACCCAGGCAGTCTGCCGCCGGCGGGACCCGGCCCCAGTGCCTGGTCCCTGGCCGCCGGGATCTCCCCCGGGAGCAGCAGGTGCTCTCCCATCGTCAGCGCCGCCACCGGACTGAAGCCTCGCGGCGGGCAGTCCGACGGATGTTCTAGCCGGCACGTCGGGCGAGCCCCGACGGAGCGCCCCCTGGCCGGGAAGACGAGTCTCGGATGTCGCCTCAGACCCCCGATTGATCCACTCCGCCAGGAAGGGCTCGACGATCTGGCCATCTGGCGTCGACGCCGGACCGCGAACCCGAGCGCGGGCGGGCGGGCCCCCGCCGACGCCGGTGACCTCCCCCATCACCACGGCGGCGCGGGGTCCGGTCCTGGGCGGGCCCCGTCACGGGTGCGCACGGGCGGCAGCTCGGCGCCGCCGGCGTGGGACGACGGCCCCGCCATGAGCGGGCGCGAGCCTACGGGCCGTGGACGCCCTGGTTGAGATCCTCGGCGAAGGTCGCGTAGTCGTAGATGGGCAGCGCCTCGGTCCGCACGCCGGCCCCCATCTCGCGGATGATGGGCAGGCCGGCGAGCGCGGCGTCGAGCTCCTCGGCCGAGGGAAGGTCGATCACGCCGAGCACCACCCGCTGGCCGGCCACCTTCCACAGGTGCTTGACCGCCCCGGCCTCGATCGCCCCGAGGGCGGCGGCCGCCTCCCGCTTCCAGGTCTCGACGAGGTCGGAGTTGGTCACCGACTCGGGCTGGGTCACGTCGAAGCGTACGAAGAAGAGCACTGCGCCTCCTAGCGGTCGGGGTCTTGCGGGGTGTGGAAGTCGCCGTCGATGAGCTCGATGCGGTAGCCGTCGGGGTCGCTGACGAAGCAGATCCTGATCTCCGGACGCCCGCCCGGGTGGTAGGGCGCCTTCTCGGGTTCGATGCCGGCCTGGGCCAGGCGAGCGACGGTGGCGTCGAGGTCCTCGACGGTCAGCGCCACGTGACCGTAGCCGTCGCCGAGGTCGTAGGGGTCGCGGCGACCCTCGTTGACCGTCAGCTCGAGCGTGTCCCCGTCGCCGGGCAGGCCGAGGTAGACGTTGTAGGCCCCATCGAACTGCAGGCGTCCCCGCCGCTCGAAGCCGAGCGCCCGGTAGAAGCGCAGGGAGGCCTCGACATCGCGGACGCGGATGTTGGTGTGGACGAGGCGCACCGGACCTCCTTCGATGACGACGACAGCGGGCACTACATACTGCCCGATCGCGACCCCGTCCGACGGTCGATCAACCCGGCGGCGGCGACGGCGGCGAGGGCGAGGAGGGCGAGGAGGACATAGGCATCGCCGGCCACGAGTTGGGCCGGGTCGAGGTGGAGCTCGGCGTGCCCGTGGGCCGGAAGCGAGCGCACGAGCTGGGAGTAGCCGACGGCCGCCGCGACGCCTGCCCCGGCCAGGCCGACCGGCCAGCGTCGGCGGTGGGCGCGCACCACGAAGAGGAGGAGCACGGGGACGGCCAGCACCCAGTGATGGGACCAGGAGATTGGCGAGACCAGCAGCCCGGTCAGCGCGCAGATCGAGAACCCGCAGGCGTCGTCCCCCCGGCGCCCGGCGCGGGCGGCGAGGAGCAGGCCGAGCGCACCGACGGCGAGCGCGGTGGGCAGCCACCAGGCCTCGACGTCCAAGGAGTGGAGCATCCGGGCGTAGGCGCCGCGCAGGGTCTGGTTGGCCGCGTTCTCGACGCGCCCGACCCGGCTGGGGTCGAGAAAGGCGCCGCCCCAGAAGCGGGCGGCGGCGTGCGGCGCGGCGGCGTAGCCGACGAGGACGGTGGCGGCGAAGCTGGCGAGCGACACCGCCGCGGCCCGAGGGCGCCGAGTGAGCAGGAGGTAGACACCGAAGATCCCCGGCGTCAGCTTCAACCCGGCGGCCAGCCCGATCCCCATCCCCTTGACCCGGGAGGAGTCCGGCCGGGCGAGGTCACCGAGCACCAAGGCGGCGATGAGGAGGTTGATCTGCCCGTATCCGAGCGTCGACCAGATCGGCTCGAGCCAGATGGCGCCGGCGGCCGCCACCAGGGCGAGCCGGGTCGCCAGCTCGCCGCTGTACCACTCGCAGATCGGCGCCAGCCGCAGGGCGAAGCGGAGGATCACCGGCACCAGGGCGATGTTCACCGCGGTGACGATGGGCTTCAGCACGGCGAGGGGGACCAGGCCGAGGGGGGTGAAGGTGAGCGCGGCCAGCGGCGGATAGGTGAAGTGGAGGAAGCCGTGGAAGCGCAGATCGTAGAGCGGCGCCCCGTCGAGCAGGGCCCGCCCGCCGCCGCGGTAGACCTCGAGGTCGATGAACGACCAGCCCCAGGCCAGGGGGCCGGCGAGGAAGGCGGCGACCGAGCAGGCGAAGAGTGCGCCCGCCACCCGCCGTCCGGGCAGCGCGCTCATCGCGGGCAGGTGACCCCGCCGCCCGGCTGGGGCGAGCGGCCGGGCTCCTGGGTGGCCCCGGCCCCGGCCTCGGCCGCCGGGAGCTGGGATGGCAGGCGCGTCCTCCTCGGGGTGGCCATATCCGGCGATTCTGCCCGAAGCGGAGTGAGCGGTGTCAAATCGCGGTGGCCGTCACCGGCCGAGCGACTCCATGTCCTCGGGGGTGTCGACGTCGAGCGGATCGCAGAGGTGCCCAACCTCGACCTGGCGGGCCCCCACCTCGGCGAGCAGCCCTCGGGCACCGCGGGCATCGGTGCTCCGGCCCAGGCGGGCGAACAGCGACCGGCGGAAGAGCACCGGATGGCCGGGGGCGCCGGCGTAGGTGGCACGGGTCGCCGGTGCTCGGGCGGCGAGGCCGTAATCGAGCACCATGGCGATCACCTGGGTGGTGATGCGGGGCTGGTCGGCCAGGGTGACGAGCATGGCGTCGACCTCGCCGAGGGCCTCGAGGCCGCGCAGGAGCGACCGGGTCGGTCCCGAGGCCCAGTCCGGGCAGACCACCGACCGGGCGCTTCCCAGGGCGGCGCCGGCCCGGATCTCCTCGGCGTGGGCACCGAGGACGACGACGATGTCGCCGATCGCCGCCACCCCCTCCACCGCCTCCACCGCGTGCTCGATCAAGGGTCGTCCGTCGAGGATGGCGAGCTGCTTGACGGCGCCGAAGCGGCTCCCCTCGCCGGCGGCGAGGATCACGGCGCCGACGCGCGGATCGCTCACGCCAGCGCCCCGTCGAACAGGGCGGCGAGCTCCTCGAGCGAGCGGACTGACTCTCCGGCGAGGAAGTGGTCGATGTGCGGGAGGGCGGCGGCCATCCCCCGGGCCAGCGGCTGGTAGCGGGGGTCGGCCTTGAGCGGATTCAGCCAGACCAGCCGGTGGGCGGTGCGGCCGAGGCGACCCATCTCCTGGCCGAGGAGCTCGGGGTCGCCGAGGTCCCAGCCGTCGGAGAGGATCACCACCACCGCACCCCGCCCGACCCGGCGGCCGTGCTCGCGGTTGAGGGTGGCCAGCGCCGCTCCGATCCGCGTCCCCCCTGCCCAGTCCGGGGCGTGGCCGCCGGCGGCGGCGATCGCCGCCTCGGGATCGCGGGCGGCGAGCTCGCGGGTGATGCGGGTCAGCCGGGTGCCGAAGGCGAAGGCCTCGACCCGCGACCGGGCGGCCACGGCGGCGTGTACGTAGGTGAGGAGCATCCGGGCGTAGGGCTCCATCGAGCCGGAGACGTCGACGGCGAAGACGAGCGGGCGGGCGCGGACCGCCGGGGCCCGCCAGCGGCGCTCGAGGGGCTCGCCTCCGCGGCGCAGGCAGGCGCGGGCGGTTCCGCGGACGTCGGGGCGCCGGCCGCGTCGATCCCCGGGTCGCAGCCGCCGGGAGCGGCGGGTCGGCCCGCGCCGGGCCAGCCGGGCGAGGAGGCGCCGGGCCTCGGCGCGCTCGGCCGGGCTCATCTCGGCGAAGTCGCGAGTACGCAGGAGCTCGGCCTCGCTGTACACCGAGGGCACCACGGTGGCCTCGGTCTGAGCCGGTCCGCTGGGACCGGCGGCCCCGGGTACCGCGACGCGGGGCAGGAGGAACTCGGCCCCGGGCGGGAGGGCGGGCGGGGGCAGGGGCCGGGCCTCGTCGAGCCAGGCGGAGATCGCCGCCTCGAACGGGGCGAGGTCCTCCCGGCGCGAGCAGAACGTGGCACGCAGGGCGCTGCGGGCGTCGCGCGGATCGGCGGGGTCGACGGCGGCGAGGGCCTGGTGGGCGCGGACGAGCTCGCCGGTGCCGACGCGCACGCCCGCGGCGCGCAGGCGCCCGACCAGGGCGTCGAGGCGGGCGGTCAGCGCCGCCCCGCTCCCGGGCCGCGGCGGTGGTGGTGGCGGCGGCGGCGGCGCAACCACCAACGAAGGCGGCGGCGCGGGCGATGACCCGGGAGGCGAGGGCTCAGGCATCGGCGAGGACGGCGTCCCGCCGGACCCGCTCGAGGTCCTCGCGCACCTTGAGGGCGACCCCGAGGGTGGCGTCGAGATCGTCGGTGTCGAGGGCGAGAAGGGCGCGGGCCCAGGCGATGGTCTCGCCGACCCCGGGCTGCTTGTAGAGCTCGGCGGCGCGCAGCCGCCGAACGGCCTCGCAGACGCGGCGGGCGATCTCGTCGGGCAGGCCGGGGAGGCGGGCGTGGACGATCTCGACCTCGCGGGCCGGGGAGGGGTACTCGATCCAGTGGTAGAGGCAGCGGCGCTTGAGGGCGTCGTGGAGCTCGCGGGTCCGATTGGAGGTGAGGATGACCGCCGGGGGCCGGGCGGCGGCGATGGTCCCGAGCTCGGGGATGGTCACCGCGAAGTCGGAGAGGAGCTCGAGCAGGAAGGCCTCGAACTCGTCGTCGGCGCGGTCGACCTCGTCGATGAGCAGGACGACGTCCTCCTCGGCCTCGAGCGCCTCGAGCAGGGGACGGCGCAGGAGGAACTCGCGGCCGTAGAGGTCGGGCGGGGCGCCGGCGCCCTCGGCGGCGCGGACGGCGAGGAGCTGGCGCGACCAGTCCCAGTCGTAGAGGGCGTGGTGGACGTCGATGCCCTCGTGGCACTGGAGACGGATCAGCCGGGCTCCGGTGGCGGCGGCCAGGGCGCGGGCGACCTCGGTCTTGCCGACCCCGGCCTCGCCCTCGAGGAGCACGGGCTGGCCGATCGCCGTGCCGAGGAACAGGGTGGTGGCGAGGGCGCGATCGGCGAGGTAGCCCTCGCGCCCGAGAGCGTCGAGGACGGCGTCGACCGACCCGGGCCTCCCGGCGCTCGGCTCTACGGTGCCGCCTCGGTCAGCGCCCGGCGACAGAGGACCCGGGCCAGGTGGCGCTTGTAGTCGGGGGTGGCGTTGAGGTCGCCGGAGGGGTCGGTGCCGTCGGCGGCCTCCTCGGCGGCGGCGGCGATCGAGGCGGCGTCGAGCGGCTTGCCGCGGAGGGCATCCTCGGCGGCCCGGGCCCGGAGGGGCTTGGTGGCCATGTTGGTCAGCCCGATGCGGACGTCCTCGCAGGTGCCGTCGGCGGCGACGCGGACGAGGGCGCACACGGCGACCATGGCCCAGTCCTCGCTGCGGCGGTTGAACTTCTGGTAGCCGAAGCCGAAGCCGTCGAGGGAGGGCAGGCGGACCTCACGGACGATCTCGGCGGCGGCGACGTCGGTGTCGAGGAAGCCGCGGAAGAGGTCGCCGGCGGCGACCTCGCGCTCGCCGTCCGGTCCGCGGACGACGACCGAGCCGTCGGCGGCGAGGAGCACCGCCGGGAGGTCGGAGGCGGGATGGCCGTGGGCCAGGGACCCGCCGATGGTGCCCCGGGCCCGGACCTGGGGGTCGGCGATCTTGCCGGCCACCGTGGAGAGCAGCCCGAGCGAGGAGTCGTGCTCGAGGTCGGCGTGGCAGGTCATGGCCCCGATGCGCAGCCCGCCGTTGCGCTCGACCCCGGCGAGGCCGGGTACCCGGCGGAGGTCGACGAGGAGCGAGGGCGAGGAGAGGCGGAGCTTCATCATCGGAATCAGCGAGTGCCCGCCGGCGAGGACCTTGGCCTCGTCGCCGGCCTCGACGAGGAGGGCGATGGCGTCGTCGAGGGACTCGGGGGCGGCGTAGTCGAACTCGGCGGGGATCATGCCGAAGCCTCCTGGATCGCGTTCCACACGGCCATCGAGCCGAGGGGCATGTTGAGGAAGGTCACGCCGAGGGGACGCAGGGCGTCGACCACGGCGTTGAGCACGGCCGGGGTGCCGGCGATCGTCCCGGCCTCGCCGATGCCCTTGACCCCGAGCGAGTTGACCGGGGAGGGCGTCACCGTGCGGTCGGTCTCGAATGTCGGGAGCTCGGCGGCAGTGGGCAGGCAGTAGTCGAGGAAGGTTCCGGTGGTCAACTGCCCCTCGTCGTTGTAGTGGATCTGCTCGTAGAGCGCCTGGCCGATGGCGTGGGCGATGCCGCCGTGGATCTGGCCGTCGATGAGCATGGGGTTGATGGCCGGGCCGCAGTCGTCGACGGCGAGGTAGCGGATGACCTCGACCTTCCCGGTGTCGGCGTCGACCTCGACGATGCAGGCGTGGGCGCCGAAGGGGAAGACGAAGTTCTCGGGGTCGTAGAAGTTCGTCGCCTCGAGCCCGGGCTCCATCCCCTCGGGGAGGTTGTCGGGGATGTGGGCGGCACCGGAGACCTCGGCGAGGGTCATGCCCTTGCCGGGGGAGCCGCGGACGGCGAAGCGCCCGTCGATGAGCTCGACGTCGTCGGGGGCGGCCTCGAGCTGGTGGGCGACGATGCGGCGCGCCTTATCGACGATCTTCTCGGTGGCCCGGGCGATCGACTCGGTGCCGACAGCGGTGGTGCGGGAGCCGTAGGTCCCGAGCCCCATGGGGCCGGTACCGGTGTCGCCGTGGAGGATCTCCACCTGCTGGGGATCGACACCGAGCCGGTCGGCCACCACCTGGGCCATCGTCGTCTCGTGGCCCTGGCCGTGGGGGGAGGAGCCGGTGTAGACGATGACGGCGCCGGTGACGGTGACCCGGACCATGGCCGACTCCCAGAGCCCGGTCTGGAGGCCGAAGCCGCTGGGGCCGGTCACCCGGGAAGGGGCGAGGCCGCAGATCTCGGTATAGGTGGAGAAGCCGACGCCGCGGTAGATCCCCCGCTGGCGGAGCTCGGTCTGCTCGGCCCGGAAGCCGTCGAGGTCGAAGTGGTCGAGGAGCTTGTCGAGGGCGGCGTGGTAGTCGCCGGAGTCGTAGACGATCCCGAAGGCGGTGGTGGCGGGAAAGTCCTCCTTGGGGATGAAGTTTCGCCGGCGGAGCTCGACTGGGTCGATTTGGAGCTCGCTGGCGAGCTGATCCATGCAGACCTCGACCATGTGGGTCGCCTCGGGTCGGCCGGCGCCCCGGATGGCGTCGGTCGAGACCTTGTTGGTGAAGACGCCGGTGATGTCGGTCTGGACGGCCGGGATCTTGTAGACCCCGCCCATGACGAAGGCCCCGAGGGAGGGGATGACCGGGGTGAGGAGCATGAGGTAGGCGCCGAAGTCGGCGATGATCCGGGCGTGGAGGGCGGTGAGGGTGCCGTCGGACTTGGCCCCGAGGCGGACGTAGGCGATCTGGTCGCGGCCGTGGTGGGAGGCGGCCATGTGCTCGGTCCGGGTCTCGATCCACTTGACCGGTCGCCCGGTCTTGCGGGCGGCCCAGGCGGCGATGACCTCCTCGGCGTAGATCTGGAGCTTGGCGCCGAACCCGCCGCCGACCTCGGGTGCGACCACGCGGATGCGCTCCTCGCTGATCCCGAGCATGAGGGCGAGGAACAGGCGGACGAAGTGGGGCACCTGGGTCGAGCTGTGGAGGGTGAGGCTGCCGGTGCGGTAGTCGGCGATGACGCCGCGGGGCTCGATCGGCGAGCCGGAGGTGCGGTGGTTGACGATCCGCCGTTCGACGATGACGTCGGCGGCGGCGAAGCCGGCTTCGAGGTCCCCGCCGCCGAGCGACCACTCGTGGACCTTGTTGGTGGCGAGCGACTCGTGGACGAGGGGGCCACCGGCGAGGGCGGCCTCGGGGTCGGTGACGACGGGGAGGCTCTCGTACTCGACGACCACGCCCTCAGCGCCGTCGATGACGGCATAGCGGTCGTCGCCGAGGACGACGGCGACGGCGTCGCCGACGTGGTTGACCTCGCCGCGGGCGAGCGGCCAGTGCTCGGGGTTGTTGACCTCGACCCCGGGGGGTACCCAGGCCATGGGGAGCGGCGAGAGGAGGTCGGCCATGTCCTCGCCGGTGAACACGGCGACGACCCCGGGGTGGGCGAGGGCGGCCGAGGTGTCGACGGAGACGATGCGGGCGTGGGCCTCGGAGGAGCGGACGATGGCGGCGTGGAGGAGCCCGGGGACGGTGAGGTCGTCGACGTAGCTGGCCCGCCCGGTGATCAGCCGGGGATCCTCCTTGCGCTTGAGCGAGCGGCCGACGTGGGGGGCGGCGGGCGGAACCTCGGTGGTGCTCATGCCGGGACCTCGGTCTTCTCGGCGCAGTCGAGCACCGCCTTGACGATGTTGTGGTAGCCGGTGCAGCGGCAGAGGTTGCCCTCGAGGGCGTGGCGGACCTCGTCCTCGGAGGGGTGGGGATTGCGGGCGAGGAGGTCGGTGGCGGCCATGATCATGCCCGGCGTGCAGTAGCCGCACTGGAGGCCGTGGTTCTCCCAGAACGCCTGCTGCATCGGGTGGAGCTCGCCGTCGGCGGCGGCGAGTCCCTCGATGGTGGTGACCTCGGCGCCGTCGGCCTGGACGGCGAGGATGGTGCAGCTCTTGACCGCCCGGCCGTCGAGATGGACGGTGCACGCCCCGCAACTGGACGTGTCGCAGCCGACATGGGCTCCGGTCAGCCCGAACTGCTCACGCAGTAGATGGACGAGGAGGAGGCGCGGCGGGACCGTGGCCTCGCGCGACTCGCCGTTGACGCGCACCTGCATGGAAACATCCATCCGGTCTCTCCCCAGTCGAGAACGTGTCCGCCCACAATACCCCTGCCGCCTACCCCCGAGTCGCCCTAAAGAGACTGCATAAGCAGCACATATGCAAGAGTATTTGGGCTTCCGGCGGGATCGGCGAGGCGGGGGACCGCGGGGCTGGTTCACGGCGGGCAGGACACAGCGATGAGCGCTACCGCGAGCTCCTGGCGAGTGCGTAGGCGACCTGTGGCCGCAATATCGCGACCGGACGCGCCGATCGCTCGCCGGACGGAGCGGTTTCCGACAGGCGGCGGCCCGCGACGATTGCCTTGACGAGCGGAGCCTGGAGGCTCGCGAACGCGGGTGAGCGATGTGGCGCGGCTCAGGCCGTACCGGCGAGGCCGATCAGGTGGCCTTCGGGATCGGTGAAGCGGCCGACGACGAGGTCGGTTCCCGGGGCCCGGTCGGGGCCCATGGTGCGGGTCCCGCCGAGGCTCTCGGCCTTCTGGAGCGCGGCCTCGACGTCGGGAACGCCGACGTAGAAGAGCACGTGGGCGTCGTAGTCGGGACCGCCGCCGACGCCGCCGTTGATCCCGATTCCCCCGCCGGTCTTGTGGCCGTCGACGAACCCGTAATTTCCTGCCTCGGAGACGGCATTCGCCACCGGGCCGCTGGTGTCGAATTCCCAGCCGAAGAGGCCGCCGTAGTAGCGGCGGAGATTTTCTGGATCTCGTCCGATGACCTCGAAGTGGATTACCGGTTGTCCCATGTTGTCCTTTCCGCGGGCCAGCTTGGCGTCGTGGGCGCCGATGGTGGCGAGCGACTCGTCCGAAGGTTCGATCTGGCGGCCGCTCGACACCGTAGCGGCAGGCCGGGCACCTCGGCATCCCCGGCCGCGGTGGCAGGCGGAACGGGTGAAGATGTCAGAAGTCGGCTTTGCCATCATCAGAACCACGTTTGCCGACGAACTGACCGAGAGAATTGCCGACTTCCTCCGCGGCATCGGTATCCGAGTCACCCCCGCCGACTTGGGCGACGGGACCTTCTTGCCCGGGATTCGGGTTCACGACGGAGGCCTGCTCGTCGACGCCAGTCGACTGCGCTATCCCGGTGACCTCCTCCACGAGGCGGGCCACCTGGCCGTCCTTCCCCGGTCGGCGCGTCGGGCGTTCGGGGATCCGACCGCCTCGACCGCCGATATGCGGGAGATCGAGACTCAGGCGATCGCCTGGTCCTACGCGTCTGCGCTCGAGGTCGGAGTCGACCCAGCACTCGTCTTCCACGCTGGCGGATACCGCGGACGGAGCGCGGGCCTTCTCATGAACTTCGCGCTCGGGGTGTACCTCGGGGTCGACGGCCTCCAGGCCGCGGGGATGGCCGTCCGGCCGCGAGACGCCGAACGCCTCGGAGTCCCGCCCTACCCGCACATGGTCAAGTGGGTGCGTGACTGACTCGCGCCCTGGCCAGGTGGCGTTGAGCTGCGACGGATGTCGATTGCGGCAGGGAGGACGGGGCGGCTCCCCGGCTCCACCCTCGCGGCCCGCCGCCGCGGACGGGGCGCAGCGGCCAGCCGATGGCTGCCCGGCAATTCCACGGAATGCGGGCGAAGGGACTCGAACCCCCAAGGGCGTCAGCCCACCGGCTCCTAAGGCCGGCGTGTCTACCAATTCCACCACGCCCGCAATCGGGCCTACCCGGCGCTTGCGCGGGCCGGCCGAGGACGATTGTATGTTGAGCCCGTCGTGTCCTCGTCCGAGCTCATCCTCCGCCATCCCAATCGCGAGACGGCGGCGGCCCAGACGACCCGGGCCGCGGTCGTCGTCCTCCTCCTCGCCGGCGCCGTCCTCATGGCCGCCGTCGCCGCCGGCGGGTGGAGCGCCCTCGCCGGCCAGCGCCTCGCCCTCCTCGCCTACCTCCTCCTCTACGTCGTCCTCGCCGTCTTCGTCGCCCGCTGGAAGCGCGGCGTCCTCCCCGTGGTCGCGACCCTCGCCATCGTCCTCGCCATCCTCGCCGCCGTCGCCGCCCCCGCCTGGTTCGCCCGCCAGGGCGCCGGCTTCGCCGACCCCGGCCTCGGCAACGGCCTCCTCGGCCTCCTCACCGGCCTGCTCATCCCCGTCCAGGCCCTGCTCATCCTCTTCGCCGCCCGCGGCTTCGCCCAGGACTGGCACGTCGAGGTCGACCGGCCTGGGTAGCGCCGTATAGTGACCGTCTCACCGGGCGGCGGTGGAGGAACGGCAGACTCGGTGCGCTCAAAACGCATTGCCCGCAAGGGCGTGTGGGTTCGAATCCCACCCGCCGCACTCACCACCAACCCCAG
>JAXDHJ010000110.1:0-18054 GCA_034664565.1 Solirubrobacteraceae bacterium
GATCGCTCAGCCGTCCTCGCCCTCCGGCGACGCCTTGCGCTGGCGCTGGGCGATCAGCTGGCGGCGCTGGTCACGCAGCTCGCCGGCCCGGCCGAGCTCCTCGGCCGCGGCGGCGTCGTGCATCTCGCGCCCGACCCGCGCGATCTCCCGGTCGAGCAGGCGCAGGTGCTCGGCAGTGGCCCGCAGCCCCGCCCCGTCGACCCCGAGCTCGGCCAGCACCCAGCCTGCCGGGCTCTGGGCATCGTGGGACATGGCGACCAGGAAGTCGGTCACCTCGATCGCCCGTCCGTCGGCCGTGGCCTCGGCCGCGGCCTGGGTCAGGGCGGCGCCGAGCCAGGCGGCAAACGTCGGCGGGGTGGCCACCCCCGGGGCGAATCCTCCCCCGTCCGCCTCGCTCATCCCCCCGCCCTCGGCGAGCCGCAGGAGGGCGGCGCGGAGGGCAGCCGGAGCGGCTCCGAGCTCGGCGAGGATGCCCACCGCCACCCCCGCCTCCTCGGCGAGGAGCCCGAGGAGGATGTGCTCGGTCCCGATCTCGTCGCTGCCCCCGGCCGACGCCTCCTCCGGCGCCCGCTCCAACGCCTGCCTGGCCCCCGGAGTGAAGGCGACGGTCTCGGCCGCGCCCACGCTCCCCGGACCGACGGCGCGGCCGACGGCGGCCCGCGCGGCGCCGAGCGTCACCCCCAGGCTCCCCAGCACCTGGGCCGCCGGCGCCGCTTGCTCGTGCAGGAGGCCGAGGAGGAGGTGCTCGGCTCCGATGTGGTCGTGGCCCAGCTCCCGGGCCTCCTCCTGGGCGCGCACCACCGCCTGCCTCGCCGGCTCTGAGAAGCGCTCGAACATGGGGGGATCATCGCGCACGCCTCATGCCTTGACCACCAGGGTCTTGGTCGCCAGGTAGCCCGAGCCTCGGCGGCGCAGGGCGAGCGTCGACTGGCGCCCGCCCCCGGCGTAGATGCCGTCCTGGGCGTTGTGTGTCGTCCGCGCGCCGCGCGAGAGGTAGGGCGAGTGGCGGTACACGGCGTCGGTGGTGGCGTCTCGAAAGAACAGTTGGCCGGTGTGGACGACGGTGCCCGAGACGTGCACCTTGACGTGGATGTGCACCGTGCGCCCCTGGTACCAGCCCGGGTAGACGGTGCGGAAACGGGCGACACCCGCCGCGTCGGTTCGCACCCCGCCGCGCAGGAAGGCCCTGCCCTGCCCGCTCCCGAAGCCGGAGTACACGCCGAGGGCGTCGGCGTGCCAGATCTCCACCGTCGCCCCGGTGATCGCCCGACAGGCGGCGGCGGAGGTGACGGGCAGGCGCAGATCGAGGAGGACGCCCCGGCGATCCTCGCGGATGTCGCTGCGCAGGAGGTGGTCGTCGATGTAGTAGGGACCCTCCGTCTCCTCCGGTGTCAGGGTGCAGGCCGAGGCGGCCGAAGCCTGGGCGGTGGCCGAGGCGGCCAGGGCACCGGCCCCCCCGCCGGGGCCGAGGAGGTAGGCCCCGGCCCCCATGCCGAGGACGCCGCCGGCGGCCACGAGTTGGCGTCGGGTCAGGCGGGTCGAGTCGTCGCTGGGATTCATGTCTGTGCTCC
Organism: Solirubrobacteraceae bacterium; assembly: GCA_034664565.1. Lineage (GTDB taxonomy): Bacteria > Actinomycetota > Thermoleophilia > Solirubrobacterales > Solirubrobacteraceae > Palsa-513. Next base: position 1,572 of record JAXDHJ010000110.1, read on the forward strand.
TTGGTGGCGGGGGTGACGGTCAGGCGGGCCTCCGACGACGCGCTATGCGGCGGCGAGCACGCCCCGGCGCTCGGCCCTCGCCCGGGCGGGGGCGACGGCGGCCATGGCGTAGGCGCTGACGGCGAGGACGGCGCTCTCGACGAAGAGGGCGGCGACTCCCAGCGGCTCCGACCAGTTGCCGATGTCCGCGGCGGCGCCCGGCAGCCCGACGGTACGGCTGTAGACGAAGGCGGCGATGGCGCCGAGGACGAGCGTGGCGGACGCGGCCCACGCCGCGCGTGAGGAGCCGCGCACCAGCATCCCGGCCACGACCACCGCGCTGACGATGAGCGAGGTGTACATCCATCCCTTGTACGGGAGCTCGGAGAACGTGGGAATCGCGTCGAGGACGTGGATCAGGGCGATGCCGAGCAGCCCGATCACCGCCAGGCCGCGGGTCAGGACGTCTCGGGCTACGGTCTCCAGGCTCTGGGTGGTCATCGGTGCACGCTCCTCGTTGGTGAAGTTGAGTGGGTCGGTGGCAGCATCGAAGACATGCCTGGGGTGCTCCTGGGCCCAACCTGGGAACTTTGCGAGAGACGGGGGGCCCGGCCCTTGCGCGCCATGGTCGCCAGCCGTCCCGGGGGCCCCCGCCCCGCGGCGCCCGCGCTCGACCGGCCACCAGGCTCAGGCGATTCACAGCAACGCGGAGGACAATGGCTTCCATGAACGGTTCCCCAGACAACGCCCCTCGCGTGCTGGTGGTCGACGACGAGCCGAACATCGTCGACGTGGTGTCCATGGCCCTGCGCTTCCAGGGCTTCGCCGTAGCCGCGGCGGCGAGCGGGGCCGAGGCGCTGGCTCGGGTCGCCGACTTCCGGCCTGACATCGTGGTCCTCGACATCATGCTCCCCGACATGGAGGGCTTCGACGTCGCCGAGCGCCTCTCGGCCAAGCGCATCGACGTCCCCATCATCTTCCTCACCGCCCGTGATGCCACCGAGGACAAGGTGCGGGGGTTGACCATCGGCGGCGACGACTACGTGACCAAGCCGTTCAGCCTCGAGGAGCTCGTCGCTCGCATCCGCACCATTCTCCGTCGCAGCGGCCTGGCCGGGGAGGACTCGAACCGGCTGGTGTTCGAGGATCTCGAGCTCGACGAGGACACCCGCGAGGTGACCCGCGGCGGGCGCCCGATCGACCTGACGGCCACCGAGTACCGGCTGCTGCGCTACCTCATGCTCAACGGGCGCCGGGTCCTCACCCGCTCCCAGCTCCTCGACCACGTCTGGGAGTACGACTTCGGCGGAGACGCCCGGGTGCTCGAGACCTACATCAGCTACCTGCGCAAGAAGATCGACGCCGACGAGCCACCGCTGATCCACACCGTACGCGGCGTCGGCTACACCCTCCGCGTGCCCCGGGCGTAGCCATGTCCCTCCGGGCGCGGCTTCTGGTCGGCCTCGTGGCCCTGGTCGCCGCCGGTCTGGTCACCGTGGGGGTGGTGACCTACACCGAACAGCGGTCCTTCCTGCTCGCCCGGATCGACCAGGAGGCGAGCATGGCCACCGAGACGGTCTCCCACGACCTCGACTGCCGCGGGGTGAACGTACCCGCCGCGACCAACACCCCCATCGGCCGGGGTCCCGGTCCCGGGGCCCCGCCCTTCGACCGGGGCGGGCCGGGAGATTTCGGCCGCGGGTGCGGCGGTTCGCCGCCGTCGCTGCCGCCGAGCACCTACACCGAGCGCCGGGACGCCGCCGGCCACCGCGTCGGCTTTCACACCTACGGCGGGCCGACGCTGGCCGCGGCGCCGGAGCTGCCCAAGAGCATCCCGGTGAGCGACCCCGGCCACAGCCGGTCGATCACCGTCGACTCCACCGGGAGCTCGGGCCTGCGCTACCGGGTGCTGGCCGCGGCCACCCACGACCAGCCCGGGACGACCGTGGTCGCCGTCCCCCTGCGCGAGGTCGACCAGACCCTCGGGAGCCTGGTCGAGATCGAGCTCCTGGTCGGCGGCGGCGTGCTGCTCGCCCTCATCGCCCTCGCCTGGTCGATGATCCGCATCGGTCTGCGCCCGCTCGACCGGATGGGTGCCACGGCCGACGCCATCGCCGCCGGTGACCTCTCCCGCCGCGTCGACCCGACCACGCCGCGGACCGAGGTCGGGCGGCTCGGGCTGGCGCTGAACGCGATGCTCCAGCAGATCGAGACGGCGTTCGCCGAGCGCGAGGCCAGCGCCGAGCGGCTGCGCCGGTTCCTGGCCGACGCCTCTCATGAGCTGCGCACGCCGCTGGCCTCGATCCGCGGCTATGCCGAGCTGCTGCGCATCGGCGCCGCCTCGAGCCCCGAGGACACCGAGAAGGCGACGAGCCGCATCGAGAGCGAGGCGGCCCGAATGGGAATCCTCGTCGAGGACCTGCTGACCCTGGCACGCCTCGACGAGATGCCCGAGCCCCAATGGGAGCCCGTCGACCTGAGCGAGCTGGCTCGCGACGCGGTCAGCGACACCCTGGCCATCGCCGCCGACCGGTCGATGTCGCTCGAGGCGAACGCCCCCGTCCCTGTGCTCGGCGATGCCCACCAACTGCGCCAGGTGATCACCAACCTCATGCGCAACGCCGTGGTCCATACCCCGGCCGGCACGCCGATCGAGGTCGCGGTGTCCCGCGACGGCGGCGAAGCCCGGATCGAGGTTCGCGACCACGGGCCCGGGCTCCCGTCCGGGGCTGCCGACGCGGTCTTCGAGCGCTTCTGGCGGGCCGATCCCGGCCGCGGGCGGGGGAAGGCCGGCGGCGGGCTCGGACTGTCGATCGTGGCGTCGATCGTCGAGGCCCACGGCGGCCGGGCGACCGCAGCCAACGCTCGGGGCGGGGGTGCGCTGTTCGTGGTGCGCTTACCCGCCCTCGGCGCCAGCCCGGGGCCGGACCCCGCGCCGGCACCCGCGGACGCCGGTGCTCGCGCGGCCGGCGACCCAGCACCCGCTCCGGTTCCGGCTCCCGCCCCCGCGCCCGCTCCCGGTCCCGGTCCCGCACGCGCTCCCGGTCCCGGTCCCGGTCCGGTCGGGCAAGCCGGCGGGGATTGAGCACCGCGCCCCGCCGGGAGGCCGGGCGTGGAGGCGGTGGGAGGCGAGATCGCGCCGCGGGCGGTGGCGAGATCGCCCCCGCCGGCAGGACTTCGGAGCGCTCGGTCGAAACCGTCAGCTGGGTGGATCACTCAGGAGTCTGGGCGCCCCCGAGCCGTACGCGACCATTTCACGACCATGCTGCGGGCGCCGAGTCGCCGGCGCCGTTCGAGAGGAAGACTGAATGCCGGGTATCAAGGTGTTGGCACGACGGGGAGCGGCGATGGCCACCGCGCTCATGGCCCTCGGGCTCCTGGCGCTGGTGCCGGCGGTCGCGCAGGCCGGCGTGTTCGCCGGCGGGGGCATCACCTTTCCGACCACGGCGACGGTGGGCGACAAGGGACTTCCCGGATCGATCGGCATGACCAACAACAACACGGCGCCGAACACCGGCGATACCAACACCGTGTGCAACGCCGCCGACCCGTCTCCGCCGTGCGGGGTTCCCGAGCAGGGCATCGTGCTCGTACCGTCGTGCAAGCAGGTCGCCGCCGGCCAGTGCACGGCGGCAGGAGCCGAGCCGGGCGTCTTTGCCGTCTCCGCCCTCGCCTTCGGGCGGGCCGGGACCGCCTGCGCGGGGATCAGGTTCGACACGGCGATCGCCGACCCCACCTTCGGCAGCGTGCGCTTCACGCCGGAGCCCGCCGGCGCTCACGTGACCCTGCCGGGAGCCGGCGCCTCCTGCGTGATCGACTTCACCTTCGACGTGATCAAGTCGCCGACCACCGACGCCGATCCCGGCACGCCTGGCGTCCAGACCGAGCAACAGGCGGCCAACACCCAGTTCTCCGGCGTCCTCAACAACGAGGCCCGCGGAACCTCGATCGGGACGACCATCGTCCGGGCCGTCCCGTCGATCCTCACCACCGCGCCGGCCACCGCCGCACTCGGAGGGCAGCTGACCGACACCGCGACGGTGAACGGGCTGATCAGCCCGCTGCCGGGCGCCACCATCGACTTCCGGCTCTACGGTCCGGTCGACACCGCTTGCCTGGGCACGCCGATCTTCCACTCGACGGTGCCCTACCCGGTCACCGGAGGCCCGGTGACCTCGGGCGGCTTCACCGCGCCCGACCTCGGCACCTACCGGTGGATCGCCGCCTACAGCGGCGACGCCGACAACACCCCGGTCACCGGAACGTGCAACGAGGCGACCGAGACCACTACGGTGACCCCGCCTCCCCCGCCGCCGAAGATCGCGCTGACCAAGGTCGCGAGCCCGCTGACCAAGCTCGCCCCAGGCGGCGACTTCACCTTCACCGCCACCGTCTCCAACCCGAGCACGACAACGCCGGTGACCATCACCAAGCTCGTCGACAACATCTACGGTGATCTGGCCACCCGCCCGGGAAGCACGTGTAACACCCTGATCGGGGTGACACTCGCGCCCCGAGCCAAGAGCGCGCCGTGCGCCTTCACCGGTGCCTTCACCGGCCAGGCCGGGGATTCGCAGACCGACGTGATCACCGTCACCGGCGTCAACGGCAGCCGGACGGTAACCGCGACCGCCAGCGCCACCGTCGTCCTCACCCCTCCCGGCGGGGTGTCCGCCCTGACTCTGCGTGGCTTCCCATCGTGCGTGTCGACCCCGTTCAAGGTCTCTCTCAGTGGCCCGCACATCGCCCGGGTGACCTGGTACATCGAGGGGAAGCGGATCGCCACCGTTACCCGGCACGACTCGGCCGGGCGCTTCGTCTTCACCATCAACCCGAAGGGCTTGAGCAGGACCAGGTTCCACCACCTGCTCGTCGTCGCCCAGCCGGTCCCCCATAGCGGCCAGCCGGTGCGCACCGTGCGCCGGACCTTCGCCGTCTGCGCCAAGCTGACCCTCCCCCGCTTCACGGGCTGAGCGCTCGGGGCGGTCGAGGACTGCGGGCGGCGCCGTGCGGTGGCCGGTGCGCCGGAGCAGGGCCGCCCGGTCACCAGCGCAGGGTTCCGGGCGCTCCCTTGAACGGACCCTTGAGGTCGTCGGTTATCCAGCCTCCGTAGAAGTCGCCCTCCTGGGATCGCACCAGCTCCTTCCCCAACCAGCAGGCGTCCATCCGCGACGGGTAGAAGGCGATGTGGTCGCGCAGGGCCGCGTAGCGCTCGGCCGGACGCCGGTAGGTCCAGGCCACGGCGCGCTCGCTCCTGCGCCCAACGGTCAGGTCGAGGTAGTCGGCCCGCCCCTTCCACTCGCACACACTCGCCCGCGTCGGGTTGGCGGCCAGGAGGTCGAGGGCGATGTCCTGGGGCGGGATGTAGATCACCGGGGGATGACTGGTCTCGAGCACGCGCAGGGCGCTCGTCGAGTCGGCCACCGTGACTCCGGCAAAGACCACCCGGGCGCGACGCTCGCAGGCGACGAGGGCGGGCGGGCGGGGATAGGACCAGACATCCTCCATGGACGGGCTCAGCCCACGGTGATGCCGTGCCCGGCGGCCGCCGTCTGGCCGTCGCTGTCGGTCACGTAGAGACCGACGCTGCGCAACCCCGTGGTGGTGAAGGCGTGCGATGCCGTGGGTCCCGACCCATCCGGGGTGCCGTCGCCCCACACCCACCGGTAGGAGACGATCGACCCGTCGGGATCGCTCGACGCCCGCCCGTCGAAGGACACCGTCTGGCCCAACCGCGGCGAATAGGCGCTCGGGGTGTACGCCGCAGCCGGCGGCTCGTCGCCCACCGTGAGCCCGTGCCCGACCGCCGCCGTCTGGCCGTCGGCATCGGTCACGTAGAGGCCGACGCTGCGCCGTCCCGTGGTGCGGAACGCGTGGGTCGCGGTCGCCCCCGACCCATCCGGGGTGCCGTCGCCCCACACCCAGCGGTAGGAGACGATCGAGCCGTCGGGATCACTCGACGCCCGCCCGTCGAAGGACACCGTCTGGCCCAGCACCGCGGCATACGTGCTCGGCGTGTAGGCCGCGGTGGGCGGCTCGTCGACGGTGAACGTGCGCCGGGCGAAGGTCGGGTCGGTGGCCGCCGCCGAGTTGACGGCCCGGACCTCGAAGGTGTGGGCGCCGAGGGCCAGGGGCGGCGTGGTGTAGGGGGAGACGCAGCGGGCGAAGGCGGCGCCGTCCAGCCGGCACTCGAAGGTCGCGGTCGGGTCGCCGGAGGCGAAGGTGAACGTCGGCGTCGGACTGCTGGTCTGGCCTGTGGGCCCCGAGGAGATGGCCGGCGACGGCCGGGGGGCGGCATCGCGCATGACCTGCACGAGTGGATCCTCGGCGGCGCCGACGCCCAGGCGCCCGACGCCGAAGCGCTCACCGGCCAGGTTGAAGCTCGAGTCGCTGTTCTCGAGCAGCTTCTCCCAGATCAGGTAGCCGTTCATGCCGGCGGCGAACTGCTGGGCGATCTTGGCCTTGAAGAACCGGGCCCGGGTCTCCAGGGTCGACTGGGTGACGGCGCCGGTGGCCGACCCGTCGGGTCCGACGTCGGCCCGGATCCCGGCCTCGCCGACGAAGATCGGCTTGCCCAGCTCCTTGCACTGCTCGATGCGCAGGGCGATCCCGTTGAAAGCGTCCCCCGGCATGGCGCTCTGGGGCGAGCCGTAGTCATGGACCTCACAGATGTCGACCGCCTCGTGGACGTACTTGTATTCGAGGTAGGAGGCCCCGCACTGGCCGGAGCCGATCGTCCCCAGTGACACCAGGTGGTTGGGGTCGACCGAGCGCAGGGCGGCGCGCATCTCGCCGGCGAAGGACCGCAGGACGGTCGCCGCATTCGGCGGGCACCCCTGGTACTGGGCCTCCGCCTCGTTGACCAGCTGCCAGAAGGCGATGGTCCGGTTGTCGGCGTAGTGGGCGGCGACCATCTGCGCGTAGTCCTTGAAGCTGCGACCGTAGCCGAAGCCCGGGCTGCGGAAGGCGTAGTCATAGAAGCCGATGTTCTTCTCGATGCTCGCCGGCTCGCAGTCGGCGAACTGGTTGACCAGGACGGGGATGACCGTCATGCCGCGGCTGGCCGCCGCCGTGAGCAGGCGGTCAAACGGCCGCCAGCCGCCGCCGTCGAAGTAGCTCTGGAAGAACCAGGTTCGGACCACGTTGGCCCCGGCCGCCTTCATCTCGTCCAGACGCTGGCCGAGCGAGGCGTCGGAGATGGCACCGTAGCCGCCATCGCAGACGTAGCCGCCGGGAGCCGAGGTGAGCCGGTACTGGTTGAAGCCGATCGGCCGCCACGGTGCTCCGTTCAGTGAGAAGGAGACGCCGTTGGCCTCGACGAAGCCCGAGGCGGCGGCCGGAGTCGCGGTCACCAGCAGCCCCAGAGCGCAGAGACCCGCCAGTAGGACGCGTCGCACACGCCGGGACCCCAGGAACATGGGCGAGAAGTATCAACCGCTCGCCGCCCGCTCGGCCGATCTCGACGGATGACCGGCCGCCTGGACAAACGGAGGTGCCCGCGGGCCGGGACGGCGGGGTGTGTGACGCGCGCCGGCGCACCGACACACCGCACCGGCACGACCGGCAGGTCAAACCGGCGGGGCCCTGCCGCTCGAGCTCGAACCGGGCCCGAGCGCCCGGGGGGACCATCGACCATCCGCGCATGATGCCCCCCTCACCGGCGGCGAGGGCCGACGTCGGTGAAGGGCGCGCCGCGCCCGGTATGGGTCAGTGCCCGGGGCCCTCCGGTCCACCGTGCCCGTGCGGTCCACCCGGCCCGCCGGGTAGGCCCGGTCCGCCGCGCGGGTGGCCGGCGGTCACCGAGAGAACCTTGAAGGCGCCGTCCTCGAGGACCTCGACCTCGCTGCCGTCCGTCTTGGTCACGTGGATCTCGTAGTCGGCTCCCGATTTGTCGTGCTTGTCCTCGGCCGAGGCGCGAGTCACGCTACCGCCGGGGACGGCCGCCAGGGCGGCGCTCCGGGCCGAGGCGAGCGTCGCGCCGGTGAGCACCGTCTCGTTGGGGTTCCCCGCGGGGCCGCCCGGCCCTCGCGGACCGTGGCCGGGGCCGGCGCTGACCGAGAGGACCTTGAAGCTCGCGTCCTCGAGGACCTCGGCCCGGCTTGCGTCGGTCTTGGTCAGGTGGACCTCGTAGGCCGCACCCGAGGCATCGCTCGGATTCTCCACCGAGGCGCGCTCGACGGTGGCCCCGGGAACAGCGGCCAGGGCGGCGGCGGAGACCGACTGGAGAGTCGCGCCGGTGAGCAGAGTCTCCGCCGCGGCCGGGGAGGTGGCGGCGGCGGCGTGGCCCGCGCGCTTGTGCTGCTTGACGGCCGAGGCGGCGTCGGCCAGTCCCACCGAGCCGACGGCGGCGGCCGAGAGGACGACGAGCGCGATGCCCGACCTCTTCGCATGCTTGCCCATGGGTGATTCCTTTCCGGATGTGGAGCCCAGACCGCCAAGATGGGCTGCGGTCCTGGGCGGCCGCTGGCAAAGCGCTGAGAGAACACTGAGACTTCCTGTCGTGCATCTCGGCCCGGAGCCCGGCAGGCGGACGAGGCGGCGAGGGTGAGTTCCCTCCCCGGCCCCGACTGGATGGCCTCGCTCGACGGGGGAACGGGCATCTGGGAGCTGACCGTTCCCGGCACCCACAACAGCGCCGCTCGGCGCGGGGGGCCGCGGGCGCGAACCCAGACCATGGGCATCGGCGCCCAGCTCGAGGTCGGGATCCGCTTCTTCGACATCCGCCTGCGGCACGGCGCCGGGGTGTTTCGCCTCTACCACGGGAGGGTCGACCAGCGGCTGGAGTTCGAGGCAGGCGTGGTCGACCCCATGGCGGCCTTCCTCGAGCGCCATCCCGGCGAGGCGGTGGTCGTCTGCGTGCGGCAGGAGGACCGCGGGAACGAGGGCCGCTTCGCCGGCGACTTCGAGGCGCTGGCCGGGCGCCGGGCGCCGGGCTTCTACACCGCCCCCGAGCCGCCCCGTCTGGCCCAGGCCCGCGGGAGGATCGTCCTCGTGCGCCGCTTCGCGGGCAGCGCCATCGGAATCCCGGCGGCCGGATGGCGAAACGACGCGACCTTCCGGATGCCGACGCCGGGAGGCGTTCTGTGCGTCGAGGACGAGTGGGAGCTGGCCGGACCCCTCCCCGGCCAGATGGCGGCCAAGTGGTCGGCGGTGGCTCGCCACCTCGACGAGGCCGCCGCCACCACCACCGGCTGGTACCTGACCTTCACCAGCGCCACCAGCGACTTCAGCTTTCCCCGGGCCGTCGCCGGCGGAACTCCGGGCGTCGACGGCATGAACCGGCGGCTCCTCGATTACCTCGGACGCCGGCCTGCCGGGGAGCGGCTGGGCACGGTGGTCATGGACTTCCCCGAGCTCCCGGACGGGCGCCTGATCCAGGGCCTCATCGACGCCAACCGCCCGTAGGCGGGCTCGACTCGGCGAGCCCGGGGGAGCCGCGGTCGGTGGCAGCCACCGGACGATAAACTTCCGCGTCGATGAACCCCACCGCCGCTCTGGAAGAGGTCGTCTGGGACCTCGATCACCTGGTCGAGGGGGCCGACGGTGTCGACGCCGCCCTGGCCGAGGCCGGCGAGCGGGGCGAGCGGTTTGCCGCCCGCTACCGCGGGACCCTGGCGAGCATCGATGCCGGCGGGCTGCGCGAGGCGATGGCCGAGCTGGCGGCGATCAACGACGTGATCGGCCGGGCCGGCTCCTACGCCCAGCTGCGCTTCAGCACCGACACCGCGGACGCGAGCCGGGGCGCGCTGATGCAGCGCGTGGAGGAACGGGCGACCGCCCTGGAGACGATGCTCCTGTTCTTCGAGCTCGAGTGGGCGGCCCTCGACGACGAGCGGGCCGAGGAGCTCCTGAGCGGCCCGGATCTCGACTTCTGCCGCCACTACCTGCGCACCGCCCGCCGCTACCGCCCGCACCTCCTCTCCGAGCCCGAGGAGCGAGTCCTCTCCGAGAAGGCGCTGACCGGACGCAGCGCCTGGGGGCGCCTGTTCGAGGAGCTGACCTCGGCGATCGAGGTCGAGCTCGAGGAGCCGGTGACCCTGGACATGGCCCTCAGCCGGCTCGCCTCACCTGAGCGCGAGGTCCGGCGGGAGACGGCGCAGGCGGTCACCCGGGCCCTCGAGCCCGGGCTGCGGACCCGGGCCTTCGTGTTCAACACCCTGCTCGCCGACAAGGCCACCGACGACCGCCTGCGGGCCTACCCCCACTGGCTGGCCGCTCGCAACCTGGCCAACGAGGCGAGTGACGAGTCGGTGGCGGCGCTGATCGAGGCCGTACGCGGCCGCTACGAGCTCCCCCGGCGTTGGTATCGCCTGAAGGCCGAGCTCCTGGGAATCGACAGGCTCGCCGACTACGACCGGATGGCCCCGGTCTCCACCGAGGACGTCCGGGTCGACTGGCCGGCGGCGAGCGAGCTCGTGCTCGGCGCCTACGGCTCGTTCTCGCCCCGCCTTGGCGCCCTGGCCGAGCGCTTCTTCGAGGAGCACTGGATCGACGCGCCGCCCCGGGCGGGCAAGCGGGGCGGGGCGTTCTGCGCCTACACCGTCCCGTCGGTCCACCCCTACGTGATGCTCAACTACACCGGCCGCCGCCGTGACGTCCTCACCCTGGCCCACGAGCTCGGCCACGGGGTGCACGCCGCCCTCGCCGCCGAGCAGGGCGTCTTTCACCAGCACACGCCGCTGACCCTGGCCGAGACCGCCTCGGTGTTCGGGGAGGCGCTGACCTTCGGTCGGCTGCTCCGGGCAGCCCCGACTCCCGCCTCGCGGCTCGCGCTGCTGGCCGAGGACATCGAGGGGGCGATCGCCACCGTGTTTCGCCAGGTGGCGATGAACCACTTCGAGCATCTCGTCCACACCGAGCGGCGCGAGCGTGGCGAGCTGGCCGTCGAGCGCTTCGCCGAGCTGTGGATCGAGAGCCAGACCGAGCTGCTCGGCGACTCGGTCGAGCTCACCGAGGGCTACCGCGGCTGGTGGTCCTACGTGCCCCACTTCATCAACGTCCCCGGCTACGTCTACGCCTACGCCTACGGCCAGCTCCTCGCCCTCTCCGTATACCAGCGCTACGTCGAGCAGGGCGACGGCTTCGCCGAGAGCTACCTCTCGCTGCTCGCCGCCGGCGGCTCGCGCAGCCCGCACGAACTCGGGGCCATGGTCGGCATCGACCTCGCCGACCCCGGCTTCTGGGACAGCGGCCTCGATCTGGTCGAGAACCAGCTGAAGGCGGCCGAGGCCGCCGCCCGCGAAGTGGCCTAGCCCTGCCGCCGGCCGAGCCCGAGCCGCCGCCCGGCGAGGCCCCGGAGATCCCGGCGATCGGGCCGCTGCTGCTGCGCGCCCTCCTTCCCGGACGCCGGGGCCGGCGGGGCGGCGTCGCGGGCGCGGCGCCGGCCGGACCACCGGGTGAGCCGCCGCCGGGCCGGATCGTCCACCTCGCCGGACGCGGCGAGGTCTTCGTCCGCGACTCGGGCGGCGGCGGGCCGGCGGTGCTCCTTCTGCACGGCTGGATGGTCAACGCCGACATCAACTGGCTGGGCTGCTACCAGCCGCTCATCGACGCCGGCTACCGGGTGCTGGCCGTCGACCACCGGGGGCACGGCCGGGGCCTACGCTCGCTCGAGCCGTTCCGTCTCACCGACTGCGCCGACGACGCGGCCGCGCTTCTCAGCGCCCTCGGCGCGGCCCCGGCCATCGCCGTCGGCTACTCGATGGGAGGACCGATCGCCCAACTCCTGGCCCGCGGACATCCACGGCTCCTCGCCGGCCTCGTCCTCTGCGCCACCACCCGGGAGTGGCAGGGCCGGGAGTTCGAGCGGCTGTGGCGAATGATGGGACTGGTGCGTCTGGTCGTCTCCCTCTCGCCCTTCGGCTTCTGGACCACCTTGCTGCGGGTGAGCGGGGTACCGCAGGACGAGCGGACGGGCTGGCTCGTCGCCGAGCTCGGGCGTGGCGCGCCGGGCGCCCTGGCCGAGGCGGGCCGGGAGCTCGGGCGCTTCGACAGCCGGGGCTGGATCGACGGCCTGGCCGTGCCGGCGGCGGTGGTGGTCACCGCCCACGACCGGAGCGTCCCACCGTCCAAGCAGCGGGCCCTGGCCGAGGCGCTCGGGGCGGCGCGGTTCGAGATCCCCGGCGATCATCTGGTGGTGGCCGAGGAGGGGGGTCCGTTCAACGCCGCCCTCCTCGCCGCCCTCGCCCACGTGGCCGGGGCCGGCTGGGGCGAGGGCCCGGGCTCCCGTGCGGCGGGAGCTCCGGCCTAGGGCATCTCCCCGGCGAGCTCGAGCCCGCCGGTGAGCAGCCCGGGGGCGGCCGCCCGGTAGGCCGGCACCATCTCGCTGGTCACCAGACCGGTCTCGTCGGTCAGCCGATCGACGATCTCGAACCAGCGACGGCTGCGCCCTGGGGTGTCGATGATCACTGTCACCGCCGGGACGTGACGGCGCAGGGCCCAGAAGCGGTCGCCGTGGGGTTGGTGGTCGCCGTGGTAGCCCCACACCCCGCGCAGGCTGGTGGCACCGGCGGCGCCGGCCTCGCGTAGGGCGCGGACCAGCTGGGGTGCGAGGGGTCGCCCGCGGTGGCGCGAGGCCTCGCCGGCGTAGACGGTGAGCTGCTGCCACATCGGGCGGCCGCCGCCGTCGGTCTCCGACAGCTGGCGCGGCTGGGCGAGCCGGCGGCCGTCGCGCTTGCACACCCGCACCCGCTCGAGGGTCATGAGCGGGCGCGGAAGCCACGCGGCGAGCTCGGCCCCGGCGGCGGCGACGCTCTCGGCGGCGCCGAGCGCCACCACCATGAGGGGAACCTCGGCGTTGGCGGCGAAGAACCCGGCGCGCAGGCGCCGGCCGTGGACGGTGCCGTCGACTCCGAGGAGGACGGTGGCGCCGTCGACGCCGCGCTCGCGCAGGAGCTCGACGATCGCCTGGTGGGCCGGCCTCCCGCCGAGGCGCTGGTGGCGCCCGACGTAGACGGTGAGCTTGACCGCCTCCCGCAGGAGCTCGTCGGGAAGCTCCAGGCCCCCGGCCTGGCAGGTCAGCATCCGCGCCCGCTCGAGGGTCACGAGGCCGCCGAGATGAAGCTCGTCGACCTCGCGCAGGGCGGCCTCGATCCGGGGCCGGGTGTCGACGGCGACCGCCACCATCGGCAGGTCCTCGGAGAGGGTGAGCAGCCGGTCGGTGCGCACGCTGTGCTTGATGCCGAAGCCGAGGGCGCCGCGCATGACCAGGCTGACCTGAAGCTCGTTCCGGGCGTAGACGTCGATCAGGGCGTCAGCGAGGAAGCGCCCGCCGGCCCGGGCGCGCTCGCCGAAGTAGGTGGTGAGCTTGAGGCAGTCGTCGCTCACAACGCCCCCCCGAGTAGCCGGCCGACCCAGGCGAGACCGAGGCCCAAGGTGAGGGCGACCGCGAAGTTGAGCGCGCCGAGCCGGAGCTCGCCGTCCTCGCCGAGGCGATGGCTCTCGAGGGCCCATGTGCTGAACGTGGTGTAGCCGCCGAGGAGACCGGTGCCGAGGAGGCGATCGGCGTCGCCGCCGGGCGCCGCCCCGACGAGGAGGCCGAGGAGGAAGGCGCCGGTGAGGTTGACCGTGAGCGTCCCGAATGGGAAGGCGCGTCCGGCCCGGCGGGAGACGGCGCCGTCGAGGAGGAAGCGGGCGACGGCGCCGGCGCCGCCGAGGAGGCCGACGGCCATGAGCACGGGCACGCTCATCGGGCCATCCCGGCACGGCGGACGAGGTTGGTGGCGAGGGCGACGGCGAGGAAGCCGGCGCCGACGCCGGTCAGGGCATAGGCCGCCGCCAGGCCGTAGTCGGCGCGGTCGAGCATCTGGAGCAGCTCGATCTGGATGGTGGAGAAGGTGGTCAGGCCACCGCAGAGGCCGGTGCCGAGGAGCGGACGGCGGTAGGCGGAGAGGGGGAGGCGCTCCTGGAGGCGGGTGGTGACGTAGCCGAGGAGGAAGGCGCCGAGGATGTTGACCCCGAGCGTGGCCCACGGCCACCGGCCCGGCGCGTGCGGAAGGGCGACGGCGAGCTCGGCGCGGGCGACGGTGCCGAGGAACCCGCCGGCGAGGATCGCCGCGAGCTGGCGGGGATCAGCGCGCACGGCCCGTGCCTGCCCCGCGGCCCGCCGGGTGTTGGCCCGACGCAGGAGACCGAGAGGCGACCGCCACCGGGGAGAACGTAGCCGACCGGGCCGGCGATGCTCGACCCGGCGGAGACGAGGCGAGCGCGGCGCGGTGGCTATCCTCGAAGGCGATGATCGGGCGCGACGAGCTGTTGGACGGGCTTCGCCCGGGCCCGGGGGCGGCATCCCGGGGCGGGAGGCTGGCGGACACCGGGGCCGGAGAGCCGGCGGCGGCGGGGACGGCGGGCTGATGGAGCGCAAGTGGTGGACGTTGATCGCCGTGTGCATCGGCATCTTCATGCTCCTGCTCGACATAACGGTGGTCAACGTCGCCCTCCCGGACATCCAGCGTGCCCTCCATGCCAGCTTCGCCGACCTCCAGTGGGTGGTCAATGCCTACGCCCTGACCCTGGCCGCCCTCCTGCTCACCGCCGGGGCGATCGCCGACCTGGTGGGGCGCCGGAAGGTCTTTGCCGCCGGCCTCGTCCTCTTCACCCTGGCCTCCCTGGTCTGCGGCGTGTCGACCAGTGCCCTGATGCTGAACCTGGCCCGGGCGGTGCAGGGGGTGGGCGGGGCAATCATGTTCGCCACCTCCCTGGCCCTGATCGCCCAGGCCTTCCAGGGCCGTGATCGCGGGGTCGCCTTCGGCGTGTTCGGGGCGGTGACCGGCGGGGCGGTGGCCGTCGGGCCGCTGATCGGCGGGGCGCTGACCTCGGGCATCGGCTGGGAGTGGATCTTCTTCGTCAACGTGCCCATCGGCATCCTCGCCGTGATCATCACCGTGACCCAGCTCGAGGAGTCACGCGATCCGGCGGCGACCGGCGTCGACTGGCTCGGGCTGATCACCTTCTCCGGCGGCCTCTTCCTGCTCATCCTCGCCCTGGTCGAGGGCAACGACCGGGGCTGGGGAAGCACGCGGATCCTCGCCTTCCTCGGCGGGGCGGGAGTCCTCCTCGTCGCCTTCCTGCTCGTCGAGCGGGCCCAGGAGCGCCCGATGCTCGATCTCGAGCTTTTCCGCCGACCGGCCTTTGCCGGCGCCTCCATCGTCGCCTTCGCCCTCTCGGCGTCGATGTTCTCGATGTTCCTCTACCTCACCCTGTACATCCAGAACGTCCTCGGTTTCGGCCCCCTGGACGCCGGGCTGCGCTTCCTGCCGGTCACCCTCCTCTCGTTCATCGTCGCCCCCATCGCCGGGCGCCTGACCGTCCGCGTGCCGGTGCGCGCCATGCTGGGGACCGGGCTGCTGCTGGTCGGGCTGGGTCTCCTGCTCATGAGCGGCCTCGACGCCAACTCGGGCTGGACCCATCTGCTGGTGGGATCGGTGATCGCCGGGGCGGGCATCGGCATGATCAACCCGCCGCTGGCCTCCACGGCGATCAGCGTGGTCCCGCCGGCCCGGTCGGGGATGGCCTCCGGCATCAACAGCACCTTCCGCCAGGTGGGGATTGCCACCGGCATCGCCGGGCTGGGGGCGATCTTCCAGCACGAGATCAGCTCGCGCACCCTGGCTGGACTGGCCCGCAGCGGGCAGGAGCAGGCGGTGATCGCCGGGACGCACGGCGGGCTGGCGGCCACCCTCGCCTCGGGCACCACCTCGTCGCTGGCCCGCACCCTGGGGCCGGCCCCGCGCGAGGCCCTGCTCCACGCCTTCCGGGCCGGGTTCGCCGGGGCCCTCAACGAGATCCTCGTCATCGCCGCCGCCGTCGCCCTCGTCGGCGCCTTCTTCGGCTTCGCCCTGGTGCGGGGCCGCGACTTCGTGGCCACCCGGACCGAGGCCCCGAGCCCGGCCCCGCCGGCGGGAGAGCCCGCCCCGGCCTAGTGCTTGGCCGCCGCCCGCCGGGCGGCCGCGGCGGCGGCGGCGGCCGCCCGCTTGGCCGCCGCCTCGGCTTGGAGGGCAGCGAGCACCGGGGCCCCGTAGGCGGCATCGACGGCATCGACCATGGCCGGGTCGAGGGCGCAGTTGATGCAGAACCCACCCTGGGACCAGCTGATGGCCCGGGCGAGAACCTGGTCGGCGTAGGTCACCCCGGTGGCGTCGTGGCCGTAGTAGCCGTAGGCGGCGTCCCAGGCGGCGCCGTCGAGGGCGGGGCCGGCGCCGTCGGCGGCCAGGAGCTTGGTTGCCGCCATGATCGCGTCGAAGTCGTCGTAGATCGACGGGTGGGCCGCGGTCGGATGGGGGTAGCCGGGGGGTCTCGCCGCGGCGCGATAGGCGTCGTCGACCTGCGCCCAGGTGGTGAGCGGACCGTTGGTCACGTTGAACTGCATGGGGCCACCGCAGCAGTGGACGAAGTTGAGGCCGTGGTAGGTGTCGGGCTCGGTGGAGAACGAGGTCTCCTGGCGGTGGACGGAGGCGATCAGGAGCCAGTTGACACCGAAGGCCCGGCCGGCGACGTCGTAGAGCGG
>JAXDHJ010000111.1:0-10953 GCA_034664565.1 Solirubrobacteraceae bacterium
GAGAGGCGCAGCAGGGCGCGCACCATCTCGGCGATGTCGACCGGCGCGATCATGTCCTCGGGCCTCACCCGGTCCTTGACGAAGTCGGTCATCGCCGTGTCGACGAAGCCCGGGCACAGGGCGCACGACTTGATGCCGGCGCCGGCGAGCTCGCGGTTCATGGCCTGGGTGAAGCCGATGACCCCCGCCTTGGTGGCCGAGTACACCGAGAGCCAGGCCTGGCCCTGCTTGCCGGCGATCGACGCGCTGTTGACCACCAGGGCGCTGCCGTGCTCGGCGCCGGCGGCCCGGAGCATGTCCAGGCACTCCCGGTAGAAGATGATCACCGCCCGGAGGTTGACGTCGAGCTGGAGGTCGAGGTGCTTGGTCGGATAGCCCTCGACCGACGCTCCGAGGCCGACCCCGGCATTGTTGACGAGGACGTCGAGACGACCGAAGCGCTCGCGGTGGGCGCCGACCACGCGCACCACCTCGGCCTCCGAGCCGAGCGACGCGGCGACGTGGTGAACCTCGAGGCCCTCGCCGCCCAGCTCGGCGGCCGCCGCCGCGAGCTTCTCGGGCCGGCGGGCGACCATCGTCACCCCGTGGCCCTCCTCGGCCAGCATCCGCGCCACGGCGAGTCCGATCCCGCTCGAGGCCCCGGTGACGATCGCTGCCCGGCGCCCTGGTGCTCCTTCGGCTCCTCCCGCCGGCTGCCCCGCCATCCGCGCTCCCCTTCGTCGTCGTCGACCAGATCCGCCGTGCCGCCGCCGCGCCGACACCAGCGAATCAAATCAGGTGGACCGGGGAAGGAACCCACGCCCATAGAGTCCCGAGGGTCATGGTCGCCCCCCGCCTCGCCCTCCTCCTCACCGCCGGCGCCCTCGCCGGCTGCGGCGGCTCCTCGAGCCCGACTCCGGCCGTGCCCGCCCGGGCCGCCGATTTCCCGAGCGCCGCCCGCTCGAGCTATCAGGCGCTCAGCCGCCTGCCCGCCGGCCCGGCGCTGGCGCCGAGCGTATCCCTGCTGCGGGTGGGGAGCAACCGCTTCGGATTCGCCCTCTTCACCGTCGATCACAAGCAGGTCTCCGATGCCGAGGTCGCCCTCTACACCCTCGACACCCACGGGCGCAGCCTCGCCGGGCCCTACCCGGCCCATCTCGAGTCGCTGGCCGTCGCCCCCCAATACCAGAGCCAGACGGTGGCCCAGGACCCGACGGCCGCCCACAGCGTCTATGTGGCGCAGGTCCGGTTCGCCCGGCCGGGGAAGCAGAACGTCATCGCCGTCGAGCGGATCGCCGGCCAGCTGCGCTACGGGAGCGGGGTCGGCGCCGACGTCGGTGCGCCCGGGCCCCCGGACGTCGGCCAGCCGGCGATCTCCGTCCACACCCCGACGGTGGGCGAGGTCGGACGGGCCAACCTCGCGACCATCGACACGCGCCAGCCGCCGGCTCCCGACCTCCAGCAGGTCGATTTCGCCAGCGTCCTGCACCGCAAGCCGGTGGTGCTCCTCTTCGCCACCCCCCAACTCTGCGCGAGTCGAGTGTGCGGACCGGTGACCGACATCGAGGAGCAGGTCAAGTCGCAGATCGGCGACCGGGTCGCCTTCGTCCACATGGAGATCTACAACGAGAACCAGGTCAACAAGGGCTTCCGCCCCCAGGTCGTCGCCTGGCGGCTGCCGACCGAGCCGTGGGCCTTCGTCATCGGGCGCGACGGACGCATCGCCACCCGGCTGGAGGGGGCCTTCTCGGTCGCCGAGCTGCACGCCGCCGTCGCCCGCGTCCTCTGAGGCGGCTCCGCCGAGGCCCCTAAGCGGACGGGCGGCAGGGCAGGCCTCGCGCCGCGCCGGCGCCGGTCGCCCGCGAGGACCGATCCGCCTACGGCGGGACGGGCGCCAGCCCGTCCCGCCGCGCGGCGGCGCCTGCGCTCGCTTTAGACCTTCTGTCCGTTGCGCTTGTGGACGGTGAGGTGGAGCGTCACCCGCGAGGTGACCTTGGTCGAGTCAAGACGCCCGCGGTAGTCGTATTCGATGTTCCGCGAGGTCAGGTTCAGCGGCAGGATCAGCGTCAGCTGCCCGCCCGGACGCGACTTGAGGCCGGTCTTCACCAGGTGCCGCTTGCCGTTGATGATGTGGATCACGTCGATCTTGGCGCCGACGATCGACTTCGGGTGAGCTCCGCAGCTGACGATCCGCCCGCGGGTGACGTTGCGCTGCCCGAAGATGCTGCTCAGCGAGTGCTTCTTGTTGCGGTCGAAGTACATCGTCAGGCGACCGCAGGTCGCCGCCGGACCGCCGCTGGTGCCGATGTTGCCGTTGTGGTCGCCGCCGGTCACCCCGCCGGTGGCGGTGCTCGTGTTCCCGCCCGTCCCGTTGATTCCCGGAGGGATGATGTACTGCTTGTCCGGGTTGCAGACGTCGGCGTCGAAGGCGCCCTTGGCCTCGCCGATGATGACGTCGAGCAGCGGGGCGTTGTCGGCTGCGTTGACCACCGAGATGTGGAGCGCCCTGGTGATCAGGGACGTCGGGGTGGCGATCTGCTCGTTGACCTTGACGCTGACCAGCCCGCCCAGCGGCTGGAGCAGCTGGCTGAGGCCTTGGAGGAGACCGTCGAGTGAGATGACGTTCCCGCCGAGGGTGATGTTCACCGCCTGGCTGGTGCCGGCGAGCTTGGGAGCGCCGTTCACGCAGCTGCCGGTGACCGTGGCGTTGGCCGCCCCGACTCCGAGGGCGATCGTCCCGCCGACGGGAAGCTGGAGGGTCAGGTTCTCCACGCCGCCTCTGGCCACGATGGTCTGCTTGATCGAGGCGCCGATCGCCGGGGTGATCGACGTCGTCGCGTAGGCGGTCGGGGCGCTGATGAAGTTGGCGGGCAGACCGAGGGGCGTGGCCAGGTTGTTCGGCCCGACCTCGGCGTTGACGCACTGCTCGCGGTCGGGGTTGGCGCCGCCGCCGGTGTTGGGGTTGCCGTTGGCCACCTCGGGCTCGACCCGGTTCATCCCGGCGATCGAGGCGTAGAGGGCGCTGCCGCGGCACTGCCAGAGCGGCGAACTGGTGAAGGCGCTCGCCGGCGCCGCGCCGGCCAGGAGGCCCCCGCCGATCGTCGCGGCGCCGATCAGCCCGCAGCCGGCGGCGCGCAGCCGCCGATGGGCGTGATGCTGCGCGCCGACCGGGCGCAGCCCAACATTCGAGTCATCCATCGAGTAGTCCCTTCCTCATGCGTTGGCCGTCGCTATCTCAGCCCTCACGATTCCATTCGCGCACGGAGACCTGCTGTTTCCGGCGACGAATCCGCCACACCGTACTCCCAAACCTCGACTCGCACCGGGGAGCGGTGCCGGGGAGGCAGACGCCGCTGCCCGCCCGCAGGGCGACCCGCGGCCGGCGGGGGCGCTGGCGCCGGGGCGAGCCCGGGCCCAGGGCCGCCGTCCGCCGTCAGGCGGCCGGACGGCGAAACGGGCCTCGCGCCGAGCGCGCCTCCACGCGGGGCCAAGACACGTGGGGGAGCGCCCGGCGCGACGCACGTCGCATCCAGTCGTTCCTACGCGCCATCCCCGGGAGGCGATCAACCCGAGCGGACCGTCCGTTGCCGGCTCGGCGGGCGGCCTGAGGTCGGCCCAAGACCATGCCGGCGACTGGCTGAGCCGGGTCGACTCGGCTACCGTCCGCCGGACGGGGCCAGTAGCTCAGTCGGTCAGAGCACCGGGCTCATAACCCGAGAGGCGTAGGTTCGAGTCCTACCTGGCCCATTTTCCGCCAAGCCGGCCGCCCCGTGCTCGCCGGCGGCTAGGACGACGAGAGCCCCGGCCGGTGGGGGCGCAGGTAGCGGCCGAGGGCCTCGGTCGGGTTGTGGCGGGCACCCTCGGCGAGGACGTAGAAGGTGTCAGGGGGGACGTTGGCGCACAGGTAGTCGGCGTTGGACCACGTTCCGTCGTCGCGCTGCTCGCCGACCAGGTAGGCCACCCCGGCGGCCACGGCCGGCGATTCGCGCTCGCCGGCGTCGATGAGCGCGGTGAGCACGATGCCGGTGAGTGGCGGCATACTCGGTCCGACCCCCGCTCGCCCGGGGTCGCGGTAGGAGTCGGGCAGCTCTCCCCAGCCGCCGTCGTCGTTCTGGTGGGCGAGGAGGAACCCGACCGCCCGGCGCACCCACGGCGCCGAGAGGTCGGCACCGACGGCGGCGAGCCCCATCAGCGCGTAGGCGGTACCGGCGAGGTAGTTCACCGTCCAGCGCCCCCAGAACGCCCCGTTGTCGCACTGCTGGACGCGGAGGAAGTCGATCGCCCGCCGGATCGGGAGCTCGGACGCGGTCATGCCCGTCCGGCCGAGGCCGTCGAGCACTCGACCGGTGAGGTCCTCGGTCGAGGGCTCGCCGAGCTCGGGCGGCGGGCGGCGCAGCATCCGGGCCACGGCGACCGGATCGCCCATGGACACGGTGACGGTCTCGGTCATCATCGGTCCGGGCGGCTTCCCCGGCAGTCCCCACACGAAGGCCGACCACCCGCCGTCGGGGTTCTGCATCCCCAGCAGCCAGGCCCGGCCCCGGGCCAGCGATGCCGCCACGCGCTCGGCGGCCGGATCCGCGAGCCCGCCCGAGGCCAGGGCGTCCCCGAGGGCGCCGAGCACCACGCCGGTGTCGTCGCAGTCGACCATCGTCTCGTTGCCCCGCTGGAAGGCCCAGCCCCCGGTGCGCGGAGCACCCGGGTTGCGGTTGTCGACCTCCGGCTGGGGCAGCGCCGACTGGCTGTCGCGGAGCCAGTCGAGCCCGCGCATGGCGGCCGGGTCGGCGGGGGAGGCGCCACCGGCGAACAGCGCCCGCAGGTTGAAGGCGGTGCACCAGACCGCGCTACCGAACACGTCGACGTGCATTCCCTCCTCGTCGTAGACCCGCTGGGCCTGCAGCCAGGTGATTGTTCTGGCCACCATCGGGTGCTCGGGCGCCAGCCCGGCGGCGCGCAGCGCGGGGAGGGCGAGGGCGGTCTGCACGGTATTGGCGTTGACGCTGCCGTCCGGGTTGTGGAATGTCCCGAGCAGGGTCAGCGTCCGGGCGCAGAAGCGCCGGGCCACCTCGCCGTCCGGCGGACCCTCCGGCGGCCAATCGCCCCGCAGGCGGCGGGCGAGCACCCCGAGCATCATGCTCGCCATGAGGATGCCCGAGTGGAAGCGGCGCTGGGTCCAGCGCACCAGCGGCGCAATCAGGGTCGGCGCCATGGGGGGGCAGGGCAGCGCCCTCGGGTCGAGCAGGCCGGCAAGGGCCAGGTAGACGGCGGCCAGGTCGCCGGCGTCGAGCAGCCCGACGACCGCCGGCAGGCCGCCGTGGTCCTCGACGAAGGCTCGGGCCCCGGCGATGGCCTCGGCGCTCTCCTCGGGGGCGGCCACATGGAGCGCGGCCCAGACGCAGGCCGTCGCCCCGGCGTCCCCCCGCGGGGCGCTCGGATAGGCCACGAACGAGCCGTCGGCGGCCTGGCGGCGGCGCAGCCACCGCGCGCCGGCGGCGGCGTCCCCCGGCTCGAGGCACCCGGCGTGATGGAGGGCGACGAGCACCTGGGCCGTCGGCACCGGGCCCATGTCGCCCGGCGACTCCCACGAGCCGTCGGGGCGCTGGGAGGCCCAGAGGACGAGCCTGGCCTTCTCCATCGCGCCGGCCACCGCCTCGGGGTCGACCGCTGCCACTGCCATGGGCTCGTCTCCTCCCGCCCGCACCCCGGGGATTCACCAGCACGACGTAAGCTATTTTAGTCACGTGAGCGAGGGCCTGGCGACCTTCACCGACGAGGAGCTCGATCGATGGCGGACGCGGGGCGATCCCACCGCCGATGCCCTGATCGCCGAGCTGGCCGCCACCGGCGAGATCCGGGCGGTGAGCGGCCTGCTGCGCCACCTGATCACCAACGAGCAGCCCGTCCCCGACGAGCTCCCCCCGAGCGTGGCGGCCTGGCTGCGCGACACCGCGGACCTCCCCGCCTGGGTCGACGCCAGGCGGATGGAGCGCGGCATGCGCCTGGCCGCCGACCACGGCCCCCAGGTCGCGGTCACCCTGGCCGCCGCCGCCCTGCCCTATTGCTACGCCTCCTATCCCGACGTCAAGGCCCTCACCTTCAGCCATCGGATGGACCAGGACCACTACCGGCGGGTGGGGGAGACGGCGCAGTTCGTCCTCGGGATCAGCGCCCCGGGGAGCATGGGCGCCGGCGGCAAGGGCATCCGCAAGATCCAGAAGGTCCGGCTCCTGCACGCGGCCATCCGTCACCTCATCGCCCACAGCTCGCGCTGGGATGGCGCCGCCTGGGGCACGCCGATCAACCAGGAGGCGCTGGTCGGGACGCTGCTCTCCTTCTCGGTGGTGGTGGTGGCAAGCATCGGCGCACTCGGCGTGCGGGTCTCGCCGTCCGAGGCCGAGGACTACGTCTATGCCTGGCTGGCGGTCGGCGAGATGCTCGGCATCGCCTCCGACGTCCTGCCGCGCGACATCGCCGAGGCGACGACGCTGACCGAGGTCATCGCCCGCCGCAACCATCGCCGCTCAGAGGACGGGGTGGTGATGACCCGGGCGCTGCTCGAGCTGATGGCCGAATCCCTGCCCCGCCAGCTCGAGGCCGCGCCCGCCGCCCTGATGCGCCACATGGCCGGCGAGGAGATCTGCGACCTGCTCGACGTGCCCCGACGGGAGGCCGGGCCTCTCGCTCGGTTGACGCCGCGCCTCGGCCGGGTGATCGATCTCGCCCAGTCCGCGCCCGGCCTCTCGAGGGTCACCAACACCATGGGCACCATGCTCCTCAACCGCAGGGCCACCCAGCTCGCCGGCCGCCGGCGCAGCGCCAGCTTCGCCATCCCGGTCCCCGCCACCTTCGATCAGGACTGGACGGCCAGCGGCGTGTTTCCCGCCCTCGGGAGGGTCGACGAGGGGCCCGCGCGGCGGGACGGCTGACTACGGGCGCCAGTCGAACAGACCGCGGGTCGCGGTGAGGGCGAACACCCGCTGCACGGCCGGACGGCCGGCGATGAGGCTGAAGCTGTGGTGGTTGCGCTTGGCGTCGTTGCGCAGGCTCAGGAGCACCCGCAGTCCGGTCGAGTCGAGGAAGCCCACGCCGCGCAGGTCGACGACGATCCGCTCGGCTCCACGGAACTGGTGCTGACGGACCTCGCGCTCGAGCACCTCGGAGCTGACCAGGTCGAGATCCCCGCTCGGGGCGACCACCACCTGGACGCCGTCGGCCGCCACCGAGAGCGAGAACCCGTCCGGCGATGACCTCACGGTGCTCATCACCGCACGGTTACCCGTCGGGCGGCTGAGCAATCCTGCCGGCAACCCCGCTTGACGGGGCCGCGGCCGGGGTCAGTGCTGGTGGCCGTGCTCGTCGACGGCGCGGTCGGCCGGGTGGACGTGGGCGTGGGAGTGGACGTGATCCCCGTGGCTGTGGTCGTGCTCGTGCTCGCCGGGCCGATCCCCGTGGGAGTGGGAGTGAACGTGGCCGCCGGTGCCGGTCCCGCTCCCAGAGGTCGAAGGCTCCCCGGCGCTGGCCTCCTCGCCCTCCGGTGGCCCCTTGGCCGCGCACGAGGGGCATAGGCCGACGATGGGGAAGTGGGTGAAGCGGACCTCGTAGCCGAAGGTCCGCCGCAGCTCCTCGCGCACCGGGTCCAGCCGCTCGGGCCCCACCGCCTCCACCGTGGCGCACCGGTCGCAGTAGAGGTACTCGGGATCTCCCCGCCCGACGAGCACGTAGAGGCCGGGACCGTGGCCGAGGTGGACGTGGTGAACGAGCCCATGACGCTCGAGCATCTCGAGGTTGCGGTAGACCGATGCCGCGTCGATGGCCAGGGCACTCGCCACGTGCTCGGCCGAGACCGGGCCGCTCGCCGCGAAGAGGAGCTCGAGGACCAGGCGCCGGGCGATCGACACCCGCAGGCCTCGGCCCCGGAGCGCTCCCACCGCATCCTCGATGTCGTTGAAGGCAAGGGCCTCCACCTGGGGTGCTCTCGTCATGCCAGACCTCTCCGCCCCGGTCGGGGGCTCACGAGCTCCCGACGAGCACGCCGATGCCCAGCACGATCGCCCCGCCCAGGGTCACCACGATCAACGACGAACGCAGGCTGACGTGGAGGAAGCGGTAGCGCACCCAGGCGATGGCGAACAGCTCGACCGCCACCACGATTCCCGCCACCACCAGCGCCTGGTTGACGTCGCTGATGATGAAGGGCAGGGAGTGGAAGATTCCGCCGAGGGCGGTCGCCCCGCCGGTGATGATGCCGCGGGCCAGGGCCGAGCCCCGGTTGGTGATCTCCCCGGTGTCCGAGAGGGCCTCCGACATCCCCATGCTCACCCCGGCTCCGAGGGCGGTGGCGATCCCCACGAGCAGCGCGGTGCGGGAGCTGGTGGAGACCGCGGCGGCGAAGATCGGGGCCAGGGTGGACACCGTCCCGTCGATCAGCCCGACCAGCGACGGCTGGACGATCTGGAGCACGAACTCGTCCTCGTCGCCCCCGGTCAACCGGCGGATCAGGCGGGCCAGGCGCGAGTGCGTTCCCCGGCGGCGTCCGGACCGCGCCGGGCGCGCGGCCGCCGGTTCGGGGGCGTCGGGTCCGGCCGCCGAGTCGGGCGGCGCCTCGGTCGCCGTGGCCGCCGCCGCCTCCTCGCGGGCTGCGCTGCTGTCCCCGGAGCTACCCATGACCTCCGACAATAGCATTCAATTTCGAATAAGGGTCACCTAACAACAACTACTGGGCGCATCAGCTACAGTTTGGCTATGGCTCACGAACTGGCTGACGACGAGCTGATCGACAAGCTCCGCGAGCGCCATCAGCGCGTCACCTCCCAGCGGCTGGTGATCTTCCGCGCCCTCCACGCCCGCCGCCAGCACCTGACCGCCGAGCAGGTCCTCGACGCGGTTTCGCCCGCCCTCCCCGGGATCGCCATGCCGACGGTGTACGCCACCCTCCTCCTCCTCGAGGAGCTCGACCTCGTGCGGCGGGTGAGCACCGGCAGCGGCGCCGTGCTCTTCGACTCGCGGGTCACCCCCCACGCCCACACCGTCTGCCGCCGCTGCGCCGCCGTCGCCGACCTCGAGGCCCCCGGCGCTCCGCCCGAGGTCCTACGATGCGCCAGCGACGCCGGGTTCGCCCCCGACCATGCCCAGCTCCTCATCTGGGGGCTGTGCGCCGACTGCCTGACCGGCGGAGCCAACTGACACCCGCGCCAGTGGCCGACTACACGTTCCTCTCCACCTGGTGCCTCGACGCCTCCGTCGAGGAGGTGTGGGACGTGATCAACGATCCCCCCGGCTATCCCGAGTGGTGGAAGGGCGTCCGCGCCGTCGACGTGCTCGAGCCCGGGATGGAGACCGGCCTCGGCCGGGTCAACCGCT
This sequence comes from Solirubrobacteraceae bacterium, assembly GCA_034664565.1. GTDB lineage: Bacteria > Actinomycetota > Thermoleophilia > Solirubrobacterales > Solirubrobacteraceae > Palsa-513. The sequence continues at coordinate 9,340 of JAXDHJ010000111.1, forward strand.
TCAGCTGGCGCAGCGTCCTGCCCTACACACTGCGCTTCGACATCGAGATCACCCGGGTCGAGGGCAACCACCTGATCGAGGGCCGAGCCACCGGCGAGCTCGAGGGCCGCGGCGTCTGGCGGCTCTTCGACGGCCCGTGCACCGCGGTGGTCTACGACTGGCGGGTGCGCACCACCCAGCGGTGGATGAACCTCATGGGTCCACTCGCCCGGCCCGCATTCGCCTGGAACCACGACCTCGTCATGCGCCAGGGCGCCTTCGGCCTGGCCCGCAAGCTCGGGGCGACGCTGATCGCCCACGACTGACTCCGGTCTGCTCCGCCGCGTCGGTGGCTCGCCGGCGGGGGCCCCGATGGCGGCGCCGGTCAGCTCGCGGACGCCCGGCCTGCCTATCCTTGGGCCAATGGACCTGACCGGGGCGACCTGCCTGCTCACCGGCGCCAACCGCGGAATCGGGCTGGCGCTGGCCCGGCGGCTGGCCCGCGAGCCGCTGGCCACGCTCCTCCTCGGCATGCGCTCCCCCGGCGACCACCACCCGATCGCCGCACCCGAGGGCGGGGCCCGGGAGATCCGCCCGGTCCGGCTCGAGCTCTCCTCGCGCCAGAGCATCGAGGACTCCTGGCGCGAGTTGGGCGACCCACCGATCGACCTCCTGATCAACAACGCCGGGCAGATGACCGGCGGGCTGCTCGAGGATCAGGACATGGAGCGGGTGTACTCGATGTTCCAGGTCAACCTCCTCGCCGTCGCCCACCTCACCGCCCTGGTGCTCCCCGGCATGCTCGACCGCGGACGGGGCAAGATCGTCAACAACGCCTCGATCAGCGGCTACGCCCACTTCCCCGCCGCCACCACCTACGCCGCCTCCAAGGCCGGGGTCGTCGCCCTCACCGAGTCGTTGCGCCGCGAGCTGAAGGGAACCGGAGTCGAGACCCTCCACCTCATCACCCCTGGGGTCAACACCGAGATGCTCGACGACACCGAGTCGGTCTACGGTCGCTACATGGACACCTCGGGCTGGGAGCGCCAGGAGCCCGACGACTGGGCCGAGAAGGTCCTCGCCGCCATCCTCGCCGACGCCCGCAAGCTCGAGCCCGGCGGCAAGGTCGGCTGGGCGGTCCTCGCCTCCCGCGGTCCGGCGGCCCTCCTCGACCGGGCCAGCGAGCGCATGTTCAGCCGCCAGCCGCGGAGCTGACCCGGCGACGTTCGTTCTTCCCGACCACACCATCTTCGAGGGCAGCCCGCTCCTGGCGAGAGGGCGACCGATCGGCCCTGACGGGCCACTGCGGCTGATGGCCTCCGACGGGCTCCCCGCCTTCCGGACGCCCCACGGCCACGAGGTCCTCGAGCGGAGCGCGGTCATCGGCCGGAGGGCGTTCACCGTCGACGCCGACTTCGGTTCGCCGGCCGGCGCTCGCCGGTCGCTTTCCACCGTGAACAGCGTGCTTGGGTCGCTCCGCGCGCACCAGACGCCGCCGGCCGGGCCCCCGTGAGTCCCCCGGGCAGACGCCGCCGGCTCGGCGCCGCGCTCAGACCGTCGGGTTGGCGGTGGCGAGCTTCGAGCGGACGTGCACCAGCGGCGCCTTGGGGTCGTGGGGCTGGGGAATCGCGGCCA